>CAZSBL010000176.1:0-6320 GCA_964605205.1 uncultured Gemmatimonadaceae bacterium
GTGAGGGAGCGCTTGACACGCGAATCCGATCCTTACACCTTGTGGCAAGGCGAAAAGCTCCGGCACGGCCGGAACCAGCAACGATAACGGGACCTGGGCGCTAGCGCCCGGGTCTTTTTTTGTTGCACGCCAGAGACTAGGTGAGTTCGAGAGGTACGGAGATGCCGCACCCCGAGGGCACCAGTTCAACACACAGGGAGTACGGCATGACCAAGGGAACCGTGAAGTGGTTCAACGACGAGAAGGGCTTCGGCTTCATCCAGCCCGAGGACGGCAGCGATGATTGCTTCGTCCATCACAGCGACATCCAGGGCGAGGGCTTCAAGAGCCTGGCCGAGGGTCAGACGGTGGAGTTCGAGAAGGTGCAGGGCCAGAAGGGCCCCGCGGCGCAGAACGTCCGCGCCGTCTGAGCCGAGGCTCTGACGCAGCGGCCCACGGGTCGCGACCGGCGGCCGTCCCGGGAGACCGGGGCGGCCGTCGGTGCATCCGGGGCGGGCCCGGCGTAGCGGCCGCTGCGGAGCTAGCTCAAACGAGGTGCAGGGGAGCGGCGTCGAGGATCTCGCGGACCTTCATGGCGAAAGCGGCCGGGGTGAACGGCTTCTCCAGGTAGTCCAGCTCGGTGTGGAAGGCGTCGGGCTTCTCGACCACTGCCGCCGAGTACCCGGACATGAAGAGGACACGGAGCGTGGGCTGCCGCTCTCGGAGCGCCGTCGCCAGCTCCCATCCGCTCATGCCCGGCATGACCACGTCGGTGATGAGAAGGTCGATCCCTTCGAGCTGATCGAAGGCCTCGATGGCGCTGGCGCCGTCGGCGGCCTCGAGGGTGTCGTAGCCGTGGCGGGAGAGGACCTTGCGCGCCAGTCCGCGGACCGCCGGGTCGTCTTCCACCAGGAGGATCCGCTCGGTCCCGTCGGTGGGCCGGGCGCCGTTCCCCCCCACGGTGTCTTCCGGATCATCGGGCAGCTGATCCGCGCCTCGGGGAAAGTAGAGCTTGAAGGTCGTGCCCTTCCCTTCCTCGCTGTAGACCCAGATCTCACCATCGCTCTGCTTCACCAGCCCGTAGACCATGGAGAGGCCGAGGCCTGTGCCCTTCCCCTGCGGCTTGGTGGTGAAGAAGGGCTCGAAGATCCGGTCGCGGACCTCCGCCGGGATCCCCGGCCCGGTATCGGTGACGGAGAGGAGGACGTAGTCACCCAGCTCTACGGCGGGGCGGCGGGAGCGATACTCGGAGCCCAGCTCCACGTTGCGGGTCTCGATGGTGACCCGGCCGCCATCGACCATGGCGTCGCGGGCGTTGACCAGGAGATTGACCAGCGCCTGCTCGATCTGCCCGGGGTCGATGACCACGGGCCAGGGGTGGCTCTCGGGCCGGACCGTGATCTCGATGTGCTCACCGATGATGGGGCGCATCATCCGTACGGTCTCGTCCACCACCCGGTTCATGTCGGTGACGCGGGTGTGCAGCACCTGTTTCCGGCTGTACGCCAGTAGCTGGCGGGTGAGCCCCGCGGCCCGGTCGGCCGCGCCCTGGACCTCGACCACGTCGGCCGCGGCCGGGTGGCCATCGAGGCGGTCGAGGGCGAGACTCGCGTGGCCGCCGATGGCCGTCAGCAGGTTGTTGAAGTCGTGTGCGATCCCCCCGGCCAGGCGACCCACCGCTTCCATCTTCTGTGCGTGCCGCGCCTGCTCCTCTGCGCTGCGCAGCTCGCCCTCGATGCTGGTGCGGGCGTCGAGGGCCCGGCGGATGTCCCGGGCGATCCGGTCGCGTTCCGAGCGCGGCTCGATCCGGACCGAGGTGTCGCCGCGCGCGAGCCGGTCCGCGGCGTCGGCGATGTCGCGGATGTAGTGGACGATGGCCTGGAACGGCCCCGTGAGCTCACGGATGTCCACCGCGTCCTGGAACCGGATCGATCGGTCGAGGTCTCCGCCGGCGATGGCGGAAGCCGCTTCGTGGACCCGGGCCAGTGCGTGATGCACGCGGCGCCAGGTGTGGCTGGCCAGGGCGGCCAGCCCGAGGACGAAGACCAGCAGGACTACGGCACTCACGATGGCCGCGTCCTCCTGGAACCGGATCACATCGGCCAGCGCCTCGGCGATCCGCTCCTCGTCGGCACCGATCCGCCGACCCAGGCGGGCCTGCAGCGCGTTGTAGCCCTCGCGGATCGCCCGCAGCCGTGGCAGGTCGGGCGGCGCGCGGGCGTTCTCGATCATGTCGACGCTCGCCGTCCGGACCAGCCGGTAGTACGCATCGAACCCGTGCCGTAGGGAGTCGATGGCCATCGGGTCGTTGACCGGGTTCGCCCGGGCCGCAGCCAGCAGCCCCCGCAACCTCGCCGCCAGGGAGTCGGCCTCCGAGAGCGCCTCCAGCTCGGCGATGGTCACGGCATCCTGCAGCGCCCGCTGCAGTGTGGTGAACGTGGTCGCCATGTCCCGGCTCGTGGTCAGCGACGGGCCGTACCCCTCGTGGATGATCTCGAGGCGACGCTGCCCGGCATCGGCGGAGAGCTGGATCGCGGCCAGCGTGATCAGGAAGCCAAGCGCCGCCACCGCGGGGATGAGTGCGATGCGCACACTGAGCGGTGCCTCCGCCGCGAACCGCGCCATCCACTTCGACCGCTTCATCCGTCTCGCTCCCTCCCCCAGGATGGCATACACGTGATCGAGTATCGACGGCCGGGCTGCGGGCTTGAGCTCCGGGAACCCGGCTCAACTTCCCACCGCCCGTGCCGAAGCTTCATCGCCGAGAGGGGTTCGGAGAACGCCGGGCACCGGCGTCGGCACCAGGGCCGGAAAGGGATCGATCTATGACGCGGGTCACGTGGGGTGTGGTGATGGCGTTCGCGGTGGCGGGCGTCCTGCCTGGCCAGGTGGGCGCCCAGGCGAGGGGGTTGACAGTACACGGGTATCTGACCCAGGCGTACGCCCACGCCACCGATCATCCGGTCCTCGGGATCCCGACCGATGGGACCACGGACTATCGGGCACTGGCCGTGCAGTTCCATTACGGGATGACCGACTTCGACCAGCTCGTCATCCAGTTCAGCCACCAAGCATTCGGGATCAACCCGGCGTCGGGCTTCGCCGGCGACGTCACACTCGACTGGGGGTTCTATCAGCACCGGTTCCGACTCGGGTCCCTTCGTGTGGGACGGCTCCCCCTTCCCCGGGGACTGTGGAACGAGGTCCGCGACGCCGGCACGCTCCTCCCGTTCTTCCGCGCTCCGTTCAGCTTCTACTCAGAAACCGCCGATGCCCTCGACGGGCTCGCCATGACCGCCGAGACGCCACCCATCGGCGGCTTCGAGTTGGAGGCCAACGCCTACGCCGGGAGCTACGACTTCGTCTTCAGCGGGCACGCCGTCACCGGCCCGTACATCTGGGCCGCCCGCATCGAAGACGTGGTGGGCGGGCAGATCTGGCTGTACGCGCCCATCGACGGGATCCGGGTAGGGATCGGAGCGCAGAAGTACGACGAGGAAACCGGGCCGGACTCCGAGCCGGAGGCCGCGTTCATCTGGCAGGCGTCGGTTGAGGCGGACCGACCGCTCGGCTCGATCCGGGCGGAGTACGAGGAGATCCACGGCTCGGACTGGAGCTACACGGCATACTACGTCCAGGGCGGGGTCCGGCTCTGGCGCGGCCTCTCCATCAACGCTCAGGCGGAATTCGCCGACATGCGCTTCGATACACCGGGCGGCGCCGAGACACTGGACTTCAACCGCGACTACGCCCTCGGCGCCCGTTACGCCTTCCGGCCCGAGCTCCAGCTGAAGATCGAGGCACACCGGGTCGAGGGGTACGGGATGGAGCGGTTCGTGGACGTGACCGGACCGTCGCTCGAGACGGGCTACCTGATCGTGAGCATCGCGGCCAGCTTCTGATTCCCATGACCCTACGCACTCTCTTCCTGTCCGGCGCACTGGTCTGCACCGTTGCCCTGTCGGCGAACGGGGCGCGGGCCCAGGGGTTCCAGCTCATCGTGAACGGCCGGAACCCCGTGGACAACGTCACTACCGAAACCGCCGCGGCCTTCTTCCTGAAAAAGACGATCACGTGGCCGGATGGGGAGACCGTCCGTCCCGTGGATCTCGGCACCGACCATCCCGTCCGCGATACCTTCTCTCACACCGTGCTCCACAAGACCGTCTCCCTCGTGAAGACGTTCTGGCAGCAGCAGGTCTTCCGGGGCCGCGACGTGCCGCCGCCGGAGCTGCGGACCGTCAATGAAGTCCTCGAGTTCGTCCGGCGACACGCGGGCGCCGTGGGCTACGTCCCCGACACCGTGCGCGTCGGCCCGGGGGTCCGGGTGTTAAGACTCGGCAGCGCCGGGCTCTGAGCCGCGGGGCCGAGGCCGGCCAGGCGCGCCGTCCTCAGAGACGCCGGGTGCCGTCCACCGGAGAGACGTGGTAGGTCACGCCCGTCAGCCCCTCCGAGACCTCGCAGAGACGACGAGCCGCACCGGGATCCCGTGCCGCCGCGGAGGTCTCTACCCGCACCGGGTGGCCCCGCTGCTCCATCAATCCTCGAGGCCCGAAGTAGTCGCCGCCCTCGGCGTCCGGATCCACCGCGGCCCGGAGCGTGGGCAGTGCCCCCATCTCGGCACTCTGGGCCACGCAGGAGAGGAACGGGAGCAGTAAACGGACCGTCCACCGCCGCTCGAGATGCCGGGTCAGCTCGGTGGCGGCGAACCCCGGGTGGGCGGCCACGGCGATGGTGTCCTGGCCGCCCGCCTCGAAGCGTCGCTGGAGCTCGCGGGTGAAGAGGAGGTTGGCGAGCTTCGAGCGGCCGTACGCCCGGGCGGGCGAGTAGCCACCGTCGTCGAACATGAGGTCGGCGAAGTCCATGCGCCCGAACCGATGGGCGTTGCTGCTCACGTTCACCACACGGGCCTCGTCGGCCGCGCGCAGGGCACCCAGGAGGAGCCCCGTGAGGGCGAAGTGGCCGAGGTGGTTGACGCCCAGCTGCTGCTCGAAGCCGTCCTCCGTCTCGCCATGCGGCGTCATCATGATACCGGCGTTGTTGATCAGCAGGTCCAGGGCGTGGCCCCGGGCCAGGAACAACGCGGCGAACGCGCGGACAGACGCCAGGTCGCCCAGGTCCAGCTTCTGAGCCTCGACCTCACCGGCCGCGCCCTCCGCCCGGATGGCCGCGGCCGCCGCTTCGCCTCGCTCCAGCGATCGGCACGCCAGGATCACGGCCGCCCCCCGGACCGCCAGCTCCCGCGCCGTGTGGTACGCGATCCCCGTATTCGCGCCCGTCACGATCACCGTGCGGCCGTGCTGGTCCGGAATCCCGTCCACCTCCGGGTATACGCTCCTTGCCACGATGGGCAGTGGGCGTGCAAATCCCCGGCCGCGGCTCGTCGCCGTGCGCCCCCTACACCGGCGGCCGGCCGATCACGGTCAGGAGGAACGGCGGCTCCTCGATCACCTCCCACCGCCGCCCCGGCGCACGGGCTACCACGTCCTCGACCCGCGCCTTCGCGAACGAGGCCCGGAGCGAGTCGAGGAAGTCGCCGCGGAAGGGGATCCATCGGAGCCAGCCCACGGGCCGCAGATCCTGGAAGAGTACGGTCCCGGCTGGCGCGGCCCGGGCCGCTACCCGGAGCGCCCGGACCGGCTCGGCGAAATGGTGCAGGCAGTAGGTGCTCACCACCAGGTCGAAGAAGCCGACATCGGCAGCCAACGTGGCATCGCAGGCATCGCCCGTGACCACCCGGACCCGGTCCGCCAGCCCCGCGGCTCGGACCCGGCCTTCGGCCACACCGGCCATGGCCGGCGACCGCTCCACGGCCACCACCTCCAGCGTCGGCAGCCGTCGCGCCGCCTCCATCGCTAGGAGCCCCGGACCGGCGCCCAGGTCCAGCAGCCGCCGCGGCGCCAGCTCCACGATGTGGCCCAGGGCGGATCGGTACATGAACCGGGCCGTCCGGGCCGCACGCTTCGCGTACGCCTGCGCCGCGGCCGCGTCAGCGAACGGATCGATGGGGGTTGACTCGCTCCTCTCCAGCATGCCGCCATCATGGGCCGGAGCGACGTGCGGCGCAGTGGGGGATTCCCTGATTCTCGGCGGCGAGGGGATCGGGGCGATCTCCCACCTTCGCCGCATGGTCCGGGGCGCGGCGATGAAAAGCGAAACCGCCGCGCGGGGATACGGGAACGCCCACGGTTACGGGCACGGAATCGGGTCGCGCGGTACGCACGGGCGCGAAGCCCGCGCACGCGTCGTGGTGCGTCCAGCTATCGGCGTACCCCGTTCCAACCGGTATCGTCGAGAGCTGTGGGCGGAGGATGCGGCGCGGCTGCTGGCCGCCATCGACC
>CAZSBL010000177.1:0-6215 GCA_964605205.1 uncultured Gemmatimonadaceae bacterium
CGGCCGGTGGCGAGCCCGACCCAGGACATGGTCATCGGGAGCTACTTCCTGACCAAGCCGAACCTGGACGTGGCCGATGCCGAGGAGGCGCTCAAGGCGCCGAAGCTCAGCAAGGAGCGCCGCGAGGAGGGCGAGGCGCGGCTCGAGGAGCTGTACGAGCACGCGCCCCGCTACGGCCGGTTCGCCGAGGCGGAGGCCGACCTGGCGCTGGAGCGGGTGGACTTCCATACGCCGTGCCGGTTCTGGGTGGACCGCCGGGATCCGGAAGCCGATCCGGACGAGCCCCGGAAGGGGAAGTGGGTCCGGACCACAGTCGGGCGCGTCATCTTCAACTCCGTGGTGCCCGAGGAGCTGGGCTTCTGGAACCAGACCATGGGGAAGCGGGAGCTGGGCGAGGTGATCGCCCAGGCGTACGGGAACGTGGGGCTCGGCCCCACCGTGGAGTTCCTGGACTCGCTCAAGGACTTCGGGTTCCGCTACTCCACCCTCGGCGGGATCAGCGTGGGGCTCGTGGACCTGCAGATCCCCGAGGAGAAGGGCGAGATCCTGGCCGATGCCGATGAAGAGGTCGCGCGCTTCACGCGGGCGTACCAGAACGGCGTCATCTCCAACGGGGAGCGCTACAACAAGGTGATCGACACCTGGACCCACGCCAACAATGACGTGGCCGACGCCATGGTGGGTCACCTGGAGCGGGCCAACAACGGGTTCAACCCGGTCTACATGATGATGAACTCCGGGGCCCGGGGGAACCGGGACCAGATGCGCCAGCTGGCCGGGATGCGGGGCCTGATGGCCAAGCCGCAGAAGAAGCTGACCGGTGGGATCGGCGAGATCATCGAGAGCCCCATCAAGTCGAACTTCCGGGAAGGGCTCACGGTGCTGGAGTACTTCATCTCCACCCACGGCGCCCGGAAGGGGCTGGCCGACACGGCGCTGAAGACGGCCGACGCCGGCTACCTGACCCGTCGTCTGGTGGACGTGGCCCAGGACGTGACCATCACCGAGGACGACTGCGGCACGGTGCTGGGCATCGAGATGACCGCCCTGAAGGAGGGTGAGGACATCATCGAGCCCCTCATGGACCGGATCGCCGGGAACGTGGCGCTCGAGGACGTGATCGATCCCATCGACGGCGAGCAGATCGTCACGGCCGGCGAGCTCATCGGAGAGGACGCGGCCGACGCCATCGAGGACGCCGGGATCCAGAGCGTCCGGATCCGGAGCGTGCTGACGTGCGAGTCCCGCCGCGGGATCTGCCGTCAGTGCTACGGCCGCAACCTGGCCACCCTGAAGACCGTGGACCTGGGCGAGGCCGTGGGGATCCTGGCCGCCCAGAGCATCGGTGAGCCGGGCACGCAGCTGACGCTGCGGACCTTCCACATCGGTGGTACCGCTTCCCGGATCGCGGCCCAGACGCAGCGGAAGTCGAAGGTCGACGGCGCCATCAGCTTCGAGCGGATCGCCTCCGTGAAGACCCCGGAGGAACAGCGGGTGGTGACCAGCCGCGAGGGCGAGATCGTCATGAAGACCAGGGACGGCGCCGTCCGCAGCCGCCTGACCGTGCCGTACGGCGCCACGCTGGCGGTGGACGAAGACGACGAGGTGGAGGCCGGCGACCTGCTCTTCAGCTGGGATCCGTACTCGGAGCCGATCGTGGCCGACCAGCCCGGCACCATCAAGTTCGTCGACATCGTCGACGAGGTGACGGTCCGCGAGGAGCTGGACGAGTCCACCGGCCGCCGGCAGCTCGTCATCATCGAGGACCGGGAGAAGAAGCTGCACCCGGCCATCGCCATCGAGGACTCGAAGGGCGAGAAGCTCCGGGAGTTCATCGTGCCGGTGGGCGCGCAGCTCACGGTCGCCGACGGGCAGGAGGTGGAGCCCGGGACCACGCTGGCCAAGATCAGCCGTGAGGTCTACAAGACCCGTGACATCACCGGCGGCCTGCCCCGGGTGGCCGAGCTGTTCGAGGCCCGCAAGCCGAAGGACCAGGCCGTCATCACCGAGATCGACGGTGAAGTCTCCTTCGGCGGGATCAAGCGAGGCAAGCGCGAGGTGTTCGTCACGCCCGGGACCGGCGATGCCCGGACCTACAGCGTACCCGTCGGCAAGCACCTGCGGGTCCACGAGGGTGACCGGGTCCAGGCCGGCGACCGCCTCAGCGAGGGTCCCGTGAACCCCCACGACATCCTCAAGATCAAGGGCCCGCGGGCCGTGCAGGAGTACCTCCTGAACGAGGTCCAGGAGGTCTACCGGCTGCAGGGCGTGAAGATCAACGACAAGCACATCGGCGTCATCGTCCGGCAGATGCTCCAGAAGGTGCGCATCACCGATCCGGGCGAGACCGACCTCCTCGAGGGCGAGCACGTGGACCGGGGCGACTTCCGGGAGATCAACCAGAAGATCATCGCCAGGGGCGGCACCCCCGCCCGCAGCGAGCCCCTTCTGCTCGGGATCACCAAGGCCAGCCTCACCACCGAGAGCTTCATCAGCGCCGCCTCCTTCCAGGAGACCACCCGCGTCCTGACCGACGCCGCCGTGCGCGGCGCACGCGACGACCTCAAGGGGCTCAAGGAGAACATCATCATCGGGCACCTGATCCCGGCCGGCACGGGGATCTACCGCTACCACGACATCGAGTTCCTCGTGGACGAGCCCATGGGGAAGGCCGCCGCCGACTGGACCGAGCGCGAGGAGGACCCCTTCGCCGCGCTGGGCAAGGCGGAAGAAGAGAAGAAGGTCGAGCTCACCCTCGACTGACGGCCGGGCGCCCGCGGCACGCGGGTGCGGGACGGGTGCGGGAAAGGGTCGAGCGCGGCTCCTTGACACTTCAGGGGGCCGCGCTTAACTTTTCAAGTCTGTCCGGCCAACGGAGGGCCGGGTGAGTGCGGCGGGGGCGAGTGTCCCCGCGTTTTTTCGCCGATAGCGTTGCAGAAAAACGGGAACGAATGCCGACGATCAACCAGCTCGTCCGGAAGGGCCGCAAGCAGGTCCAGAAGGGCAACAAGGTGCCCGCCCTGGAAGGGAGCCCGCAGAAGCGGGGGGTATGCACGCGCGTGTATACCACCACGCCGAAGAAGCCGAACTCGGCGCTGCGGAAGGTGGCCCGAGTACGACTGACGAACGGGTACGAGGTGACGGCCTACATCCCCGGAGAAGGGCACAACCTGCAGGAGCACTCGATCGTGATGATCCGGGGTGGGCGAGTGAAGGACCTGCCGGGCGTGCGGTATCACATCATTCGCGGCACGCTGGATGCGAGTGGTGTGTCCGATCGCAAGCAGGGTCGATCGAAGTACGGAGCCAAGAAGCCGAGCTAAGATGAGCCGACGACAGACAGCGGATCGCCGTGAAGTGCCGGTGGACCCGAAGTACGGGTCCGACGAGGTGACGAAGTTCATCAACAACCTGATGGTGGACGGCAAGAAGTCCACCGCCGAGCGCATCTTCTACGATGCGATGCAGGTGATCGAGGAGAAGACCGGGCAGCCGGCGTTCAAGGTGTTCGAGCAGGCGCTGAGCAATGTCCGTCCGTCGGTGGAGGTGAAGAGCCGACGGGTGGGCGGTGCCACGTACCAGGTGCCGGTGGAGGTGCAAGCGTCGCGGCGCACGGCGCTGGCCATGCGGTGGCTGATCAGCTTCAGCCGGGGCCGCTCGGAGAAGAACATGGGCGAGCGGCTGGCGGCGGAGCTGCTGTCGGCGAGCCGGAACGAGGGCAGCGCGGTGAAGAAGAAGGAAGACACGCACCGGATGGCGGAGGCGAACAAGGCGTTCGCCCACTACCGGTGGTAGGAGGGAGAGCTGAGATCTGGGAACTAAGATCTGAGTAGTGCGCGGCAGGGGCCGGGTTTCCGGCGGAAGACGAAGCGTCGCGAGCCGGGCCGAGCCCGGGACCACTTAGCTCTTAGCTCATAGATCTTGGATCCCAAAAGACGATAGGGCCGCAACCCCGCGAAGGCGGCGGGGCGATGCGGCTGCCGCGGACGGGGCGCCGGGAATCGCACCGTCCGCGGACTACTGGGACGATAGACTGGATTGTTGAGTAGGGAATGCCTAGGAAGACACCGCTGACGAAGCTGCGGAACATCGGCATCATGGCGCACATCGATGCCGGGAAGACCACGACCACGGAGCGTATCCTGTTCTACACAGGCCGGGTGCACCGGATGGGCGAGGTGCATGACGGCGCGGCCACCATGGACTGGATGGAGCAGGAGCAGGAGCGGGGGATCACCATCACGTCCGCCGCGACCACCGCGCACTGGCAGCGGAGCGACGAAGAGTACCGGATCAACATCATCGACACTCCCGGGCACGTGGACTTCACCGTGGAGGTGGAGCGGAGCCTGCGGGTGCTGGACGGGGCCGTGGCGCTCTTCTGCGCCGTGGGCGGCGTGGAGCCGCAGTCGGAGACGGTGTGGCGGCAGGCCGATCGGTACGGCGTGCCGCGGATCGCGTTCGTGAACAAGATGGACCGTGTGGGCGCCGACTTCCTGAAGGTGGTCGAGATGATCAAGGATCGGCTGGGGGCGCGGGCGTTCCCGGTGCAGCTGCCCCTGGGCGCCGGGGAGACGTTCAACGGTCTGATCGACATCGTGGAGCGGAAGGAGCTGGTCTACGATGACGACATGCTGGGCGCGAAGTGGGAAGAGGGCCCGGTTCCGGACGGACTGGTGGACCAGGTCGAGACGCTCCGCCACGAGCTGGTGGAGGCCGCCGTCGAGTACGACGACGAGCTGATGGAGAAGTACCTGGAGGGCGAGGAGCTGAGCGAGGACGAGATCCGGCGGGGGATCCGGAAGGCGACCATCGCGAACGGGATCACGCCGGTCCTGTGCGGGTCGGCGTTCAAGAACAAGGGCGTGCAGCAGCTGCTGGACGCCATCGTGGACTACCTGCCGAGCCCGCTGGACGTGGAGGCCATCGAGGGGCACCTGCCGCACCACGCCGAGACGTTCGAGACCCGCGAGGCGGATGACGACGCGCCGTTCGCGGCGCTGGCGTTCAAGATCGCCACGGACCCGTACGTCGGGAAGCTGACGTTCTTCCGGGTCTACAGCGGGTCGCTGCCGGCGGGCACGTACATCTACAACTCCACGCAGGACTCGAAGGAGCGGGTGGGCCGCCTGCTGCAGATGCACGCGAACCACCGGGAGGAGCGCGAGGAGGTGTTCGCCGGGGATATCGCGGCGGCCATCGGGGTGAAGAACGTGAGCACGGGCGATACGCTGTGCGATCCGGACCAGCCGATCATCCTGGAGGCGATGAAGTTCCCGGAGCCGGTCATCGAGCTGGCTATCGAGCCGAAGACGAAGGCGGACCAGGACAAGCTGAACCAGGGGATGGTCAAGCTGGCCGAGGAGGACCCGACGTTCCGGGTCCACACCGACGAGGAGACGGGTCAGACCATCATCGCCGGGATGGGCGAGCTGCACCTGGAGATCATCGTCGACCGGCTGAAGCGCGAGTTCAAGGTGGACGCGAACATCGGGCGTCCGCAGGTGGCCTACCGGGAGGCGATCCGGAAGGCGGCCGAGAAGGTGGAGGCCAAGTTCGTGAAGCAGACCGGTGGTCGCGGGCAGTACGGCCACGTGGTGGTGAACATCGCGCCGAGCGAGCCCGGTGCCGGGTTCGTGTTCGAGGACAAGATCGTGGGCGGTTCGATCCCGCGTGAGTTCATCGGCTCGGTGGAGAAGGGACTCAAGCAGGCCATGGAAGGCGGCGTCCTGGCGGGCTACCCCCTCATCGACGTGCGGGTGGAGCTGGTGGATGGCTCCTCCCACGACGTGGACTCGAGCGAGATGGCGTTCAAGATCGCCGGCTCGATGGCCATGAAGGAAGGCGTCAAGAGGGCGGGCGTGGTGCTGATGGAGCCGGTGATGGACGTGGAGGTCGTTACGCCCGGGGAGTACATGGGCGATGTCATGGGTGACCTGTCGGGCCGCCGGGGCAAGATCGGCGGGATGACGCAGCGGTCCGACGCCCACGTCATCGGCGCGACCGTGCCGCTGGCCGAGATGTTCGGGTACTCCACCACGCTCCGGTCGATCACGCAGGGGCGGGCGGTCTACACGATGCAGTTCTCGCGCTACGAGGAAGTACCGAAGACGAAGGCCGAAGAGATCATCTCCGAGATCAACGGGTAGGGAGACGAGCGAATGGCAAAGGCGAAGTTCGAGCGGACGAAGCCGCACGTAAACGTAGGGACGATC
>CAZSBL010000178.1:0-6110 GCA_964605205.1 uncultured Gemmatimonadaceae bacterium
CAGAGCTTGCGTCTTCCGCTGACAAGTCTGCCCTGCCCGGATCAAACTCACAGGAGGTTCTCCGCGCGTGCTCCGCGCCTCCGCAGCTCCGCGGTTGACCAGGCGCGGAGTCCCCGCAAACGGCGGTCGCGTCTAGCGTCCGTACCCTTCCCAGGTGCGGTCCGGCGGCTGGCACGCGGGCCACTCCATCCGCTCGCCGGTCCGCTGGTTGATGGGCAGGACCGGGCGGCGCTGGCGGTCGATGAACTCCGGGTCCTCGGACGCCATATAGGTCAGCATGGCGATGAGCACGGCGTTATGGCGCACGTTGTCGAACGCGATCTTGTCGAGCGTGTCCATGTTCGTGTGCCAGGTGTAGGTCCCGTAGTCCCAGGAGTTGGCCCAGAGCCCGAACGACGGGGCACCGGCGCAGGTGAACGCGGCATAGTCGCTGCCACCCCCGCCCGGGGTGCCGGGGAAGGTGATGTCGATGTCACCGGTGAGCTCGGCCGGGAGCGCGCTCAGCCAGCCGGCGAAGTGCGAGCCGGCGTCCATGAGCCCCTGCATGCTGACCCGGGCGATCTTGCCGGTGCCGTTGTCCTGGTTGAAGACGGCCTGGAGCCCGGCCACGATGTCCGGGTGATCGGCGGCGAACGCGCGCGACCCGTTCAGCCCCTGCTCCTCGCTTCCCCAATGGCCCACTACGAGGGTCCGCTTCGGGTGCGGGTAGTGCAGCTTCAGGAGCCGCATGGCCTCGGCCATGATGATGGTGCCGGTGCCGTTGTCGGTGGCGCCGGGCGCGCCGTCCCAGGAGTCGAGGTGCGCCGACAGGAGGATGTACTCGTCCGGACGCTCGGTGCCGGGGATCGTGGCCACGGTGTTGAACACCGGGACCTCACCCCGCATCTGCGCCTGTGCGTCGGCCCGGAGCCGGGGGCCCTGCTCCGCTTCGGCCATGCGGTAGAGCATCCCGAAATGCTCGCAGCTCACCGAGAAGGTGGGGACCAGCCCGTCCCGATCGCCGAACACCCGTCGCGTGCCGTAGCCACCGGACCAGTTCGACGTCAGCATCCCCGCCGCACCGGCCTCGGCCAGCCGCTGCACGAGCTCCGCATCGTTCTCGCTGAAGGCACCCGCGCGGGCGGCGAAGCTCTGGCGGGCGGCCTGACGGACGGCCTGGATCGAGGCCAGGATCTCGTCGCCACCGAATTCCTCCCACTGGTCCAGGGGGCGGCAGGTCGGCTCCGGCGGCGAGACCAGCACGAACGCGCCCTCGGCCGCCTCCAGCCACGCGGCCATGTCGGCGCCGGGCTCGGGGAGCAGGATCACGTCGCCCTCCACCTCGCCGTCGGTGCCGGGGCTCCAGGCCAGGAGCGTGGCGTCGAGCGTCCGGATCCGGGGCTCGATGAGGTCCACGTGCACGATGCCCCGGTCCCACCCCTTCCAGGTGCCGTACCGCTGGTTCTCGGCATCCACGCCCCAGCTGCCGTACAGCTCGACCAGCCAGTCATGGGCGGCGTCCAGCCCGCTGGAGCCGGTCACCCGGGGCCCGATGGAGTCCAGGAGCGTCCGGGCCAGCGGGTAGACCTGGGAGTTGTCCATCCCCTCGTCCCAGATGCCCTGGAGCACCGGGTCGTCCACGGGGAAGTTCTGGGCGGCCGCCGGGGCCGCGATAAGCAGCGCCAGCAGCGCCGCGGGCAGACGAATCATACGAGACACACGCGCCTCCTTGTTGCTTCGTTGGGTTCCGACGAGGGGTAACGTGAACGTCGGATCGGACCGCGGCAATGGGGGCGCGGCGGATTCGAACTCGAACGGGAACTCGAATCACCGACCCCCACTCACCCGGATCACCTCACCGGTGATCCACCCCGCGTACTCCGACGCCAGGAAGAGGACCGCGTTGGCGATGTCGGCGGGGGTGCCCAGGCGTCGCATGGCGATCCCGTCCACCAGCTCCCGCTGACCCTCCTGGCCGTACGACCGCCACTGCTCCTCGGTGGTGGGGTTCGACCGGACGAAACCGGGGGCGATGTTGTTCACGGTGATCCCGTGGGGCCCGAGCTCGTGGGCCAGCTGGCGCGTCAGCCCGATCTGGGCGGCCTTGGCCGACGCGTACGCCTGGATCCCGGTCAGGCTCACGCCCAACCCGGCGCCGCTGGAGATGTTGATGATGCGACCGGCCCCGGCCGCCTTCATCCCTGGCGCCGCCGCCTGCGCCGTGTAGAACGCGCCCGTGGTGTTCACGTCGAAGATGGCCTGCCACTCCTCGGGCGTGACCTCCTCCAGCGGCTTCCCGACCTGGCCGAGGACACCGCCGGCGTTGTTCACCAGGATGTCTACCGCCCCGCCGCCCCCTTCCCCGGACTGGGGGATGGCGCCCTCCTCCGCTTCGGCGACGAACGCCCCGATCGCCTCCCTGTCGGTCACATCGACGACGCGGACCTCGCACCAGCCGTCGCAGCCGGCCTTCGTCTCGGCCAGCTCGTCGGCGAGGATGTCGCACGCCCAGACCCGGGCGCCGAGGGCGGCGAAGCGGTGGGTGATCTCGCGGCCGAACCCGTGGGCCGCGCCGGTAACGATGACCGTGGCATCGTCGAAGCGAATGTTCATGCCGTCGCCTCTCGCAGCTCTTCGAGGTTCTCCCTCGCCCGCTCCCGCACGCCGGCCTCGATCTCGTGGATCATGGTGATGAGCCGGGCGTTCAGCGGAGTGGGCACGCCCAGCTCCCGGCCCCGCGTCACCACCGGCCCGAGCTGGGCGTCGACCTCGGTCTTCCGGTGACGGACGGCCAGGTCGCGCCAGATCCCGGTATGGGTCTTGGCGGACTTCCGGTTGTGGGCCACCAGCCCGTCCAGCGACGCTTCGGCGGCGACCTCGCCGGCGCCGGGCGCGAAGGCCGACGGGTCGAAGCCGTCGAACGGCTCGAGCTTGACCTCCGCCGCCTCGGCCACGGCCACCACCTCCCGGGCGAGGTCCGCGTAGACGTCGCGGGTGGCGGGGGCGGCGAGGGTGTCGGCGATGGCGTCGTCGGTGAGAGCTGTGGCGAAGAGCATGGACGCGTACGCCAGCTTGCTCCACAGGTAGCCGAAGATGTTGCGGGTGAGGATGGCGTCGGGGTCGAACTCGAGGAAGAGGCCGTAGATCCCATCGGCCCGGGGCGTGCGCCGCCCATCGAGCTCGCCCACCACCACGGCGCCCTTGCCGCCATAGTGGATCACGCCGGGCTCCATGTAGTCGGCGCCGAAGTTCACGAAGCAGCCGAAGGTAACGCCCCGCCCCACGATCCGGGCGATGACCTCTTCATTGAGCCCGTTCTGGACGGAGACCACCACGCCCTCGTCGGCCAGGTGCGGCGCCAGGATCTCCACCGCGCCGGCGGTGTGGTGCGCCTTCACCGCCAGCAGGATCGTGCGGTAGCGGCCCTCGAGGGCCTCGGGCGTCACCGCCTCGGCCTCCACCGCGAAGTCGGCCACGGGCCCCGTGACTCGCAGCCCGCCGTCGTTCATGGCCCGGACGTGGTCCTCGGCGATGTCCACGAAGACCACGTCGTGGCCCGCCCGCACCAGGTGCGCCCCGATGGTCCCACCCATGGCGCCGGCACCCCAGACCAGGATCGAGTCGCGCATCACTCCCACGGGCCCTCCATGGCCGCCCGGACCTCTGCGACCGCCACCGCCCAGAGCGCGAGCATCTCCTCGTCGGACTTCTGATAGAAGCCGGCGAAGTTGCCGTCGCCCAGGTAGTTACGGACCTCGACGGGGTTCTTGAGCGCCATGACGTCACGCTCGATGGGCTCTTTCCGCCGGTCGGGCAGCTCCACCCCCTCGAGCCGCGTCCACGGGAAGTTCTCCAGCCACGACGCGTGGCTCGCCACCGGGTCGATCTCCTGGGCCTTCGCCCATGTCTCCGGCGCGTTCCACCAGTTGTGCACCTTCACGGTGGTCTCCCGGTGGGCGTCCATCCACTCCACGGCCATGGTGGCGACGGGGCTGTTCCCGCCGTGCCCGTTGACCACCAGGATCCGGCGGAAGCCAGCCCCATGGAGGCTGTCCAGGATGTCCCGAACGAACCGGAGGTACGTGTCCAGCTTGATGGCGATGGTGCCCGGGTACCCGAGGAAGTAGGGCGCCACGCCGTAGGGGAGCGCCGGGTAGACGGGCACGCCCAGCGGCTCGGCGGCCTCCGTCGCCACCCGCTCGGGGAGGATGGTGTCCACCATCAGGCTCAGGTAGCCGTGCTGCTCGGTGCTGCCCAGCGGGACCACGCAGCGGTCGTCCTTCTCCAGGTAGCGCTCCACCTGCATCCAGCTCATGTCCCGGATCTTCATGACTCCTCCGTCAGCCGCGCGTAGAGTCGCGTCATGGTCTTCATCCCCTTCTCCAGGTGATCCACGGCGAACCACTCGTCGGGGGCGTGCATGTTGGCGCCGGGAAGGGCGAACCCCATGACCGCAACCGGCGCATGGAGGGTGTCCCGCAGCTCGGGCGCGATGGGGAGCGTGCCACCGTGGGTCACCCGCACCGGCTCGGTGCCGAAGACATCTTCCAGGGCGCCGGCCGCCGCCCGGAAGAGTGGGGCGTCCGGGTCGTCGCGCCAGGGGCGGTTGTGCTGGAGCGCCCGTACCTCGAAGCGCACCCCCTCCGGCGCCACCCGGGCCACGTGCTCCCGCAGCAGCGTCTCGATCCGGGCCGGGTCCTGGTCGGGCACCAGGCGCGTGGACAGCTTGGCCAGCGCCGAGCTCGGCAGCACCGTCTTCTTCCCCGCCCCGGTGTAGCCGCTGATCAGGCCGTTCACATCCAGCGCCGGCCGAACCCAGAGCCGCTCCGGGGTGCTGTAGCCCGGCTCGCCCACCGGCGCCGCGCCACCGGCGGTCTCCCGGAACGCGGCCTCATCGAATCCCAGCCAACGCCAGTTCTCCCGGACGTGCTCCGGCGGCATGACCACATCGTCGTAGAAGCCGTCGATGGCCACGCGGCCGCCCTCGTGCATCGACGCGATTACCGCCGCCAGCGCGTTGGCCGGGTTCGGCACCGCCCCGCCGTACTGGCCGCTGTGGAGATCGGTGGTCCCGATGGTCGCCTCGATCTCGAAGTAGGCGATCCCCCGCATCCCGAAGATCAGCGACGGGCGCCCGGGCGCGAACATCATGGAGTCGGCGATAAGCACGTGGTCTGCCGCCAGCTCTTCGGCGTGCTCGGCCACCCACGGCACCAGCGATGGCGACCCGATCTCCTCCTCGCCCTCGAAGAGCAGGATCAGGTTCACCGGCAGACCCGTGGTGGCCAGCGCCGCCTCCGCCGCCCCGATCTGCAGGAAGATCTGGCTCTTGTCATCGGCGGCGCCCCGACCCCAGATCCGGCCGTCCCGGAGCTCGGGCTCGAACGGCGGAGAGGTCCACGGCTCCAGCGGCTCCGGCGGCTGGACGTCGTAGTGGCCGTAGACCAGGAGCGTGGGTGCGTCGGCGGTCCGGGCACGGTACCGTCCGACGACCACGGGGTGCCCGTCCGTCGGCTCGATGACCGCTTTGAGCCCGGCCTGCACCATCCGGGCGCGTAGCCACTCCGCCGCCTCCGCTACATCGGCGGCGTGGGCCGGGTCGGTGCTGATGCTCGGGATCCGGAGGAAATCGAACAGCTCGGTACGGAACCGCCGGGTCTCCCGGTTGATGTACGAGTGAGGGGTGGGCATCGAGTTCGACGTTCGAGGTTCGATCTTCGAGGGCCGGGCAAGGCTGCCGTCGTCGCTAAGCCGCTGGCTTCCTGGCCAGGCAACGTTCGACTGCCTGCATCCCGGGGGCTCCACCTCACCGGCAAGGTCGGGGTCCGGGGCGTCGCCGGCAACCGCACCGCACGCCAGTGGAGCCGGCTTCCGCCGTGGCGCCGCAACCCGAGCCGCGAGCGCAGCCTCGCCGCGAACGCCGGTCCAACTCGAAATCGAAATCGAAATCGCCTACCTTGGGGCCATGACACTTCCAACACTGATGCTGGTCTCCGGCGCCCTCGTGCTGGGAACCATGCTCCTCCTCTGGCTCCTGAGCCTGCGCCTGCGGGACTCGAGCATCGCCGATATCGCGTGGGGCCCGATCTTCGTGGCTGTCGCTGCGGTGGGCGCGGTGTGGGGGGCGGGGT
>CAZSBL010000179.1:0-5848 GCA_964605205.1 uncultured Gemmatimonadaceae bacterium
TCGAAGTAGAACGGCCGCTGCGCCGCCACGCCCTGGGCGTAGCTGTCCTGGTTCTGTACCGTGCCCAGCATGGCCGGGTAGTCCACGTCGAAGAGCTCGGGGATCCGGCGGCGGGTCTCGCCGAACACCAGCCGCTGGGCCGGCGTCGGGCTCTCGATCTCATCCGACGGGTCGCCCAGGTACTCCTTCACCAGCTCCCGCTCCGGCATGAGCATGGTCTCGATCACGTGGCTGGTCAGGAACCCGTCCTGCGCCACGATCCCGGGGTTCAGGCTCAGCTCGGCGATCCGGTGGGCGATGACGTTCAGGTCCGCCGCGCTCTGCACGTCCTTCGCGAAGAGCTGGAAGAACCCCGTGTCATCCACGGCGTGGTAATCGTCGTGGCCGGCGTGCACGTTCAGCGCGTGCTTCGTCATGGCACGGGCCGCGATGTTGAGCACGTAGGTCAGCCGCTTCCCGGCCGCCGCGTACAGGCTCTCGTGCATGTACGCGATCCCCTGTCCACTCGAGAAGTTCGTGGACCGGAGCCCCGTCATGCTCATTCCCGCCGTCACACCGGCGGCGGCGTGCTCGCCCTCGGGCTCGAAGAAGAGGAGCCGGCGGCCATTCACGTTCGTGGCGCCCTGCGCCACCGCCATGGCCCACCCCTCGCCCATCTGCGTCGACGGCGTGATGGGATACGCGCCCGCGGCCTCGCTCCCGGCCGTCTCCATGGTGACGATCGCATCCGTGCCGTCGGTGGCCTCGGGCCGTCCCGGGTAGCGGGGCGCCTCGGTCTCGTTGTTCTTCTTGGCAAACGGGTTCTTCATCATACTCTCCCTGATACGACGGGCACGCGGAACTGCGCGCCCTCGACCCAAACGATCGCCCCCGTCGGACAGCGGGCGATGGCGTCTCTGTTCTCCACCTCTGTCTTGGACCGATCGACGACGGCCAGGCCGTCCTTCATCTCGATCAAGTCATCCGGCGCGTCCACGGCGCAGCGGCCGCAGGCGTTGCAGGCGACGGCGCAGACCTCTTCCGCCGCGTCGCCCTCCAGCAGGTTCTTGCACTGCACGATCAGATGGTCGCTCATGGGCAGGAGCTCGAACAGCCCCAGCGGGCACGCCTCCACGCAGTCGCCGCACGCGGTGCACTCCTCCGGGATCACCACCGGGAGCCCCACGTCGTTCATGACGATGGCGTCGAAGTCGCACACCACGGCGCAGTCGGACAGACCCACGCACCCCCACGCGCACCCTTTCCCGCCACCGCCCACGGCCACCGCCGCGGCGCAGCTCTCCACGCCGTAATAGTCGGCCTGCTGTACCGCCACGTCGCTCCCACCGGCACACATCAGCCGGGCCACCACCTTGTCGGCCTCGCCGGCCGACACGCCCAGGTAGTCGGCAACCTCTTCCCGCTCCACCTCGCTCATCACCGTGCACGTGGCCGGCGGCTCCTCACCGGCGATCACCTTCTCGGCGAACGCCCGGCAGCCCGCGTAGCCGCACGCGCCGCAGTTGGCGCCCGGCAGGATGTCCTCCACCTCGCTGATGCGCGGGTCCTCATAGACCTTCATCTTCTTGTTCGCCAGCGCGATCAAGGCGCCGAAGGTCAGACCTACGCCACCCAGGATGGCCGCCGAGCCGAGTACCGGGGCGATCACGTCAGCTCTCCCCCGGCGCCGGGATCGTGGCCTGCCGCAGCAGCCACGCCGCCAGCTTGTCCGTGGGGTCCGCGGCCTCGGCCGACGCGCCATCCCCGGCCGCCGCCACCACCCGGCCCGCCACGGCGCCGTCCAGGAGCTTCAGCAGCGCCAGCTCCGCCTTCTGCCGGTCCCCGCTCAGCCGGCCCACCGACTTCGGCTCGGCCTCGGGCACCGTCTCCACCACGAGCTTGCCGGCGGCGTCCTCCTTCGGCAGGTACCGGAAGACCGCGGCGCCTTCCGGCAGCACGGCCATGACGGCCGGGCCTTCCCAGCCCCCGATGGCGTCGAGCCCGTCATCGATGCCCTCCTCCATGGTGGCCTGGACCACCAGCGCCCCGGGCGCGATCAGGCGGGCCAGCGCGGCCGGCGGCGCGGGCTTGCGAACCAGGAGCACGATGGCCTGACCGCCCTCCAGGTAGTCGGCCAGCCCGGCGGGCCGCAGGTCGGCACCGTCGAGCTCCACCACCAGCGGCGGCGCCACGGTGCGCTCGGCCCGGTTCCACAACGCCGGTGAGAAGCCGTCCTCGTACTCCACGGCCTCCCCGCCAGACCGCACCCGCTCCACGGTGCGGCCCGCGCCGAACGCGCGGCCCGCCCGGGCCAGCGCGTCCCGGACCACGTCCCGGAGGTCGGCGCCGCTCCGCACCTTCGTCTGGTAGAGGGCGTCGCCGGCCTCCATCAGCTCGGTGAGCGTCTTCAGCGCCGCCTCGATCTTCTGTACGGCGTCGCTGTCGAGCTTCTCCTCCTCGGAGAAGAGCGACTCGAAGCGGGCCGTGTCGATCCGGCCGCTGGCGAACGCCCCCAGCTCGGAGGCCGCCCGCATCCCCTTCTCGCCGGCGGGCGCCTTCTGGGCGTCCAGCACGGTGCGGACCTCGTCCACCGCCGTGGCCACGGCCGAGTGGTACGCTTCGCGGCGTTCGTCGAGCGCGTCCAGGACGCGCCGCTTCAGCTCGTCAAACGGCATAGTTCTCAAGCTCCTCGTTCAGCAGCTTCACTCGCTCCTCGGCCGAGTACTTCGGCAGCCGGCGCGTCTCCTCGTAAACCGGGCGCGACTCGTCCTGGAAGAAGATCCCCAGCGGCAGCTTCTCGCCCTCCTCCTCGGCGATCACCCGCGCCATATCGATGTCCTTCGGGTTGTGCGGCCGATGGTTCTTGTAGATCTCGTGGATCTCCGGCAGTGTGATCCCGTCGTCGTGGACCAGCAGCTCCATCCGGTCCGGGTTCCGCACCGCGTCCTGGTAGAGCGACGCCGTGTAGTGCGGGCACCGCTGGAGGATCCGCACGAAGGCGAACCCGTTGTGCTGGTACGCCCGCTGGAGCGTGGCGAACAGGTGCTGCGGGATCCACTCCGCCGTCTGCGCCACGAAGCTCGCGTTGGTGAAGCCGAGGGTGGCCTCGATGGGGTTCATGGCCGGCAGGAAGCTGCCATACGGCTGCGTGTTGCTCGAGAACCCCTGCGGCGTGGTCGGCGACGTCTGCTTCTTCGTCAGCCCGTAGATGCTGTTGTCCAGCATTACGGCCGTCATGTCCATGTTGTAGCGCACGGCGTGGATCCAGTGGCCCGCGCCGATGGACGTGCAGTCTCCATCGCCCATGACCGCGAACACGTTCAGGTCCGGGCGGTGCAGCTTCATCCCGGAGGCCAGCGGCAGCGCCCGGCCGTGGATCCCGTGGAACCCGTACGTCCGCATGTAGTGCGGGAACCGCCCCGAGCACCCGATCCCGGAGACGAAGACCGTCTCCTCCGGCTTCAGCTGCTCGTCGGCCAGAAGCTTCTGGTACGCCGTGAGCACGGCCATGTCGCCGCACCCCGGGCACCAGCGAGGCAGTGCGCCCTCGTAGTCGTCCAGGCCGAAGATCCGATCATCCGTTTCCGCGTGCAGCAGCGCACAGGTGGCGATCATGCCGCACCTCCCTTCGCCGTCTTCGTTCGTCCGTTGCTTCCGATCTTCCCGTCCCGCACCAGCCGATCGACCATGGCGTCGTAGATCTGGCCCGGCCGGAACGGCTCGGCCAGCACCCGCGTCCACGAGTCGATATCGACCAGTGTGCGGGCCCGGAGCAGCCAGGCCAGCTGGCCGTAGCGCCGGTTCTCCTCCGTGATGTACGGGTCGCCCGCGTCATCGCTGTAGTTGATCTCCACCGTCATGATCCGGTCGAACTTCGCGAAGATCTCCTCCAGCCCCGGCTCCATCGGCGAGAGGAAGCGCAGGTGCAGCGACGAGACCTTCAGTCCCTCGGCTCGCGCCCGGTCCACCGACTCCTCGATGGCGCCCATGGTGCTCCCCCAGCCCACCACCAGGAGGTCGCCCTCCTCTTCACCGTACACCTCCGGCGGCGACAGCGTCTGCTGCAGCACCGCCAGCTTCCGGCTCCGCATGGTCGACGCCCGCTGGTTGATCTCCGTGTCGTACGCCACCTTGCTGTTCTCGTCGTGGGCAAGCCCCGTGGTGGTGTGCATCCCGTTCGCCTGCCCCGGGATGAACCGCCGACTCAGCCCCGTCTTCGGGTCCCAGTCGTACGGCCGCAGCTCCTGCGGCAGCGCGCTCTGGTCGATGGGCGGCGCCATCCAGCTCACCTGCGGGTCCGGCTTCGGGAACGGCTGCTGGCCCGTGGCCAGGTTCGCGTCCGTCAGCACGATCACAACCATCCGGAACGTCTCCGCGATCCGCCGGGCCGTCACCATGGCGTGGAAGCACTCCTCGATGGTCGCCGGCGCCATCACCACGTGCGGCGCGTCACCCGGCTGGCCGAAGATCGACGACAGCAGGTCGCTCTGCTCCACCCGCGTCGGCAGCCCCGTGCTCGGCCCGCCTCGTTGCACGTCCACCACCACCAGCGGCGTCTCCGTCATGATCGCCAGCCCGATGAACTCCGTCTTCAACGCCATCCCCGGGCCCGACGTGATCGTCCACGCCGTCTTCCCCGCCCAGCTCGCCCCGATGGCCACCCCCGCCGCCGCGATCTCGTCCTCCGCCTGGTGCAGCGTGCCGCCGAACCGCTCGTACATCTCCCCCAGCTGATGGCTCACCGACGTGGCCGGCGTGATCGGGTACATGGCCGCCAGCTCCATCCCCGCCGCCACTCCGCCCAGCGCCACCGCCTGGTTCCCGTTCATCACCACCATCGGCTGCGTCGGCGGCTCCGGCGTGATGTCGATCCGGAAATCGATGTTCTCCGACGCCCACTCGTAGCCCAGGTCCAGAAGCTCGTGGTTGACGTCCGTGATCTCCTGCTTCTTCTTCCGGAACACGTACGCGATCTGGTCCTTCACCAGATCCACGTCCCGGTCGTAAATCCACGACAGCATCCCCAGCGCGAAGATGTTCTTCCCCTTCGACGGGTCGTCCACCACCTGACGGCAGATCTCGTCCATCGGGATCTCGATCACCCGATAGTCCTTCGACGAGATCTCCTTCATCGCCGCCTTCCACTGCTTCTGGATCGTCTCGTCCGGATGGTCCTTCCACATGTTCTCCAGAAGAACCACCGCGTCGTTTCGAAGCGCATCCACCCGATGCCGGTTCAGCAGCACCTGCTCGTTGAAGCACACCGCCAGGTCCGTGGCGTCTCCCCAGTTGCTGATATGGCCTCGCCCGATCCGGATCCGGTTCCCGCTCGCACCCGCGGGGATCCGCGGCGGCGGCTGGATCTCCGCGGGGATCAGCTCCACCGTCCACGCCCCGTTCCCCATCTTCGCGGACACCGAGCCGAAGATCTGGCCGCACGTCTGCGCACCCTCGCCGGGATCCGATACGATCTCGACCGTGTGCTCCTCAACCTCCAGGACCGTCGGCTTCCGGCCCGCCTTCTTCTGTTCCTTCGCTACTGTGGTCATCAGCGACCTCGGCTTTGGGTCTTCCCGAACTTCGCTTTCAATATCGGCGTGCTTCGCGCGTGACGTTGTCGGGGGCACGTGGGAAAAGTTGTGGGAGCTCACGGGGATTTAAACGTAAGGGTTTACCCCACACGCTGCGGGGCAAATGCGCACAACTCCCGATTCCTGAAAGCGTTTCCCCGACACAACGCGGGGGGGCGCCCTGTCAGGGGCAGCCGGAGAGGGCGGTGCACCGGCGAAACCACCGCCCGGTGCCCGGCCAACCGCGGAGGCGCGGAGCACGCGCGGAGAACTTCCTGTGAGTTTGATCCGGGCAGGGC
>CAZSBL010000180.1:0-5814 GCA_964605205.1 uncultured Gemmatimonadaceae bacterium
GGGTGGTCGCCGTGCCGTTGGGGTATACAACCCGGATCCGCTCGTGGTCCGCGTTCTCCTCCAGGCCGCCGGCCCGCTCGATGTAATCGTGGATGCTCCAGCCCCTGCGGTAGGGGATGCGCGCTTCCAGCGGCACGGCGCCCACGATGCGGACGGTGGGGTCGCGCTGCGGGACCACGAGCCGGTCACCGGGGAAGAGCGCGATGTCGGCCTCGCCGCCAGGCTTCCGGAGCGCCCGCTCGAAGTCGATGGCCACCAGGACGCTGTCCCGGACGAGCCGGGCGCCGCGGGGGTAGGCCTCCTTCGTGAGCCCGCCCGCCCGCTCCACCAGGCTGCTGAGCGTCTCGAGGCGGCGCTCCAGCGCGTAGTCACCGGGGAAGTCCAGCTCGCCGGCCGCCTGCACGGTCCGGGCCTCGACGTAGCCCGGGAGCCGGCGGACGAAGACCACGTCGCCGTCCTCGAGGCGGAACTCGTCGGCGCCGGGGCGCCACTCGGCGGAGGCCAGGCGGCTGGCCCGGGGGCGGACCGCCGCGTCGCCGCTGTCCGCCGTGGGGTCGCCGCTCCGGACCATGGTGGCGGTCTCGCCGATGGGGCCGTTGCTGGCGATGGCGGTGCTGTCGGCCCCGGCCCCGGCGCCGGCGTCGGCGTCGGCGCCCATGGTGCGGCCCATGAGGCGGTTCCGGAGCTCGACGCGGTGGACGGTGGCCAGGGAGTCGGTGCGCTGGAAGCCGACCTGCGGGCGGGCGACCTCGATCTCCACGGCGAAGGCGCCCTTGTCGAACCCGCCGGCGGCCAGGAGCAGGTCCTGGACGGTCATCCCGTCGGCCAGCGGGTAGCGCCCGGGCTGGCCCACGAGCCCGTGGATGGCCACGGAGCGGGGGAGGAGGAGACTCCGCTGGTCGTAGACGCTGACCACGTCCTCGGGCTCCAGGGGGATGTCCTCGACGGGCAGCCCCAGGGAGTCGACCTCGAGCTCGTAGCGGAGCAGGGTGCGGGTGAAGTCGTCCTCGAGACGGGCGATGTGGGCCCGGTCCACGAAGACGGACGGGCGCAGCCCGCCGGCCTTCAGGATCAGGTCCCGGAGCGTCGTCCCGTCGGCGTAGCCGAAGGTGCCAGGGTTGCGGACGGGGCCCTCGATGCGGAGCTGGTAGCTGTCGCTGAGGATCGACCGGGTGAAGATCTGGACCCGGTCCATGGGCTCCAGCGGGATCTCGTCCTGGGGGACGCCCACGGAGTCGGGGTGCAGCGCGTGGCGGTGCAGCTCCCGGGTGAAGTCGGGCTTGAGCCGGGAGATGTGGGCCCGTACGGGGAGGAGGTCCTCCTTCCCGCCGCCGGCGGCCAGGACCAGGTCCTTGACCGTGATCCCGTCGGCGAAGGGGTAGCGGCCGGGCTTGCGAACGGGCCCGTCGATCTCGACCCACTCGGCGTCGCGGAGGGCCACGCGGCCGTAGATGACCACCTCGTCCAGGTCCTGGAGCGGGAGCGGCGCATCCAGGGCGCCCGTGCTGTCCACGGCCAGCGGGACCCGCTCCAGGTACCGGCTGCCGTCTACGGGGTTGAGGTGGATGACGTGGGCCACGGGGTGGTACGCGCTGGGCAGCAGACCGTCGGCCCGGCGGACCAGCTCCTCCAGCGTCATGCCGGGGATGAACTCGTAGGTGGCCGGGCGGAAGACGTCGCCCCGGATGGTGACCCGGTTCATGCGCTCCTCGGAGATCCCGAAGACCCGGATGACGTCACCGTCGTGGAGGCGGAGCTCGCCGTCGGCCATGGCCAGCTCCTCGGGGTTGATGTCCATGAGGACGCGCTCCCGGCCGGGGATGCGCTCCTCCGGCGGGAGGATCCGGTCGATCTGGATCCGCTGGGTGTACGCGTCGGTCTGGAACCCACCGGCGTACGTCAGCGCCTCCATGAGACCCTCGCCGGGCTTCAGCTCGAAGACCGCCGGGCGCCGCACGTTGCCCAGGATGGTGACCCGCTTCCCGGCCAGGGGGACGAAGACGATGTCGCCGTTCTCGAGGCGGATGTCCGACTCGTTGCTCCCCGTGAGGAGGTAGTTGTAGAGGTCCACGTCGCGGATGACCCGGCCCTGCCGGCGGACCCGGACGCTCCGGAAGCTGCCCTTGGGCGTGGGGCCGCCGCCCACGTAGAGGGCGTTGAATAGGGTGGCCACGGCGCTGATCTGGGCGGCGCCCCGCCGCTCGATCTCGCCCAGCAGGTAGACCTGGTTGCGACGGAGCCGGCCCAGGGAGACGCTGAAGTGGGTGGTGGCGTCGGGACCCCGGCGGACGCCGCTGTACGCCTGCCCGAGGCGGTCGTAGAGGACGTCCTCGAGCTGCTTCATGGTCAGGTCGTTCACCGCCAGCTGCCCGACCTGCGGGATCACGATGAAGCCTTCCTGGGAGACGTCGAGCTGGTACGCCTTCTCCACGTCTCCGGTGAGGATCAGCACCAGGCGGTCACCGGGGCCCAGCCGGTAGTCCGGGTCCACGGGGCCGCTGGTCAGCGGCTCGAACTCCGACGTGCGGCCGGAGAAGACGTCGCGGCCGAAGATCCGCACGTCCCCGCCGGCGGCGCTGGCGGCCCGGTCGCCCTGGTCCTCGTCGTCCTGCTCCTCGGCCTCCTCCACGTCCTCCGGCGCCTCGGGCTCCTCCGGCGGCTGGTCAACCTCGGCCTGCAGGTCCGGGTCGCCGGCGTCCATGATGCCGATGCTCTGGAGGGCGCCCACGAAGTCGGCGGACGGCGCGGGCACGCCGGCCTCCGACGGATCGGCATCGCTCTCGAGGATGTCGAAGTAGGGGTCGGCCAGGCTCGGGTCCCGGCCGGCCTCACGGAGCCGCTGCTGCGCCTCGGCACGGGAGATCCCCGACGCACGGAGCCGGTTCACGATCTGGGCCGTGGACATGCCGGCCGCCTCGGGCGGGGGCGTCACTTCCTGGGCCGGCAGCGTGGCGGGCAGGCCGGCGCACAGGACCAGCGCCGCGAGGGCCACGAGAGGCAGTCGGAAGAGCGAAAAACGCATGGGTGAAGCCACGAACCGTCGGAAAAAGGAGAGCGGACCGGGACGGCCACGAGAAGACGCGCCGGCCGATCCTGGTCGACTGCTCCTAAACTGGCGTCGGCTCGGGGGTTGCGCAAGGCCTTTCGGGCCGGGGAAGGGGTGTCGGGGCCGCCCCCGGGGAGGTGGTCCGTGGACGGTGGGTACGTTAGACTATTTCAGGTGGACGTGCAGGATCTCATCCCGGGACCGAAGGACGCGATGGACCCCACAGCCGCAGCGCGTGCAAGCGCGGAGGGTGCGGAGACCGCCCGCGCCGAGGCCGTGGAGGCGGGGCTGGCGCGGCTGCCGTCCCGGCTGCGTGAGGCCGTGGAGCCCCACGCGGAGCGGCTGGACGTGGGGCAGATCGCCGATGCGTACGGGTTCGCCGAGTCGGCCCACGAGGGGCAGAAGCGGGCCAGCGGCGAGTCGTTCATCGTGCACACCACCGAGGTGGCCCGGATCCTGGCGGAGCTGCACCTGGACACGGCGTCCATCGTGGCGGGGCTGATCCACGACACGGTGGAGGACACCTCCCGTACCCTCGACGACGTGGAGGAGCAGTTCGGCGAGGAGGTGGCCCGGGTGGTGGACGGCGTCACGAAGATCGGGAAGGTGCAGTTCCGGAGCGTGACGGAGCAGCAGGTGGAGAACTACCGGAAGCTGCTGCTGAGCATGGCCAGCGACGCCCGGGTCATCCTGATCAAGCTGGTGGACCGGCTCCACAACATGCGGACGCTGGACCACCTGCGGCCGGAGAAGCAGCGTCGTATCGCGCTGGAGACCCGTGAGATCTACGCGCCGCTGGCCCACCGGCTGGGGATGGCGCAGATCAAGTGGGAGCTGGAGGACCTGGCGTTCAAGCACCTGGAGAGCGACGCGTACCGGTCGCTGGTGAAGAAGGTCAAGGACCGGCGGGCGGAGCGGGAAGAGTGGGTGGAGGCGCTCCGGCAGCCGCTGGAGGAGGAGCTGCGGAAGGCGGGGATCCCGTGCGAGGTCTACGGCCGGCCGAAGCACCTCTGGTCGATCCACCGGAAGATGATGCACCGCGACAAGCCGTACGAGGAGATCTACGACCTCATGGCCATCCGGGTCATCACCGACTCCGTGGCCAACTGCTACCACGCGCTGGGGATCATCCACAACCAGTGGACGCCGCTCCAGGAGCGCTTCCACGACTACGTGGCGACGCCCAAGTCGAACATGTACCGGTCGCTCCACACCACCATCTTCGGGCCCGGCGGCCGGCTCTACGAGATCCAGATCCGGACCACCGAGATGCACCGCACCGCCGAGTACGGGATCGCGGCCCACTGGAAGTACAAGGAAGACGGCTCGGAGCCCGTGCGGGGTGAGGAGCTGGACGAGGTGGACGAGACGCTGACCTGGTTCCGCCAGGTGCTGGAGTGGCAGCAGGAGACCCGGGAGCCGGAGGAGTTCATGGAGTTCCTCCGTATCGACCTCTTCCAGGACGAGATCTTCGTCTTCACGCCCCAGGGAGACGT
The DNA here is from genome assembly GCA_964605205.1 of uncultured Gemmatimonadaceae bacterium. Lineage (GTDB taxonomy): Bacteria > Gemmatimonadota > Gemmatimonadetes > Longimicrobiales > RSA9 > JAWVYT01. The sequence continues at coordinate 4,543 of CAZSBL010000180.1, forward strand.
GAAGCAGCTGCCCAAGGGCGCCAGCCCCATCGACTTCGCCTTCGCCGTGCATACCGAGGTCGGCCTGCACTGCAGCGCCGCCCGGGTGAACGGCCGGATCGCGCCCCTCTCACGGGAGCTGAAGAACGGCGACACGGTGGAGATCGTCACCGATGACCGCCAGCGTCCGTCCCGGGACTGGCTCGGGTTCGTCAAGACCGCCCGGGCCCGGCAGAAGATCCGCCAGTGGATCCGGCAGGAGGAGTTCGACAGCTCGCTCAAGCTGGGCCGCGAGATCATGGACCGGGAACTGAAGAAGCGGAAGACGCCCAGGCCCGACGACGACGCGAAGGAGCGGGCAGCCGACGGCCTCGGCGTCCCCAGCTTCGACCACGTCCTGGCCGCCCTCGGCCGCGGGGACCTGGGCATCAGCGCCATCCTGAACGAGCTCTACCCCGAGCAGGACACCTCCGTCCCGGACAAGCAGCCCAACGCCTTCGAGCGCCTGGTCGAGAAGGTCCGGGGCTCCAGCAAGGCCGTACGGATCCAGGGGCTCGAGAACCTCATGGTCCGCTACTCACAGTGCTGCCAGCCCGTACCCGGAGACAACGTCATCGGCTACATCACCCGCGGCCGCGGCATCTCCATCCACCGCAAGGACTGCCCCAACGTACTCCAGCTCGCCGAGCACCCGGAGCGCCGCGTCGAGATCGAGTGGAAGGCCGAGGCCGGCGACCGCTTCTTCGTCCGCCTCCTCGTGGAAGGCGACGACCGGCGGGGACTGCTATCGGAGATCGCCTCCGCCGTCACCGACACCGGCACCAACATTTCCTCCGCCGAGGTCCACGGCGTGGAGGGCGGGATGAACGGCTCGTTCGTGGTGGAGGTCGAGAACCTGGGCCACCTGAAGAAGGTGGTGAAGGCCATCCGGAGCGTGAAGGGCGTGCTCAGCGTGGAGCGCAGGGAGCACTTCGCCGAGGCCGATATCGAGGCGTAACGGGGGCGGTCCCTGCGGGGTCGGAAGCTTGTTTTCTCGCGGCGGCACGGCGGGAGAGCCTTACAGGCGGAATCCGCGGAAGACGCGGAAGGAACGAACGCGGAACGCTTCGTCCCGGAAGACGCCGACTTCGCGGCTGAATTCGACTGTACTTGTAGTTGTAATGGTAGCTGTAATGAAGGCGGGACGCTTGCCGGCAGGGTCGGATTAGCGGCGAACCCCGGTGGCTTCATTACAACTACAACTACGATTACAACTACAAAATCCGGTGACGCCGTTTTCCAGTGCGCCGGCCG
>CAZSBL010000181.1:0-5810 GCA_964605205.1 uncultured Gemmatimonadaceae bacterium
GACCCGCGGCGCGAGGCCGCAATCCCATGGGGTCTCTGCTCGCCACCCTCGTCGCGTTCGCCGCGTCGTCGCGGTGAATCCCGCGTGCCGTCGCGTTCGTCGCGGTAAACGTTTCCGCGTGCTGTCCGTTCGCGTCTCCCGCGGATTCCGGTGTGAAAGGCTGCCGAACGCCTGTTCAACCGCGGAGACGCGAAGACGCGGAGCATACGCGGAGTTCTTTCTGTCTTTTCCGGTAAGGCGGCGCGGCCGGCAGAGCAGCGGGGTGCCGGCGAGGCTCCCTTTCCGGCCGGGAAAAGTCCCCGACAGCTGGTGTGGGTAAAACCGGACCCCGGCCTCCGTGATACCAATGCAGAGCTTGCGTCTTCCGCTGACAAGTCTGCCCTGCCCGGATCAAACTCACAGGAAGTTCTCCGCGCGTGCTCCGCGCCTCCGCAGCTCCGCGGTTAACGATGCCTCCGGAGCGCACGACCCACTCGAAATGTCGAAGAGCCGGAAACAGAGCGGCCCGGCAGCCCCGGAGGATCGCCGGGCCGCCGGGCCCCGGCCAGGTCCGTGCTCAGCGATCCGGCGTGCCGAGGATCGTCCGGTGGAAGTCTTCCGGCATGTCCCGGATGTTCCACATCCGGGTGGACTCGTAGTGGCAGTACGAGCACAGCCCCATGTGGGGTTCCCGCCCCATGTCCGGCGTGCCGGGGGGCGTCCGACCCGTCACCGCGTACGCCTGCTGCGCCCGGTCCAGCGCATCGCGCATCAGCCGATCCGAGAGCTCCAGGTTGTGCTGACCACCAGCATCGGCCACCAGCCCGATCATCTCCCGGGCCAGGGACAGCAGTGACCGGGCCGTGTCCGATGTCAGCGTCTGCTCCGCCCGGGCTACGTACGCCCGTGTCTCCCGCAGACGCAGCTGCACGCCCTCCTGCCACCAATCCAGTACCTGCTCGTACTCGGGCGGGTGGCACCCGGCGCACGATTCGGCCTGCCCCCGGATCGGCTCCTCCGGCCGTCGCGCCTGCGGCGGGATGTGGCAAGACCGACAGGTGATCCCCGCCAGGAACTTGGCGCTCGGCGTCACGTCGCCATCCGGTCGCACGCCCAGCACCAGCCGCTGCTGCGACGAGTGGATGTCCTCGTGGCATGTGGCGCACAGATCGCTCGCCGTCCCCCCCTCCGTCCGGATCACCAGGTCGTGCTCCTGGGTGTGGCAGTTCGAGCAGACCAGCTGGACCACCGAGCTCATGGCCTGCACCTCGTGCAGGTCGGACTGATGGCAGGACGTGCACGTCACGCCGTCGTGGATCGGGTGCAGGTCCCGCCCCACAGCCGCCTCGTTCAACACCGCCATATCGTCATGACAGCTGCGGCACTTCAGCCCCGCGACCTCCGTCTGCGGTGCCGAGACGTCGTAATGACACCGCACGCAGCCCACCTCCAGCGTCGGCAGCTCCGAGTGCGCCACCACAACGCCCTGGCTCGTGGCCTCCGAATGGTCCGGGTCGGTATGGCAGAGCCGGCACTCCTGGGCCTCCGCGCTCGTCACCTCGCTCACGTGGCAGAGCGCGCACGCGTCCACCGACGCCTCCAGCGGAGCCTCGCCCGTCTCGTGCGTGTGGCACCCCGCACAGGTCGGCACGATCTCGCTGCCCTCCGCGTGGTTGCGGTGCGGGAAGGTGACCGTGGCCACCTGCACGCTCGGCGGACCGCCCTGTTCGTGGCACCCCGATCCCGCACACGATGCCTCCGGCACCATGGCACGTCCCCGCTCGCCCCGCGGCCCTTGATGGCACGCCGCGCACGTCAGGTCTGCGTGCGGACCCCCCGCACCTTCCGCCGGCTCCTCCGGCGCGCACGCACCGAGGAGAACGGCAAGTCCGATCAGCAGAACACGGCCCATAGCACCATCCCGATCGTAGCGAGTCCAACCCCCCAGGCGGCGAAGCCGAAAACCGCCGCGAACAGTGTCTCCCCTCGCGTGGGAGCCGGCGCCTGGCGGTCCTTGATCGGCCGCTCCGAGACACCTTCGTCCGCTTTCGCCTCGATCGCCCCCATCATCCGCGGGTGCTCCTCCTCCATGTACTCCAGCGTGGCGCGCCCCGTGAACATCACCGCGTCGAGCGGGAACTTGTCGGGGCGCAGGTGCACGTTGAAGAAATGGATCGTGAAGAGGAACGCCGCCGCCAGCATGGCCTCCACCCCGTGGAACACGGTAGCCACGTTGAACATCCACCCTGGCATCCACTGACTGAAGAACTCCGGGAACCACAGCATGAACCCCGAGCCGCCGATCACGAAGAACCCCCACACCTCGCCGAGGTAGTCCATCTTCTCCAGGTAGCCGTACCGCCCGAACTTCGGCGGCGCGCCTTTCCCGAAGTAGTACTTCCACTGCTGCACGAAATCCCGAGCGTCATCCGGGTGCGGCAGCAGCGAGTCACTCCCCCAGAAGAACCGGACCCTGTTGTCCATCCGGAAGAACTTCACCGCCATGTACACGATGTGGACCAGCGTGTACCCGATCATGAACACCGCCGCCGACCGGTGGATCAGCCCGGCCCGCTCCACGCCGCCCCAGAAGGTCATGAGCGGCTCGCTGAACGGCGCGCACGAGAAGCGCAATGGGATCCCCGTCAGGATCAGTGTATAGAAGGAGATGATGGCGAAAGCGTGGAAGACCCGGTCCCACGTATTGAACCGCCAGATAAAAGGCCCGTGCCCCCGCTGGGCCGAGTCCAGGGGTACGTCCTGCCCCCGTGCCGCCGTCGACTCACTCACCGCCACCTCCGTGGTGCTCGATACCCTTTCTGCGATCGATCATGACCCGGACCCACCAGAGCAGTGTGTGGAGCCCGAACACCCCCAACGTCCCGATCAGCAGCGAGTTCATGAACACGAACGACCAGAAGATGTACGGGTTGCGCTCCGGATTCGACGGCTCCGGGTGCGAGTCGTACTCCACGAACGCCGGTCGCGAGTGCTCGTGGCATTCACCGCACGTCGCCACCAGGTTGTCGGCGTGGACCCGCGATGCCGGGTCATCGGCCGGCAGCATCTCGTGCCCCCCATGGCATTCGGCGCACGTGGCGGCGGCTTCCGAGTTCAGCCGTGTGGCCTTCCCGTGATAGGTGTACCGGTACGTGTGCGTCGCCTTCTCGTGGCAGCCGGCGCACCGCTCGACGGCGATATCTCCGATCCCGGCGTCATCGGCGCCCAGGACCGGGTGCGCGCCATGGCACGACGTGCAGGTCGGCGGCGCACCGTCGCCTTCCCACTCGCCGGAGTAGAGCGCCCTGGCGTGGATCCCGCCGCTCCACACCGTAGCGACCGAGTCGTGGCACGCGCCGCAGACCCGGGGCTGCTCGGCCGGGGCCATCCACGACCCGGGCTCCTCCACCGGACGGGTACCGTGGGGGTCGTGACAGTCGTAGCACCCCGCGTGGTCCTGGTGGTGGGCCTCCACGGGCAGCCGCTGCGTCTCGTGGCAGCTGACGCACGTCTCGCTCATGGCGAGGAGCGGCTCCCCCCTGTCCAGCGCCGCGGCCGGAACCACATCGTGGACGCCGTGACACTCGGTGCACTGCACCGCCTCGCCGTTGTCCCCGCCGCCGTGCGACCCTTCCAGCCACGGGCCGGCAACCTCCTCGTGGCACGACTGGCAGCTCTCGGTGGTCCCGCTCCCTTCGTGGGGGAATCGGGCGAACCCGGAGTGGCACTCGGTGCACATCATCCCGGCGTGCCCCGACATCTCCACCACCCCCGGGGGCACGTACATGGCCCGCGCCTCGTCCAGCGACGTCACATACTGCCGCAGCAGCTCCAGCTCGCCGTGGCAGCGCTGGCAGTCCAGGTCTTGCTGGGCTGCGGCAGGGCCGGCCAACAGGAGCGCGGCGATCACGAATACAGCACCGCGTTTCATTCGTCTATTCCGTATTTGTTGAGACGGTTCCGGACCTGGTGTCGACTCATCCCCAGCAGCCTCCCCGCTTCAGTTCTGTTCCCCTCGGCCCGCCGCAGCGCCTCCTCGAGGAGCGCCTGTTCGAGCTCTTCGAAATCCAACCCTTCAGGCCCCAGATCCACCGGGAGGTCCGACGACGGCTCCTCCCCTCGCACCGGCGGCGGCAGCATATCTCCGGTCAGCACCTCGCCGTCGGCCAGTAGCACGCTCCGCTCGATCAGGTTCCGCAGCTCGCGCACGTTGCCCGGCCAGCGGTAAGCCTTGAGCAGCTCCATCGCGTCATCGTCGATCTCGGTGATCTTCTTGCCGAACTGGTTGGCGAACTCCTCCACGAACGTCTTCACCAGAGCCGGGATGTCGGAGGTCCGCTCCCGGAGCGGCGGCAACCGGATCGGGAACACCCGGAGCCGGTAGTAGAGGTCCTCCCGGAACCGGTCGGCCTCCACCTCTTCCTCCAGGTCCCGGTTCGTGGCGGCGATGAGGCGGGCATCCACTTCGAGATCCTTCGTGCCTCCGACCCGCCTGAATCTCTTCTCTTCGATGAAGCGAAGCAACTTCCCCTGCAGCCCCAGCGACAGCTCGCCGATCTCATCGAGGAAGAGCGTGCCACCTTCGGCAAGCTCCACCAGCCCCCGCTTCATGGTCCGGGCGTCGGTGAACGCCCCCTTCTCGTGGCCGAACAGCTCGCTCTCCATCACCGACTCGGCCAGCGCCGAGCAGGTCACGTTGATGAACGGCCCGTCCGCCCGGTGGCTGGCCTGATGGATCGCCTGCGCCAGCATCCCCTTCCCCGTCCCCGTCTCCCCCTCCAGCAGCACCGTGGTCCCCTCCGCCGGCGCCACCCGCTTCACCAGCTCGAAGACCTCCTTCATGGCCGGGCTGCTCCCCACCACGTCTTCCCCCAGCCCCGTCTGCTCCCGCAGCGCACGTACCTCCCGCTGCAGCCGCGTCCGCTCCAGCGCACCCTTCAGGGTGGCCGAGAGGCGGTCGAACGAGAACGGCTTCTCCAGGAAATCCACGGCCCCGGCCCGCAGCGCGTCCACCGCCGACTGCACCGTGCCGTGGGCGCTCATCATCACGCACACCGTGTCACCGGTGGCCGTCAGCTCCTCCAGTAGCTCGGTCCCTTCACCGTCGGGAAGCTTGATGTCCAGCAGCGCAAGGTCCGGCGTCTGTTCTTCCAGTACCTCCCGGCCGGCCGCCACCCGGCTCGCCGTCGTGACCACGAAGCCCTCCCGCTCGAGCCGCTCAGCGGTCACCTGCCGGAGAAGATCGTCGTCCTCCACGATCAGGATTCGCTCATTCGCCATCGGCGTTCTCCTCCCTCGATTCCGCCCCCGGGCGCCCACTCGTCCGCGCCACCGCTCGCCGGGCGGGGAATATCATCCGCACCGTGGTCCCCTGGCCCGGCTCGCTCTGGATCGTCAGCTCGCCCGCGTGAGCCGCCACCACCCGCGCCACCAGCGGCAGCCCGAGCCCGGTACCCGCCGGCTTCGTGGAGTAGAACGGTCGGATCACCTTCTCCACCTCGTCGTCGGGGATCCCCGGACCCGTATCGGTGAATTCGACCACCACGCTCCCATCTTCGGTGCCCAGACCGATCCGGAGCGTGCCGCCATCCTCCATCGACTCCAGCGCGTTCAGCATCACGTTCAACGCCGCCTGCTCGAGCCGGCGCTGGTCACCGCCGATGGGAGGCAGCCCCTCCTCGTACGAGCGCTCGATGGCGTACGGCGACGTGTCCATGAGCCCGGCCAGCTGGCCCAGCGCCTCGTCCACCGCATCCCGCACGTCCACCCGGTCACTCTCCAGCTCCACCGGCTTCGCCAGCGCGAACAGGTCCTGCATCGTCTCCGTCAGC
>CAZSBL010000182.1:0-5759 GCA_964605205.1 uncultured Gemmatimonadaceae bacterium
TCCGCCGCCCAGCCTGCCCTGCCCGGATCAAACTCAAAAGAAGTTCTCCGCGCGTACTCCGCGCCTCCGTGTCTCCGCGGTTAACGATGGCTCCGGAGCCCACGACCCACTTCGCCGGTTCGGGAACGCCGATGGACACATTGTCGGGAGCTGGAACCCGCGGGTCAATTCCGGCCCACGAGATGAGGGCCAGGGACCCCTTGCGCCGACCGGAGACCATGGGCAGGTTACCGGCGCGTTGCGCGCGCTGCTGCGCGCACAGGCACCGTACAGCTAGGTTCGCATCCACGAAGGTTCGTATACACGTCATGCGACGTTTCCGACCACCGAACCTGCCGCGCCCCCTTCGCGGCGTACGGCTGACTTCCGCACACCAACCACGACGGGGCCCTGCACTCCCCGTGAAAGGATAATCCCCATGACGGACTACATGTCGGCTCTGATGTCAGACGTGAAGGCGAAGGATCCAGCCCAGCCCGAGTTCCACCAGGCCGTTCAGGAAGTGGCCGAGTCCATCGGCCTGGTCCTCGATCGACATCCCGAGTACCGCTCCTCGAAGATCCTGGAGCGGATCATCGAGCCGGAGCGGGTGATCCTGTTCCGCGTCCCGTGGGTGGATGACGCGGGCGATCCGCAGATCAACCGCGGGTTCCGCGTCGAGATGAACAGCGCCATCGGGCCGTACAAGGGGGGACTCCGGTTCCACCCTTCGGTGAACCTGGGGATCCTGAAGTTCCTGGCCTTCGAGCAGGTCTTCAAGAACGCGCTGACCACGCTTCCCATGGGCGGCGGGAAGGGGGGCAGCGATTTCGATCCGAAGGGGAAGAGCGACAACGAGGTCATGCGCTTCTGCCAGAGCTTCATGACGGAGCTGTTCCGCCACATCGGGCCGGACACCGACGTGCCCGCCGGTGACATCGGGGTGGGCGGCCGGGAGGTCGGGTTCCTGTTCGGGCAGTACAAGCGGATCGCCAACGAGTTCACGGGCGTGCTGACCGGCAAGGGGCTGAACTGGGGCGGGTCGCTGATCCGGCCGGAGGCCACGGGGTACGGCGCGGTCTACTTCGCAGTGGACATGCTGGAGACCCGGGGCGAGACGCTGGAGGGCAAGACGTGCCTGGTGAGCGGCTCGGGCAACGTGGCGCAGTACACCACGGAGAAAGTCCTCGAGCTGGGCGGCAGGGTGGTGACCATGTCCGACTCCAGCGGCTACATCTACGACGAGGCCGGCTTCGACAAGGAGAAGCTGGAGTTCGTGATGGACCTGAAGAACAAGCGGCGAGGGCGGATCCAGGAGTACGCCGAGGAGTACGACGGCGTGGTCTACACACCGGCGGATCCGGACCAGGACTACAACCCGCTGTGGGATCACGACGCCGACTGCGCGTTTCCGAGCGCCACGCAGAACGAGATCAACGCCAACGACGCGCAGAACCTGCTGGACAACGGGGTGTACGTGGTCAGCGAGGGCGCGAACATGCCGACCGTGCCGGAGGGCGTGGAACAGTTCCTCGACGCCGGGATCCTGTACGGCCCCGGGAAGGCGGCCAACGCCGGCGGCGTGGCGGTCTCGGGCCTCGAGATGGCGCAGAACAGCATGCGGTACGGCTGGACGCGCGAGGAGGTCGACACCCGGCTGCAGATGATCATGAAGGATATCCACGACACGTGCATCGACGCGGCCGGGCGGTTCGGCGCGCCGGGGAACTACGTTCACGGCGCGAACATCGCGGGCTTCCTGAAGGTGGCCGACGCGATGCTGGATCAGGGAGTAGTCTGACGCGCTCGCAGGGCGGCACGGCGCGGGCTGCCCGTCGGGGGCCCGCGCCGTACCACATCCCGTCACTGGAGGGGTCTTGAGCAGTATCACCACGCCGTTCGAGCACGCCGAGTGGTATGGCAGTGGCGCCGGGGGCTTCCAGGAGCTGATGCGGGAGCAGGTCCGGAACGTGCTCTTCGTATCCAGCTTCTACGAGTCGTTCATCATGGCCGAGGACGGCCAGATCAACGAGCTGCTCCTGACCAAGTTCCTGGACGTGAACCTGAGCCAGGCGCCTCGCCTGACCCACGTCCCCACGGCGGCCGAAGCGCTGGAACTGCTGGAGGAGCCCGGCCGGTTCGACCTGGTGCTGACGGCCCAGGACGTGGGAGACATGAACGCCGTGGAGCTGGCCGAGCGGGTCTCCGGGATGGGAGTCGATCTGCCGGTGGTCCTGCTGGCGTACGACTACCGGGAGCTGAAGGACTTCTGGGAGCGGCACGACATGTCGCTCATCGACCGGACCTTCCTGTGGCAGGGGGATGTCCGGATCCTGCTGGCCATCGTCAAGTACATCGAAGACAAGAAGAACGTCGAGCACGACGTGAAGGTGGGCGTGCCGGTGGTGATTGTGGTGGAAGACAACGTCCGCTACTACTCGTCGTTCCTGCCGGTGATCTACACGGAGGTGATGAAGCACTCCCAGCAGGTCATCTCCGAAGGGCTGAACCTGTCGCAGAAGCTGCTGCGGATGCGGGCGCGGCCGAAGATCCTGCTGGCCAGCAGCTACGAGGAGGCGTGGGAGTACTTCTCCCGGTTCCGCGAGGACGTGCTGGGTGTCATCAGCGACATCGAGTTCCCCCGGGACGGGAAGCGGGACCCGGACGCCGGCGCTACGCTGGCCTCCCGGATCCGGGAGGCCCGTCCGGATCTCCCCATCGCGCTCCAATCGAGCTACGACCAGAACAAGGACGTGGCCGATGAGGTGGGCGCCAGCTTCCTGAAGAAGGGCTCGCCGGACATGCTGGCCCGGCTCCGGGAGCTGCTGGTGGACGAGTTCTTCTTCGGCGACTTCGTCTTCCGCCTCCCGTCCGGCGAGGAGATCGACCGGGCTCGCAATCTGAAGGAGCTGGTGGAGAGGCTCCGGACCGTGCCCGCCGAGAGCATCGCCTACCACGGTGTACGGAATGATTTCTCGAGCTGGCTCCGTGCCCGGGCCGAGTTCGAGCCGGCGTCCAAGCTGCGGCGGCGGAAGGTCTCCGACTTCGACACGCTGGAAGCCGTGCGCCGGAGCGTGATCCAGGCCATCGACGAGTTCCGCCGGGAGCGGACCCGGGGCACGGTGGCCGACTTCCACCCGTCCACCTTCGATCCCACCATGGGGATCGCCCGGATCGGGGGCGGCTCATTGGGCGGGAAGGCGCGAGGGTTGGCCTTCGCCATCCGGCTCCTGGACCGGTCGCACCTGTCCGACAAGTTCGCCGGGATCCGGATCACCGTGCCCCCGGCCGTGGTGCTGGGCACCGATGTCTTCGAGGCGTTCCTCGAGCGGAACGACCTGCGCGACTACTCGCTGCGATCCGATGACGACGAGGAGCTCCAGGGCCGCTTCGAGGCCGCCGTCTTCCCCGACCACGTGCAGTACCAGCTGCGCGAGTTCCTGAAGATGATGACGGCACCTCTGGCCGTCCGCTCCTCCAGCCTGCTCGAGGACTCCCCGCACCAACCGTTCGCCGGGATCTTCGACACGCTGATGCTCGCGAACGACCACCCGGAGCTCGACGCCCGGCTCGAGCAGCTGCTGGGGGCGATCAAGCACGTCTACGCGTCCACCTTCTCCCAGCATACGAAGGCCTTCCTCAAGGCCACGCCGTACCGTCTCGAGGAAGAGCAGATGGCGGTGGTCATCCAGAAACTGGTCGGCAACCGCCACGGTGACTACTTCTACCCCGACTTCGCCGGCGTGGGCCGCTCGTACAATTACTACCCCAGTCCACCCCTCCAGTCCGACGAGGGGATCGTGGCGGTAGCCCTCGGCCTCGGCCGCACCGTGGTGGAGGGCGAGCCCTGCCTCCGCTTCTCCCCCGCCCACCCGCGGCACATCGTGGAGTTCTCGTCGGTGGATGACATGGTCAAGAACGCACAGCGGGAGTTCTGGGCGCTGGAGCTCGGCAACAACGGCGCGGCCCCCGTCCGTGACCGGCTCACCCGCCTGACCCTCGACCACGCCGAAGAGCACGGCGTCCTGGGGATACTCGGGTCGACCTACTCGGCGCAGAACAACGCGGTCTACGACGGGATCGCCCGTGACGGGATCCGTCTCGTCACCTTCGCGCCGATCCTCAAGAACGACGCGTTCCCGCTGGCCGAGATCGTCGGCGAGCTGTTGGACATCGGCGCGGCCGGGACCAGCTCACCGGTGGAGGTGGAGTTCGCCGTGAACCTCTCCCCACCGCCCGGCGAGCCCATGGAGTTCGGGTTCCTCCAGCTCCGTCCGCTGGCCCCCAGCCGCGAGATCGAGGACCTCCAGGTCGACCATGTCCCCCATGAAGAGCTCGTGGTCGAGAGCCCCTGGGTCCTGGGCAACGGTCGACTCGAGAACGTGCGCGACGTGATCGTGGTGGATCGGGACTGCTTCGATCGCTCCCAAAGCCGCGACACGGCCACCGCGGTCAGCAAGCTCAACGCCCGGCTGGTTGCCCAGGGGGTCCCCTACCTCCTCATCGGCGTGGGACGCTGGGGCTCGAGCAGTGCCGAGCTGGGGATCCCCGTGGGCTGGGACGACATCTCCGGCGCCGTGGCCATCGTGGAAGCGGGGCTCAAGGACATACACGTCACCCCCTCGCAGGGCACCCACTTCTTCCAGAACCTGGCCTCGTGCAACGTGGGCTACTTCACGGTCAACGAGCACCGGGGCGAGGGGTTCGTCCGCTGGGACTGGCTGCGGCAGCAGGACGGGGGTGCCCCATCGGAGGGCTGCGTTCGCCACCTCCGATTCGAGCACCCCCTCGAAGTTGTGATGGTCGGCCAGGAGCACCGCGGCGTCATCCGGAAGCCGCGGCCCACGGAGTAGGGTCAGTCGCCCTTGTACCGGAAGCTGACCTTCACCTTGACGCGGTAGGCCCGGACCTCGTCGCCCTCGATCTGCATGTCCTGCTCCACCACTTCGGCGATCCGCAGGTCCTCCAGGCTGCTGGCCGCCTTCTTCACCGCCGCGGCCGCCGCCTTCTCCCACGAGTCCGTGCTGGTGCCCACCAGCTCGATCACCTTGTAAACGCTCTCAGCCATGCGATACCTCCCGGTTCGGGGTGTTGGGGCGCCGTGCGCCCCGTGGAGTGCGTACGCCTGATTCCCTTGCAAGTCGGACGCCATGGGGACCCGGCCACGCGCCGACCGCGTTCGCCTACGCCTCGGCGGCGTTCTTCCGCAGCCGCTCCTGGTCCGTTCCGAGGCGGGCGGCCCAGTCCGGAATCGGCGGCGACTCCCGGATATCCGCCAGTGCGGTCACCTCGCCTGTGGGGACGGAGCCGTGGCCGGAGAGGAAGCGGCCCACCACGAGGGCGGAAGCGATGACGTCGTCGTTCCGGATGAAGCGCTGTCGGATATAGAAGGAGACGTCGTCCCAACCGAGGACGCGGGTCTCGACCTCGAACCGCTGGAAGAGGGTCAGGGATCGGCGAAAGCCGATGCTCTCGGCGGTGACCACCGGGAACCAGCCCCGCTCCTTCAGTGGCCCGGTGAGTCCGGCCCGGGAGAGGAGGTCCATGCGCGCGATGTCGAGGAGCGAGAGGTACACGCCGTTGTTGACGTGCCGGAGCACGTCCAGGTCGGTGGGCCAGACCCGGAACGGAGTCCGGATCGGCCCCAGCAGCCCGGACCGGGGCCGGAACCGGCCGGCCAGCTTCAGCCAGAGGAGTCGCAGGAAGAGGTTCATGGGGCGAGAAGCTAGTACTTACTTGCATTAATGCACGTTAGGATAAAGATTGCTTTTTCATGGGGT
>CAZSBL010000183.1:0-5747 GCA_964605205.1 uncultured Gemmatimonadaceae bacterium
TCCGGGGGACTTCACCTTCGTCTGAGCGACGGAAGTGTCTGCGGTCGCAGACAAGTTTGCAGCATTCCAGGAGATGGGCGTGGAGGTCCTGTCCATGAGCGTGGACAGCGTCTTCGTGCACAAGATGTGGAACGACAACGAGCTGTCGAAGATGGTCGACGGCGGCGTGCCGTTCCCCATGCTCTCCGACGCCGGCGGCAAGGTGGGAACCACCTACGGCGTGTTCGACGACGAGGCCGGGGTGGAGACCCGTGGCCGGTTCATCATCGACCCCGACGGCGTGGTCCAGGGCTACGAGGTCCTGACGCCGCCCGTGGGCCGCAACGTGGCCGAGACGGTCCGCCAGATCCAGGCGTTCCAGCTGGTCCGAGAGAGTGAAGGCAAGGAGGCCACGCCCTCCGGGTGGCGGCCCGGCAAGCCGACGCTCAAGCCCGGCCCCGACCTGGTAGGCAAGGTCTGGGAGGTGTGGAACCCCTCCATGGAGGACGACGGCTAGAGGGGCTGGAGGCCGGCCTCCCCCTCGCCCTCTCCCCTCGGCCTTTTCCTCGGCCCGTACCTGTACCTCGACCTCGTACTTCTCCCTGTTTCCGGCCCGCCGGCCCGGGGACAGGCGAGAAGTACGAAGTGGAGCGCAAGCACGAGTCGCATCGCCCGCCCGCGGCGCCGCGCCTACGCCGGGTCTGGCGCCCTCACCACCCGGGCCTGCTGCACCCCCTTGCCCCGGACCGCCGCCACCTCGAGAACCACGTCTTCGTGCTCCACCCGATCCCCGATGGCCGGCGGGCGGCCGAGCCGGGCCAGGAACAGCCCGCTCACCGTGTCCACGTCTTCGTGCTCGAGGACCAGACCCAGCGCCTCCCCGAGCTCGTCGAGCCGGACGGTGCCGGCCACCCGGAGCCCGCCGGTCTCGTCCCGCCGGATCGCCGGCGTCTCGCCGGGGTCGGCGATGTCGCCCACCACCTCCTCGAAGAGGTCCTCGAGGGTCAGGATCCCGGCCGTACCTCCGTGCTCGTCCAGGACCACCGCGATCTGTGACCGGGTCCGTCGCAGCGTAGCCAGTACCCGGTCCAGCGGCTCCGTGGCCGGCACGAACGGAACCTCGTTCACCATGGCCCGATCCAGCCGGCCGCCGCCCCGGAGCCCCAGCAGGTCCTTCACGTGCACGACCCCGATGATATGGTCGAGGCTCCCCTCGTACACCGGGTAGCGGGTGTGCCGGTCGAACTCCAGCGCCGCGGCCACGTCGTCGCGATCGGCGCCCAGAGCGAAGCCGATGGCCCGGGTCCGGGGCACCATCACCTCGCCGGCCGTGAGGTCCGCAAACTCCAGCAGCTCCTGCACCACCCGGGCGGGCTCCCGGGCCAGCAGCCCGCCCGCCCGGCTCTCGGCCACGATGAAGCTCAGCTCGTCGGCGGTCCGGAAGCGCTCCTCGGTCACCGCGGAACGCTCCACCCCCAGGAGCCGCAGGATCCCGTTGCCGAGTCCGTTCAGCGCCGCCACCAGCGGGTAGAGTATGATCTGGATGGCCCGCATCGGCGCGGCGATGGCCATGGCCACGCTCCCCGGCGCCTGGAGCGCCAGAGACTTGGGGACCATCTCGCCCAGGACCACATGCAGGTACGTCAGGAACGCCACGGCCAGTACACTGGCCACCGCGTGCACGCCGAGCCACTGGACCGGGCCCAGCGCCTCCAGGTAGTGGTACAGCCATTCCGCCAGCAGGTGCTCGCCGTACATCCCCAGCGCCAGGCTCGCCGACGTGATCCCGAGCTGGGCGGTGGCGATATAGCGGTCCTGCGCCCGGGCGTCGCCCAGCACTCGCCGGACCATGCCCGCAAGGCGGTTCCCCTGCCGGGCCTTCCGCTCGATGGCCGCCCGCGGCGAGCCGATGATGGCGAACTCGGCGGCCACGAATACGCCGTTCAACAGGATCAGACCGGCCACGATCAGCGCCGGGATCACGACGCCCCCTCGTGGTCCGGCTCCACGTCGTCGTCCGACTCCACGTCGTCGTCCGACTCCACGTCGTCGTCCAGCCCATTCTCGACGTCCCGCTCCACGTCGGGGCCCGGCTCATCCTCAAGACCCGGCTCCACGTCGGGGCCCCGCTCATCCTCGAGGTCCGGCTCCACGCCCGGGCCCCGCTCACCCTCGAGACCCGCCCCCCCGACCGGTCGGGCCAGCACCGTCCGCACCGCGTGGCCCTCCGTGGCCTCGACCTCCACGGCCACCCCGTCGATCTCCACCCTGTCGCCGGCCTCGGGTACCCGGGCCAGCCGCTCCATGACCAGCCCGCCAACCGTGTCGGAATCGCCCTCCCATCGGGTGCCGACCCACGACGTCGCCTCGTAGAGCGCCAGGTCCCCGGGCAGGCGCACGCGCCCGTCAGACAGCCGCTCCGGTGGGCCCGCCGGGTGCTTGAACTCGTCGGCGATGTCGCCCAGCAGCTCGCTCAGGATGTCCTCGGTGGTCAGGATCCCCGACGTGCCGCCGAAGTCGTCGACCACCACCGCCATCACCCCGCGCTCCTCCCGCATCAGCGCCAGGACCCGGTCCGCCGAAAGGCTCTCGTGCACCGCCAGCACCGGGCGGACATGGGCCGACAGTGGGCCGTCCGCGGCATCGGCGGCATCGACGGCACCCGCGGCACCCGCGGCATCGGCGGCGGCGGCCTGGTCGGAGCCGTCCCCGGCGCCATCCGCCGTGCCGTGCCCGGCACCGTGCGCGGCGCCATCCCCCGCGCCGTCCCCGACACTACCCGCCGCGCCATCCATGGTCAGCGCCTCGGCCGCCAGGTCCTTGGCGTGCACCACGCCCACGATCCGGTCCAGCGACCCCCGGTAGACCGGGAGCCGGGTGTACGGCGACGAGGCGGCCACCTCCAGCGCGGCATCCAGCCCCTCCGCCTGGTCCACGGCCACCACCCGCGTGCGCGGGATCATCAGCTCCCTGGCCGTGCGCTGTGTCAGCCCCAGCGCCTGGTTCAGACGACGCTGCTCCTCCGGCCGCAGGTGTCCACCCTCCCGGCTCTCCGCCACCAGGAACTTGATCTCCTCCGCCGAGTGGAGGTGGCGGTGTGCCTTCGGCTCCACTCGGAGCAGTCGCAGCACCACCCACCCGCTTCCGTTCAGCACCGCGATGAACCACGAGAGCAGCCGCTCCGACCAGCGCATCGGCAGCACGGTCAGGAGCGCGAGGCGGGTCGGGTACTGGAGCGCGAGAGACTTCGGGACCAGCTCGCCCAGCACCATCTGCAGCGTGGTCAACCCCACCAGCACCACCGCCGCAGACGCCGACTGCGCCGCCAGCGTCTGCATCTCGCCCCAGCGCTCGAAGAGCGGCGTCAGCGCCTGCCCGAGGGTGGCCTGGCCGTAGGCGCCCAGCACCAGGCTCGACACCGTGATCCCCACCTGGCACGCCGCAATGTACCGGTCCAGGTTCGCCGCCGAGTCCAGCGTCGGCAGGAGCTGCCCCGCGAACCGGTTCCCCTCCTCCGCCATCTGGCGCACACGGCTCCGCCGCACGCTCACAGCGGCGAACTCCGCGGCAACGTACAGGCCGTTGAGCGATATCAGGAGGGCGATGGTTGCCCAGATCAGGATGGTCACGCCGTAGGGTAGGGCTTCCGGGGCGACGGTTCAACGCGCCGGCGTCCTGTTCGTGACAGGATCCCGCGCTGCCTCGCGGCTGCGGGATCTCGCGTCCTTCTCCCGGGACGGCGCCCGGATCGTCTACTTCGAGGGGCCGTAGCTCCCGGACGCGGACGACCCGGAGGTCGCCGGCATCTACGTCATGGACAACGGTCGAGGCAACGCCCACCGGATCCACGAGCTCCCCGGGTCCTCCGCTTCCGGGTGGCCCCGGTCTGGCGACCCTGAGCGGACGGCTTCGACTGCCCCCACCGACATTCGCGTCGCGGCGGAGAACGCCGAGGCCGCTGCCCTGTTTCGGCTCCGGGCGGGTGCGGCCGGTTGTCCCGAACTCCACCATCGTCGCGGGTCCCGGGACCAGACGAGAGTTTGGGTCGCGGAGCGAGCCAAACCTTCCGATCGTCGTCTGGCGGGATCAACGGAAGGAGACTTTTGGTCGGCCTGCGACCCAAAGTCCCCGCCCATCCGCCGGGCGTCGGTGGTCGGAAGGTTCTGGACATCCGCCGCACGGCCGACCTTGTCCCACTCAGCCATTGGCCTGCCCCGACGAGGCGTGCATGGTCGGGCACGGAACGATCCACGGAGCGTGCTGGGTCGGTCCGAGAGAAGCGTGCTGGGTCGGCACGAGAGGTGTCAACGCGGCTGGAGGCGGGAATGGCGGGTCGTGAGGTGGAACGAGGAATCATGGAGCTGGCCCGTGATCAGCACGGGGTCGTGACTCGGCGCCAGCTTATCGAGATGGGGCTTGGCCAGCGGGCGATCAGTCGTCGCGCGGAGTCGAAGCAGCTGGATAGGCTGTTCCGCGGGACGTACGTGGTGGGTCCGATCGCGCCGCCTCGCGCCAGGGAGATGGCGGCGGTCTTGGCGTGCGGCCGGGAAGCGGTGATCAGCCATCGGAGCGCGACGGGGCTGTGGAGCGTGTTCCCCGCCCCACCCGTGTCCGACCCTGTGGACGTGACGGTCGTGGGGCGCCGCAGCCAGGTGAGCGGGATATGCGCGCGAGGCACGACGGCCCTGGCCGATGATGAACGGACCCGTGTGGACGGAATTCCGGTCACCTCAATCGGGAGGACGCTGGTCGACTTCGCCGCGGTGGCCTCCATGGACGAGATCGAGCGCGCCGTCGCCCGGGCGGAGCGCGAGAGCCTGGTCACGCCGCCGGCCCTCGACGTGCTGCTCACTCGGTACCATCGCCGGCCCGGGATCTCAGCGCTGAGGGCGGTCCTGAAGCGCAGCGGCGGCCCCGCCCTGCTCGAGTCGGAGGCGGAGAGGATCTTCCTCCAGGACGTCGTCAGAGACGGCGATCTTCCCGCGCCCCGGACCAACGCCAGAGTCGGCCGAGACAGGCTCGATTTCTTCTGGGACGAGTACGGCATCGCCGTCGAGATCGACGGCTTCCGGTGGCACGGCAACCGTCCCCGGTTCAACAGCGACCGCCGCCGCATCACACGCCTCGCGGCCGCCGGGATCCAGGTCATCCCGATAACGTGGAGCCAGATCGTTGACGAGCCGACGGCGACGGCGGTCCAGGTCGGTAAGGCGCTGCTCCGGGCGGAGCTGGCCAGGGATGTCCGGCCCTGAGCGGTGGCGGCCTGAGCCTCGGCAGCCCCAAGCGGTAGCGGCCTGAGCCGCGGCAGCCCCAAGCGGTAGCGGCCTGAGCCGCGGCGGTCTGCGAGGGTGTCCCGAACTCCACCATCGTCGCGGGTCCCGGGACCAGACGAGAGTTTGGGTCGCGGAGCGAGCCAAACCTTCCGATCGTCGTCTGGCGGGATCAACGGAAGGAGACTTTGGGTCGCTCTGCGACCCAAAGTCTCCACTCATTGCCTGGCCGTCGATGATCAGAAGGTTCTGGACACCCTCGCCTCGCTGCCGATCACATGGTCCTCCACCGCCTCGCCCGCGATGGCTCGCCGACGAACCCCTCCTTGCCCGCTCCCGGAGCGTCGGCACGTCAGACCCATCCCGCCGCCCCCCGGCATCGCCGCATCAGGCCCGGCCCGCCCGCTCCACGGCCTCGGCTCGTCAGCGATCCCGGGGCCATCCCGCCTCACCACCCGGCGGCGCCCGGCGCTACTGACCCTCACCGCCACCTGCCCC
>CAZSBL010000184.1:0-1185 GCA_964605205.1 uncultured Gemmatimonadaceae bacterium
CATCGACGTGGACTTCGAGATGCACCGCCGCGAGGAGATGCTGGACTACATGTACCGCCGCTACGGCCGGGCCCACGCGGCCATCACGGCGGTGACGCAGGTCTTCCACGCGCCCACGGCCATCCAGGACTGCATGCGGGCGCTGGGCTGGCCGGCGGAGACGGCGTTCACGCTGAGCAAGCGGCTCCGGGGCCGGGAGCCCGGCGAGGCGGCGGAGGCGCTGGAGGCGGGCATGGCCGCCGAGTGGGGCGTGGACATCGCGTTGCCAAAAGGGCGGGCGCTGCTCCAGGCGCTGCGGTCTTTGGACGACGTCCCGCGGCTGCGCTCGACGCACCCCGGCGGGTTCGTCCTCAGCAGCCGGCCGCTGGGCGAATACCTGCCCATCGAGGAGACGACCATGGGGCGGACCATCCTCCAGCTCGACAAGGACGACCTCGACGCCGCCGGCGTGCCCAAGTTCGACTTCCTGGGGCTCGGCGGGCTGACCGTCGTGCACAAGGCGTTCGACGCCATCGAGGCGCGGACCGGCCGGACGCTCGAGCTCTACAACCTGCCCGTGGACGACCCGGAGACGTACGCCATGATCGGTCGGGGCGAGACGCTGGGGACGTTCCAGATCGAGTCACGCGCGCAGATCCAGTCCATCCTCCAGACCCGGCCGGAGCGGCTCTACGACATCGTGGTGCAGGTGGCGCTGATCCGTCCCGGCCCGATCCAGGCCCGGTTCGTGAGGCCCTACACCCGTCGTCGGCTCGGGCTCGAAGAGGTGGAGTACCCGGACCCGCGGCTGGAGCCGATCCTGAAGCGGACGTACGGGATCCCCATCTTCCAGGAGCAGGCCATGGCCATCTCCATGGCGCTGGGCGGGTTCAGCGCCGCCGAGGCCGACGAGCTGCGACGCGCCATGGGCCACGCCAGGAAGCTGCCGAAGCTCCACGCCGCCATCCAGCGGCTGAAGGCGCGCATGGAGCAGAACGGCGTGGCGCCGGACGTGGCCGAGCAGGTCACCGACGACCTGTATTCGTTCTCGAACTACGGCTTTCCCGAGTCCCACGCCTGGAGCTTCGCGCTGATCGCGTACGCCACGGCGTACCTCAAGGCCCACTACCCGGCCGAGTTCCTCATGGCCATCCTCAACGCGTGGCCCATGGGGTTCTACCCCCCGGCCACGCTGGTCCACGAGGC
>CAZSBL010000184.1:1285-5718 GCA_964605205.1 uncultured Gemmatimonadaceae bacterium
GGGATCACCGTGAGCGGCCACCCCATGGAGCATATCCGGGACCGGCTCGATGGCTGGGGCGCGGCGGCATCGGCCGACCTGGAGGACGTCCCCGACGGGTCGCCGATCCTGGTCTCCGGTCTCGTGGTGGCCCGCCAGCACCCGGCCACCGCCAACGGCACCGTCTTTATCCTCCTCGAGGACGAGCACGGCTTCATCAACGTCATCGTCCCGCCCCCCGTCTACGCCGCCCACCGGGAGATGATCCACAACGCGCCCTTCCTCCTGATCCAGGGCCGGTTCGAGCGCGAGGGCCGGGTCATGAACGTCATCGCCCGCCGGTTCAGGGAGCTCAAACGGGACCAGGCCATCAGGAACCGGACGGCCCATGGACGACGGTAGCAGGAGCCACTGGACGGGCCGGTGGAGACTGGGGGACTGGGGGCGGGGGCGGGCCTCCTTCAGACCGGGCTTCCGACCTCGTGCCCTCTCCCAGTCCCCCAGTCATCGCTGTGGTGTCTACTAACATCACTATTAAAGATCTTGACAGACATATATCCAGACTATAATAAACACCATGCACAGAGAATTGCTGGAGGGACTGGGGGAGCGGATCCGGGACCGGGCGACGAACGTGGTCTGGATGCAGTGGGCGGCGCTGGGGTCGGGCGCGGTCTCGCAGCGGCCGGTGCGTGCGGTGATCGATCCGGAGGCGTTGGTGCTGGCGTCGCTGGGGCTGGTGGACCACGAGCGGAACCTGGCGGACCTGCTGGGCTGGTGGGCTGGCGCGGGCCCGGGTCTGATGAGCGTGCAGCGGATGCGGAACCTGTCGGAGTCGTATCCGGACCGTGTCCGTCACCGTCTGGCGGAGTTCGCCGGGTATGCCTGGAAGGTGGGGGGCGACCATCGCTGGAAGGCGCTGGCCGGGGAATCGGTGGAGGCGGCGCCGGAGCGTGTGGAGCGACCGGCGCGGTTGGAGGGTCCGGGCGCGGTGATGGTGCGGCTCCGGTTGGGGCTGGGTGTTGGGATCAAGGCGGACCTGCTGTCGGCGCTGCTGGGGCTGGAGGGGTGGTGGACGGTGCGTGCGGTGACGGAGGCGACGGGGTACACGAGCCGTGCGGTGCGACGCGCGGGCGAGGAGCTGGCGCGTGGCGGGTGGATCGAGGCATCGCCGGCGTCGCCGGCGGAGTACCGTGCGCGTGGGGAGCGGTGGTTGGAGCTGCTGGGGCTGGAGGAGGCGGCGCCGTGGCGGCACTGGCACGGACAGCTGTCGTTCGTGCTGGCGGTGGACGCGTGGCTGCGGGCGGGAGAGTGGCGGGAGCAGGAGCTGTCGGCGGCGGAACGGACGGCGCGGACACTGGTGGACGAGCATCGGTCGGCGTTCAAGTGGGCGGAGGTGGCGGTGCCCGAGCCGGTGAGCCGACCGGGCGCCGAGTACATCCGCTCATTCGAAGGTGCGCTGCTGGAGCTGGTCCGGAGGATGGAGTCGGGGGTATAGCGACGGGCAGGGCCCGTGCCTCCAGGCCGACGACGGTAGCCGGGGCGGGGAGGCCGTGGTGAGTGGAGCGGGTCCGGGGGCCTCCCCGGAGCTGCCTCCAGGGGCGCCGGTGAAGGGCCGCGGGGCCATGAACAACCCGGTGACGCTGATCACGAAGAACCACCTGGTGACCCGGGACGTGGATCTGCTGGCCGAGCTGGCGGCACACGACGCCGCGGCGGTGGCGCTCTCGGTGACCCCCCTCGATCGGTCGCTGCAGCGGCTCATGGAGCCGCGGACCTCGGTGCCCGACCGACGGCTGGAGGCGATGCGGGTGCTGTCGGAGGCCGGCGTCCCGGTGCGTGTGATGGTGGCGCCGGTGATCCCCGGCCTGACCGACCGGGAGATCCCGTCGATCCTGGAGGCCGCGGCCGAGGCGGGTGCGACCCGGGCAAGAGGGGAGAAGGTCCGTACGCCGGCCACGTCCGTCAGCTCTTCGAGACCGCAAGGCGGCGGGCCGGGCTGACGGGAGATTCGGTTCCGCTCTCCACGGCCGCGTTCCGGCGGCCCGGGGCTCAGCTGGAGCTGTTCAGCGGATGAGGGCCCGGCGGGTCGTGTTTTGCCGGACGCTGCGCTGCGGTGCCAGGTGGGTTGCGCGGCACCGTTCCTGGGCTACGGTTCGTCGTGGTCGGTGAGGCTCTCCATGGGGCCGCCCCGGATATCGGGCTGGCGACCTCCGCCGGCCGGCGGGTCGAGGCGCACGACGTTGTTGGCCTTCGGCCCCTTCGGGTCCTCGAGGACGTCGAGCTCCACCTTTTCGCCTTCCGCGAGGGTCTTGAACCCGGTCCCCTCAATGGCCGAGTGGTGGACGAAGACGTCGTCGCCGCCCTCCCGCTCGATGAATCCGTACCCCTTGGCGTCGGAGAACCACTTCACCGTGCCGGTGATTCTGGCCATCTGTCCTCTTTCTGGTGCTGTGAATCCACTCGTCCCGAGAGGGATGCAACGACCCTGCCGCGGCCGCGCCGGCGCGGGCTGCGGACGGCGCTCGCCGGGTCCCGGCCGTCCACGCCCGCGCCCCGGTCAGAAGATGGAGCGGCCGATGGAGAGGATCCCGCCCACGATCAGGATCAGGGCCACGGCGGAGCCGATGACGGCGAGCCAGTGCGACTGCGTCTCGGGCGGCCGCCGCTTGTTGACGGCCAGCGCCACGTGCCCGACCACGGCGGCGAGGATCATCATGGTGAGGTGTCCCCAGAGCGCCGGGTAGAAGACCCGCACGAAGACGAGGACCAGCCCCAGGATAACCTGGAGATCCATGATGCCCACGAAGCTGCTCAGCAGGATCCGGCCGGGCCTGTCCCAGCGGGTGCCGCGTAGCGCGGCGACCAGGGAGTACAGGACGGACAGGCCCCCGGCCAGCAGGACGAGGTACCGTAACCCGGAGTGGGCGTGGAAGAGGATACCAGAAAAGGCTTCCATGGCTGTCTCGGCGCGGGTTCATTGTGTGGCTCAGCCCGAAAGATACGCCCATCCGCCAAACCGCCCAAGCGGAGGTCGAGCCGGGTGTACTATTCGCCGCCACCGATGGGGCTCCCCGGCGGCGCCGGGATCGGACGGGGCTCGGTCATCGGTGGTGCCGGCCGGTCCAGGAACCGCTGGATCCCGGCCGCCAGGTAGCTGGCGTGGGCACGGACCGCATCGCCGCCGTCCCGGGCCGCCAGCCGGTCGTGCAGCCGCTGGAGCCGGTGGGTGGCGATGGCCCGGACCTGGGGCATCTCCGCTGCGCCGGCCAGCTCCATGAGCGCCTCGACCACCGCGTCCTCCACCAGCCGCTTGATCTCGGCCCGGTAGCCGTCGTCGGGCGTGGGCCCGAATGTGGCGGCCTCGAGGCCGTCCAGCACATCGATGAGGCCGGGGAGGCCCGGTGCGAGCGCGGCCTGCTCCACCAGCCGGGCCGCCCGCTCCGGGTGCAGCAGCATGGACAGCGTCATGCGCGCGGCCACGCCCGCCGGCGCGATGGGATCGAAGGTGAGCCCGGTGTACCGGCCGAAGAGCTCCTGGTGGGCCGGGAAGCCGTACGGCCGGGGCGGGATCAGCGCGATGATCGAGCGGGGCAGCGCCAGAGCCTCGGGCGCCAGCGTCTCCAGGAGCGCGCCGAGGGCCGCGTTCTGCTCATCGGCCGGGACGCGTCGGAGGGGCAGCTGGCCGTCGCCGCGCAGGGCGTAGGTGTAGTACTTCCCGCCGAGGGCCGGCGCGGCGGCCTCGATCTGGAAGCGGTGGTGGAAGTAGAGGGGGACCAGCGCCTCCTCGAGGGTGGCCAGCGGCATGTCCGCCCGGATGGCGGCCTCTCCGAACCGCTGGAGCGCCACGGCCCGGACGTCCATCATCCGGCGCAGCTCGACCGCGGCATCCTCGCCGTTGTCCCAGAGGTGGGTCTGCGGGTGGGCGCTGCCGGCGGGCCGGGCATCCTGGTCGCTGAGGAAGATCAGCCCGCGCTCCCGGGCCCGCTCGATGATCCGCTCGAGGGCCGCGTCCTCGTCGGTGCCCTCCGTGAAGTCGGAATACCCGTAGGCGATGGACACCTTGTCCCATTCGCCGATGCCCGTGTCGTACGCCGCCGACAGGTCGATGGAGCCGTCATCGGCGAGGCGGACCAGCGGGTGCGGGTAGTCCATCACCGACGCCCGGTTCCGCGCGCTGGCGAGGTAGTTGTGAGCCAGTCCGATGGTGTGGCCCACCTCGTGGGCCGACAGCTGCCGGATCCGGGCCAGCGCCATCTCCTCCATCTCCGGCGGGATCACGCCGGGCTCGCGGTACGGGGAGAGCAGTCCCTCGGCCAGGAGGTAGTCCTGGCGCACCCGCAGCGAGCCCAGGAGCACGTGCCCCTTGATGATCTCACCAGTGCGCGGGTCGGTGACCGAGCTGCCGTAGCTCCAGCCCCGGGTCGAGCGGTGCACCCAGTTGATCACGTTGT
>CAZSBL010000185.1:0-5680 GCA_964605205.1 uncultured Gemmatimonadaceae bacterium
GCGGCCCCGCCACCCGCTCCACCGCCTCCATCACCTCGCCGATCTTCGGCTTGCGGGCGAACCAGAGCACGGCACCGGGCAGCGCTTTCAGGTCGGCCGCCCGGAGCCCGGCGGAGGCGTCGTCCGCCCGGGCGGCGCCGGTTGGAGCGTCGCCCTCGTCGGGTACCTCGCCCCCGGCGGGTACCTCGCCCCCGGCGGCCAGGCCCCGGTAAACCACCAGGACCAGGTTGTCCAGGCCGGCGCGGCGGACCTTGTCGAGCTTGTCCGCGAGGTACTCGGGCGTCCAGAACCCGACGATCTCGACCAGCGCCTCACGGCCGTCGTCGTGGCGGAAGGTGAAGTCGGGGAGGAAGAGGTCGTCGCCGAGGGGGACGGGCGTGTCCTCCCGGGTCAGCGACCACCCGCCGCGCTCGGCGCCGATCTTCTCTTCGAACTCGGCGGCCAGGCCCCGCTCCCAGGCCGAGTCGTAGCGGGCGCGCCGGGCCCGCGTCCGGATGGGGCCGCCGGCCTCCAGGGTGTAGTCCAGGCGACGCCCGTCCCGATCGATCACGGCGTCCACCCGCCACCCCGGCGCCCGGGTCAGCGCCGGCACCACCCGGGCGAACCGGATCCCGTAGCGCCGGGCCCGGGTCACGAACGGCGCCGCGGGGCCGGTCAGGGTGACGCGGTAGCCGGAGGCGGCGCGGGAGCCCGAGCCGGTGTCGCGGGATCCGTCACGGGAGTCGCCGCCGGGGGAGCCGCCGCCGTCGCCCACCCGCTCGACCGTGTACATGAGCCGACCGAGCTTGACCGCCCGGAAGATGTCGCCCCAGCCGCCCCCGGCGGTGACGGTCATCTCCACGGCGTCCAGGAGCACGGCCCGGGCCAGCTCCAGGTTGTAGCGGCGGAGCAGCTTCGAGCCGTCCCATTTCGGCGCCCGCTTCAGCTGGCGCCGGCCCGGTCGGTCGGCGTAGAGGGCGTCCCGGGCCTGGTCCACGGTGAGACCCAGCGCTCCGGCGGCCTCCCGGAACGGCACGTCATCGTCGCCGGGCACGGGCGGCCAGTGCCGGCCCCGGGCGCGGAAGACCGCCTCCCGGACCTCGGCGGCCCGGCCGGCCAGCGGGTGGGGCTCGAAGCGGGCGGCGTCGAGGAGCGTCTTCGAGAGCCCGGCCAGTCGGCGGGCGTCGCGGACCCTTCGCTCCTGCCGGCGCAGCGCTTCCAGCACCGTGCTGCGGGGCCACCCCTCGAGACGACGCATGAGCCGGCAGAGCCGGTCGAGGAACCGGGTGACCCGGCCGTCGGGGTCGGTGAGGAAGTCGACGGTGATGCGGCCGCCGCGCTCGGCGGTGAACGGGACCACGTGGGTGCGACGGAGCACTACAGCCCCAGCCCCAGCTGCGGCTGCGGCCCCCGGGCCAGGCCGCCCCGGCGCTTCTGCGACGCGAAGAACTCGTACGTGTCGGCGGCCACCACCTCGTAGAGCGACGCGACGCGGTCTCCCTGCCGGCGCAGGATCCGGCCCAGGCGCTGGGCGTGCTGCCGGCGGCCGCCCCGGCTGCTGTCGCCGAGGATGACGCCCAGCTTCGCCGCCGGCACGTCCCAGCCTTCATCGAGGACCCGCACGCTGGCCACCGCCCGGACGGTCTCGTCGGCCATGGCCTCCAGCAGCCGCTTCCGCTCCGACGCCGGCGTGTCCGCCGTGATCATGGGCACCGCCAGCCGCTCCGACAGCGCTTCCGCCGCCGCCACGTTCCCGGTGAACAGCACCGCCCGCTCCGCCGGGTGCAGCGCCAGGATACGGTACACCTCCCGCAGCTTGTTCTCCGCCAGGATCACCACACGCTCCCGCTCCAGGAACGCACGGAACGCACGCCTCGCCGCCGGCGACCGACGGGTCTCGGACATGAACACCCGCCACGCGTCGCCGGGGTCCGGGTACCGGTCCCGGAACCCCTTCCGGGCGATGTAGCCCTCGTACGCCGCCTCGGCGGCCTCGTACCGCTCCCGCTCCGCCGCCGTCAGCGCCACGAACCGTCGCTCGAGGGCGAAGTCGGCCAGCTCCGCGTCGGCCATCTCGCCCACCGCCCGACGGTAGACCACGCCCCCCACCAGCCGCCGCAGCTCGGCGTCCCGGCCGTCGGGGTACGTGGCCGTGAGCCCCAGCCGGTACGGCGCCGGCGCGATCCGGAGCGCGTCGTGCCACGCCTTCGCCCCGCCCTCCGCCGTGTCCTCCAGGTGGTGCGCCTCGTCCAGCACCAGCAGCCGCACCGCCGCGCCCTCGCGCTCCAGCAGGTCGAACGCCGAGTGGTACGTGGTCGCCGTCAGCGACCGGATGTCCTTCTCGTCGGCGTAGTAGGCGCCCACCCGGTCGGCGCCGAAGGCGTCCGCCAGCTGGGCGTACCACTGCTGGACCAGCGCCCGCGTCGGCGCCACCACGCACGCCCGGCCCTCGCCGCCGCCCAGCGTGCGGTGGATGGCCAGGATGGCGACGAAGGTCTTCCCCGACCCCGTGGGCAGCACCACCGACCCCCGGCCATCCGCCGCCTCCCACCGCGCCACCGCGTCTTCCTGGTACGACCGCGGCGAACGGGGGTCGTAGAACGGCAGCGGCTCAGACGACGATGCGGCGCCGGCACGCGCCGCGGGCCCCGCACGGCCGGCGCCCCCGGCGTCCTCGGGCACACCGGCGGCCTCCGGAGCGACTCCGGCCCCGGCACCGCCGACACCGGCCTCTTCGATCCCCCGGGCCTCGGCCCACTCCCGCAGCTCCGGCAGC
Organism: uncultured Gemmatimonadaceae bacterium; assembly: GCA_964605205.1. Classification (GTDB taxonomy): domain Bacteria; phylum Gemmatimonadota; class Gemmatimonadetes; order Longimicrobiales; family RSA9; genus JAWVYT01. Next base: position 2,756 of record CAZSBL010000185.1, read on the forward strand.
CGGTGCCCCGGCGCGACGTAGGCGCCCGCGCGCTCGTCGTAGCGCATCCACTCCGGCGCCTCGCGGACGTGGCGGAGGACGGCCAGTCCGTGGCGGTAGTAGTAGACGGGGGTGTCGTTAGAGCTCAACGCCGGCCTCGATGGCGGCATACCATGACGGTGCGCGGTCCGGCAGCCGCTCCCACTCGGCGGCGGTCAGAACCGTCAGGTCGAGCGGGACCGGAAACCGACCCGGGAGGTAGTCTGGCGTGCGGGTCCGCGGCGGCCGATCGTCGGCTTCGATGATGATGCAGAGGTCCACGTCGCTCGACGGCGTGGCCGTGCCGGCCGGCCAGGAGCCGTACCAATGGATGGCCCGGACCTGGTCGTGCTGCTCACGGATGCGGTCGGCGAGCTGGCGCGTCGCGTATTCGACCGCTTCGTAGTCAGCCCATCGAATCACGGCAGTACCCGAGGATGCGGTCCGCATCGGCGATAGCCGTCTCGGCTTCAGACGCCGTGTAGAAGTCGGTCGGGGCGCCCTGGTCATATCCGTTCGGATACCGGGCCGGGATGTAGTGCTTGTCCAGCCGCTTCCCGGCGTCAAGCACTTCGGCCGGCATCTCCAGCCGCTCCGCGAGGTCGCCCAGCAGGATCGTCACGGAATGGCCCCAAGCCTCGCCCCCGAGGGACTGGATCAGCGCCTTGACGGCCTTCTCCGCAGCCTGCTGCGCCGCGAAGCACGACCACTCGTGGTCCCCGGACTCCCGGGCGTTCCGGGCGTGACGGAGATCGGCTTCGGCCTGGCGGTACCAGTCGCTCTGACGGTTCGGCATGAGTGAAGGGTAGGCGAAAGCCGGGGTGGGAGGCAATGCCGTCCGCTCCGGGGCATGGCCGATGAAGAAGAAGTCTACCCCTCCAGCTGTTCCGCGAACCGGTCCCGGATGATGGCCACGCACCGGTCGGGATCGTCCAGCGACTCCCGGAGCACACGCAGCACGCGGTCCTCGTCTACATCGGCGTAGAGGTGCACCAGGACGTTGCGGAACCGGGCCATGGCCATGAGGCGGTCGGCGAGGTCGGCGGGGAGGAGCCCTTCGTCGCGGAGGACCCGGAAGATGTCGGCGTAGTTCCCGGGCGGATCATAGCCCTCGGAGCTGATCACGTGGCTGCCCAGGTCCAGCACCGTCTCGACCAGGAGCAGGAGGTAGTGCTGCACACCGCCCATGGCCACGAAGTCGGACCGGAGCTCGTCGTCGGACCGTTCGGCCAACTCCGTCAGATAGCCGCGGTACCGGCGGTAGTGGGCGAGGAGCGAACGGGCCTTCTGCGGGTCAACCACCCAGCGCCTCCCGGGCGTCCCGCTCCAGGAACGGCAGGAAGTCGAAATACAGCCGACGCGTGCTCGTCTCGAACTCCACGCGCCGTTCAGGGTCGCGCTCGAACACCAGTACCCCCTCGGTGACCACGCGGCCACGGACCGGGAGCGGCAGGTGGTCCACCCGGTGGGCGTCCACCTCGCCCGCGAAACCGAGCCGCTCCGCGAGCCGCGCCGACACCGTCTCGGCGAAGAGCGGGCCGGGCTCGGCGCCGTCGACGAGGACCAGGGCGATATCGAGATCGCTCCCGGGCCCCGCGTTGCCGGTCACCGCCGAGCCGTACAGGTAGGCCGCCGCCAGCTCCGGGATCCCCTCCGCGACCACGGCCAGCGCGGTCCGGACACCGTCAGGCGTGGGCATGTGTTCGGAAAGAGGTCTCATGCCCCTAATGATAGGGTGCGCGGGTGGCACTCGCACGGTCACGGTCGGCTGCCCTATCGGCGAGAACAGCGATGCACGACATACCCGCCACCGCACGCTGTCTTCAACGCGGAAACGCAGTGTGGATGCGGAATTCGCGACGAGGCCTTCCGCGGATCCGCCCCACGTTCCGTGTTTCCGCGTTGAAATTGGGCACCCTTGCTCGAGGGGTTCGGGGTCGCCGCGAAGTCCGATTCAGTCCGGCAGCGGTTCCAGACCCAGCCGCTCGGCGTTTTCACGTACCCGCTGGTCCAGCGTCAGGACGCGCAGCCCCGGCGCCGCGGACCGGGCCAGGAGCGCGCTCCCGAGGTGGAGCGCATCGAGGGTGCGGACGGGCTCGACGGGGAACGGCCGGAGCGCCCGCTCGACCACCTCGTCGTCTACCCTGAGCCGCGTCCAGCGCGACGCCGCCCGGGCCAGCACCGCCCGGTGGTCCGCGGCCTCCGCCTCCGTCAGCAGCCCGGTGCTCCACGCGCGGATCAGCACCCGCTCGCACTCGACCCGCGTGAGGTCCGACGCCACCACGCCCTCGGCCTCCGCCAGCACCGCCGCAGCGGCCTCGCCGCCCTCGTCGCCCAGGAGCCACGCCAGCACCGCGCTGGACTCGGCGTACACCATCACCCGGCGGACTCCCCCGGGCCGAGCTCCCCACCGCCTCCCGGCTCGCCGCCGCCGGCCCGCTCCGCGTCCAGCAGCTCCCGCACACGACCGGGGGGCAGCGCCGCCGGCCGCGGGCCGTAGAGCGACGGGTCGTGGTCGGCCCCCGCCGTCGCACGGCCCCGACGCACCAGCTCCGCCAGCCCCTCCGCCGGGACCGCCGGCTGTGTGGTGGGCCCCGGCGGACGCAGCTCCGCCACCACCGTCCCCCGGTGCGTCACCAGCACCGACTCGCCGGCCTCCACCAGGCGGACGTAGTGCGACAGCTTGTTCTTGAGCTCACGGATCCCGATGGCGCGCATGGAGGCAATGTAGCTACATGTGGCTACATGACGCCAGTCATTCCTTGTAGTTGTAATTGTAGCTGTAGCTGTAATGAGGGTTGGCCACGCTCGCCGGCTGGGCTGGACTCGCGGCGAAGCTCGCAGCCTTCATGACAACTACGGTTGTTCTCCAGATTTGTTGGGGAGTGAACGGGTGAACCGCTCTCA
>CAZSBL010000186.1:0-5535 GCA_964605205.1 uncultured Gemmatimonadaceae bacterium
TCTCCCAGCGGCCGTACATGACGTTGTTGAACGCCTGCAGCCAGTACTGCTGGCTGCCGGGCGTCACGCTGGTCCACGCGCCGCCGGCCTCCACCACCACCGGGAACTCGGCCAGCACCTCGGAGTAGCGGTCCAGAATCCCGGCCTTCACCATCATGTGCACGTTGGGGCCGATGGCGCCGCCGGGCATGGGGAAGCCGAGGACCCGGGCGTCCGCCGTGGTGGTGGTGGGGTTGAAGTCATACTCCTCCATCCCCTCGTTCAGGAGCGCTTCGATCTCCGGCATCTTCGAGACATCGATGTCGAGCTCGTAGCCGGTGCCCTTCAGCACGTGGGCCAGCGACCGGGCGTCGGGCTGGACCGTACCGCTGGCCATGGGCCGCACGGAGACGTCCACGCCGTCGGCGCCACCGTGGATCGCCGCCTGGTAGCAGGAGACGGCCGTCGACGCCGTGTCGTGCGTGTGCATCCAGAGCGGCATCTCCGGGGGCATGATCTCCTTGAGCCCCTTGGCCGTCTCGTAGATCGTGGTCGGGTCGGTGGTCCCGCTGGCGTCCTTCAGGCAGATGGAGTCGATGTGGACATCGCCCTCCAGGAGCTCCCTGCCGATGTTGATGTAGAACTCCGGCGTGTGGACCCGGTCCGACTCGAACGGAAGGCCCATGAGCGCGATGCAGACCTGGTGATGCATCCCGGCGTCCACGATCGGCTTACCGGTGTTCACCAGGTTCCGGACGTCGTTCATGTAGTCGAAGTTCCGGTCCCAGGTGGTCCCGGACTCGGCCATGAGCTGGGCCTGGAGCCGGAGCGCCTCCGGCGACTGCGTCGTCAGGGTGACGCCCGACACCGAGCGGGTCAGGATCTGGAGGTCCGCGTCCGGGCCCACCGTCTCCCGGATCCGGCGCATGTCCTCGAAGGGATTCTCCCCGAGGTAGAAGAGCGGCGCCTGGAACCGGGCGCCGCCGCCGAACTCGAAGTGACGGATGCCCGCCTCGGCGGAGGCCTCCATGGCCGGGAGGAAGTCCTCCAGCCGGACCTTGCCGCCGAAGGTGCTCTGCAGTCCGTCCCGGAACGGGGTGAACATCACCCGGATCTTCTTGGGGCTCTCTGCCGATATCATTTCTCCTCCTCGATCTTCGTGACCTTCGTGCCAGGAAATGCGGCCGAGACGGCGGCCGTCACCGCGGCCACGGCCGCCGCGTCGGTTCCACCGGCCTCCGCCGGGAATACCATGATCAGGACCCGCATCGCCACGGCCAGGAGCGTGAGCAGCAGGAACACGGCAACAAAGGCCACCGTGCAGATGATCAACAGGTCGGGTCCAGTCATGCAATGCTCCTTTCCGCGGACGACCCGGCCAGCGCCGGCTCGCCCAGGATGATGCGTCCCCGGGTGACCGGGGTGTCGTGCCCATCGAGCCAGAGCTCGAGTCCGTCGCCCACCGACCGGACCACGCCCTCGGTCCGGACCTCCGGCTCGGTGTCGGAGTCCTCCGCGCAGACCGCCACCTTCCGGCCCACCACCACGGACCGGGCCCGGTAGCGGTCCACCAACGAAGCGTGCCCCCGCTCGAGCAGCGCCCGGTAGTTCCGGTCCAGGGCACGCAGCAGCTGCCGGAAGAACACCGGCATGAGCCGCGGCCCGGCCGCGTATTCGCCCAGGTGCGTAACGTCGGGGACGAACGGCGTCGGCTCCACCGGCGGTCGGGTCCCCACGTTCACGCCGATCCCGAGGATGGCGCTGTTGACCGTGGTGTGCTGCGCGTGCGTGTACGCGAGCACACCGGCCACCTTGGCGCCCTCCAGCACCACGTCATTGACCCACCGGATCCCGGCCCGACCTTCCAGGCCGGGGACGCGGTCTATGGCGTCCACCACCGAAACCGCGGCCAGCGCCATGAACGCCACCTCGAAGCGTTCCACCGGTCGCCGAGGCGCCAGGTGCACCGAGAGGTGGAGGTTGCCGGGCACCGCCGCCCACGAGCGGCCCTTGAAGCCGTGGAATCCGCGGCCGGAGCCCGTCAGGCAGACCAGTCGGTCCGGGAGGGGCGCGCCCTGGCGCACGTGCTCGATCAGGCGGTCGTAGTTCGAGTCAACGGCGCTACGGGCCAGGAGGACGTGCGACCACGGCCGCCCGGCATCCGCCGGTCGCACCATGCGCGCGGGCTCCTGGAAGAAGCCCCGCATCCATCTATCGACATCGCCGCGCGTCACCGCCGGCCCCCACCCCGGGGCAGGGTACTCCGGCATCACACGGGCGGCGAATTCCGGACTATCCGTAAAAACCGCCAACGATCCCTCACCGCATCGTGAAGGGGCTGCGCAAAAGAGTAACCCGTTGGCGTGTGGCTGGAAACCCTGACTCCCGAGGGTTCGGGATCCGGAGCGATTCTGGCGGGGCGGTGGGCGGGAATCTGGACACCGTTCCGGCCCTCCTACTTCCTCCCACGACCGCCTCGCCGGCCGGCCACCGTGTCCGCCATCTCCTCATACGCCTCCCGCTGGCGTTGGAGCCGCCACCAGAGGAAGAGCACCACACCGGCCAGCGCCCCCACCACGATCCCGGCCACCACGGACCAGATCGTCAGCACGCCGGCCAGCACGCCCAGGACGATGGCACCGGCCAGGAGCCCCCGGATCCAGTTCCGGATGAGCGCCCGCGACTCCTCCGGCGTCCGCTCGGCGAACAGCTCGATGAGCCGCTCCTGCGTGCCCGTGACATCGCCGTACCGCTCCTTCGCCCGCCGCTTCTTCAGCTGCGGCGGCTCCTTGCCCGGTCGGAATCCCTTGACCATGTCCACTCTCCCGGTCTCTTCCACGATACTCGCTCCGGCATGGGTGCTTTGCAACGGATGGGCCAGCGGGCCGGCGTGCCCCGGCTCGAGTTTGGCCGATCGCGCTATTCCGGTGCCCCGTTCCGACGTGCAATATCACGCGAAGGGCGCGAAGAACTGCAATTATCACGCGCAGGCGCGAAGAACGCGAAGGGGGTTGGTTTGGAGCGGAACACGGACGTCATTACCGAGGACATCGTGGATACGGCGTACCGGATCCACCGGGAGCTGGGGCCGGGGCTTGTCGAGAAGGTCTATACCAGGGTGCTCGCGGCGGCGCTCCGGCGACGGGGGTATACGGTGCGGGAGCAGGTCCGGCTCGACTTCGAGTTCGACGGGATGCGCTTCGAAGGCGGACTCGTTCTCGACCTACTCGTGAACGACGTCGTGGTCGTGGAAGTGAAGGCTGCCGAAAAGACGCTGCCCCTCTACAAGCGCCAGACGTTCACCTACCTGCGGCTCTCCGGCCGACAGGTGGCCCTGCTCCTGAATTTCGGCGCCGCCACGATGAAGGAGGGCACGCACCGCATCGTACACAACTACACGCCCACGCCCCAATCGAAGCTCCGCATCAACCAATAGCCCCTTCGCGTTCTTCGCGCCTTCGCGTGCCACCGCAGTTCTCCGCGACCTTCGCGTGCTCAACCGCCGGGATCCAGCAGCTCGCCGGGCTCGATCCTCGGCGGCTCCCGGCGCAGCGCCTCGACCTCGTCCAGCTCGATGGGGACGAACCGGGTCAGCCACTCGTGGCCATCGTCGGTGACCAGGACATCGTCCTCGAACGCCACCCGGGTGCCGTTCACGATGGCGCCCTGCTCGATGGCCAGCACCATCCCGGGCACCAGCGGCTCCACGTAGTCGCCGTGCTCGTGGACCTCCATGCCGATGTAGTGGCCGATCCCATAGGTATAGCTCTCGTCCCAGCCGCCGGCGTCGCGGAGCATGGAGACCGCCAGGTCGTGCAGCTCCTGCCAGGTCACGCCGGGCTCCACGGCGTGGATCACCGCCTTCTGGACCTCGAGCACCGCCTCGTAGATGCGCCGCTGCTCGGCGGTGAACGTGTCCCCCGCGGGGACCGTGCGCTGGATGTCGGCCGAGTAGTGGTTCAGCCGCGCGCCGGTGTCGAAGTGGACCAGGTCGCCCTCCCGGATGTAGGCATCGCCGTGCCGCGCGGCCTGCTCCTCGCGCGTGCTCTCCCAGCGGAGCGTCTCGTTCAGCCCGCTGGCCCGGGCCACGCTGGTGGGGAACCCGAGCCGGGCGCCGTGAAGCCGGTAGATGTAGTCGGCGGTCTCCATGACCTGCCGGGTGGTGAGCCCCGGCCGGACCACCCGCATCGCCTCCATGAGCCCCTGCCCCGTGATCTCGATGGCGCGCCGGAGGTTCTTCATGGCGAAGCGGTCCAGCACCATGCGCATCGGGTCCAGCAGGTCCCCGGCGTCCCGCACGTCCAGCTCCGACGTGGCCTCCCGCAGCCGGTCCACGAACGCCAGCCGCGGGTTCGACGGCTCATTCAGGTTCGTGAACCGCGGGTAGTTCACGTACAGCACCTTGTCCCGGTCGCCCCACCCCCGCGCCAGGTCCGACGCCACCGGCTTGAACCGGAGCTGCGTGATCCGGAGGTTCCGGTAGTCCGTGAGCGCGCTGGACAGGTGCTCCAGGAACTGCTCGCGGGGGAAGACGTGGACGATTCCGGTCATCTCCCGGACCGCGGCCGTGTCATCCGCCGTGTACAGGATCTCCCGATACTCGGCGCCGCCGGGGTTCAGCACCAGGATCGAGCCCGGGGGCGCCGGGTCGTAGTGCCCCGTGAGGAACACGTAGTCGTGATGCTCCGTATCCGGGACGAAGAACTCGTACAGGTTCGGCTGCGACCGGTCCGCGCTGGTGATGATCGCCAGCCCGCCCTCCATGCCGCGCATGAACTCCGCCCGCCGCTCCGCCGCCGCCGCCCGGTGGCCTTCCCGGTACTCCAACGCCTCCATCGTGGCCTGGGCGGTGGCCGGCTGAGCGAACACCCCCGAAAACAGAAGGCCGGCGGTCAGAACCGCGCCGGCCGGCACGTACGTGCGACAAATTTCCCTGACCATGAAACCTCTTCGCGGCCCTTGCCCTTCTCCGCGTCTCGGCGTGAACCCTTTCGCGACTCTCGCGCCTCCGCGCTACTCCGCGTCTCCGCGCCCTGCCCGCTTCCTCGCCGCCGACAGGTACCCCGGCTCCAGGTCCAGCAGGTTCGCGATCTTGCGCAACATGTACGCCTCCCGCTTCGCGATCTCGCCGTCGGCCAGGATCAGCCCCCACATGATCTCCGCCAGCAGCGTCTTCTGACCCAGGTCGTAGTTCTCCCGGATCAGCGACGTGAACTGGTACAGATCGATGGCCTCCGCCTGCTCCTTCGCCGCCAGCGCCATCAGCTCGCCCGCCGTATCCTCGTCCAGGTCGAAGTGCCGCCGCATCACCGCCTCGATGTGCAGCCGCTCCGTGGCGTCGAACTCCTCATCGGCGTGGGCCAGCTCCAGCAGCAGCGCGCACGCGGCGATGTGAAGACGACGGAGCGCCTCCGGGTCCTGCGGCGGCTCGGGGACCGGCTCCTCGGCCCCGTTCCCGCCGGCGCCGTTCCCGGGCAGGTCCATCCTCTGGTGGAAGAACGATCGTATGGACTCGAGCATGGCGCATGATGGGCCGGAAGGCGTGAAGGGGCAACC
>CAZSBL010000187.1:0-5501 GCA_964605205.1 uncultured Gemmatimonadaceae bacterium
GCCACGGGGTGCACCGCGAACTTCACGTCCACGCCCTTCTCGCCCAGCAGGTCGGCCAGCTCACGGGCCTGGTGCTGCGCCTGCGCCACGGCCAGCCCGTAGCCCGGGATCACCACCACGCTGTCGCTGTACGCCATGAGCGCTGCGGCGTCGTCCGGCATGATCTCCTTCACCACCTTGGTCACGCCATCACCATCGCCCGCCGGGCCTTCCTTCTTCGACCCGAAGGCGCTGAACAGGACGTTGGCCAGCGACCGGTTCATGGCCCGGCACATGATGTTCGTCAGGATCAGGCCCGACGCGCCCACCAGGGCACCGGCGATGATCAGGACGTTGTTGTTCAACACGAACCCGGCCGCCGAAGCCGCCAGCCCCGAGTAGCTGTTCAACAGCGCCACCACCACGGGCATGTCCGCCCCACCGATGGGCATCACGAACAGGATCCCGAAGACGAACGCCAGCCCCGCCAGCACCAGGAAGATGTTCAGCGGTGCGTCGGGCTGGACGCTGATCCACGCGCCCGCCCCGACCATGACCAGCGCCAGCACGAAGTTGATGAACTGCTGGGCCGGGTACGTGAGCGGGTCCTCGAAGTAGCCCTCGAGCTTCGCCCACGCGATCCAGCTGCCGCTGAACGTGATGGTCCCGATCAGCACCGACAGCGCGATGGTCAGCGAGACATTGAAGGCGACATCGCCGGTCCCACCGGTGAGCCGGAGGTACTCGGCCGTCGCCACCAGCGCCGACGCGCCGCCACCGAAGGCGTTGAACACCGCCACCATCTGCGGCATTTGGGTCATCTCGACCCAGCGGGCCAGGAACACGCCGATGCCGGTCCCCGCCACCAGCCCGACCACGATCCACGTCCAGTCCAGCTGGACCTCCTGCGTCAGCAGCGTGGCCACGATGGCCAGCAGCATCCCGGAGGCGCCCAGCAGGTTGCCGCCCCGTGCGGTCTCCGGCGAGCCCAGTCGCTTGAGTCCCAGGATGAAGAGGACGGAGGCGACGAGATACGCTATGGGGATGATCACCCCATCCAGTACTTCTGCGCTTAGGATCTCCATCGCCTCAAGCCCCCTCTTCCTTCTTCTTGAACATCTGGAGCATCCGGTCCGTCACCATGAAGCCGCCCACCACGTTGATGGTGGCCATGACCACGGCGATCACTCCGATGACCGTCTGCGTCGTCCCTTCCGTCATCGCGGACAGGATGAGCAGCGCGCCGACGATGCTGATCCCGCTGATAGCGTTCGAGCCGCTCATCAACGGGGTGTGCAGGATCATCGGTACCTTGGTGATGACCTCGAAGCCCACGAACATCGCGAGCACGAAGACGTACACCGAAAAGAGAAGTCCTCCCATTGCTTTCTATCCCCTCTGTCTAAGCCTCGACGCCCAGCGCCTCACGCGTACGCTCGTGCACGATCTTGCCCTCGTGCGTCACGCAGCAGCCGCGGGTGATCTCGTCCTCGAAGTCCACCTGGATCGACGCCGATTCGGCATCGTACAGGTGCATGAGCAGTTCCTGCAGGTTCTTCGAGTACATCTGACTCGAGTTCCGCGGCAGGTCGCTCGGCGCGTTCATCTTCCCGATGATCTTTACGCCCTTGTGATCCACCGTCTCGCCCGCCTTCGTCAGCGAGCAGTTCCCGCCGCTCTCCGCCGCCAGGTCCACGATCACCGAGCCCGGTCGCATGGCGTTCACGATGTCCTCGGTGATCAGCTCCGGCGCCTTCCGGCCCGGAACCTGGGCCGTGGTGATCACCACGTCCGCTTCCGCGCAGAGGTCGTGCAGAAGCTCGTGCTCCTGCTTCTTCTGCTCCTCCGTGACCTCCTTCGCGTAACCGCCCTCCGTCTCGCTCTCCTCGAACTGCGGCCCCACGAACTTCGCGCCCAGCGATTCCACCTGCTCGCCGGCCGCCGGCCGGATGTCGAACCCCTTGACCCGGGCCCCGAGACGCTTCGCCGTGGCGATGGCCTGCAGCCCCGCCACACCGGCGCCGATGACCAGCACCTTGCCCGGCGGGATCGTCCCCGCCGCCGTGGTCAGCATCGGGAAGAAGCTGTCCACCGTCAGCGCGCCTACCAGCGCGGCCACGTAGCCCGCCGACGTCGCCTGGCTCGACAGCGCGTCCATCCGCTGCGCCACCGTGATCCGGGGCACCAGCTCCATGCTGAAGCTCGTCACGCCCTGGCTCACCAGCCCCTTCACCAGCTCCGGTGAAGTCAATGGCTGCAAGTAGCCGATGAACGTGGCACCCTCCCTCAAACGGGTCACCTCGCCGTCATCGCCCACCTTCGGCAGCGCGACCTTCAACACTACGTCCGACGCAAAAACGGCGGCTGCATCGTCTGTGACCGTTGCACCCGCCTCCTCGTATGCGGCGTCGTCGAACCCGGCCGCGACCCCCGCGCCCGCCTGGACCAGCACCTCCAGCCCGTCTCCCACGAGCTTTGCGACGGTGTCCGGAACCAGGGCAACGCGACGCTCGCCCGGGACGACTTCCCGCGGCACTCCTACCTTCATTGCCGTTCCTCCTTCGGGTTGGCCGAATGATTGGCCGCGCTGGCGCTTTGGTGCGGCCGACCCCAATTTAACGGTAGCTCGCTTCGAATCCAGTCCGGCCCCCGTGGGGAGTTCCCCCATTTTGCTGTAGGAGAATAGGACGTGCGCCGCCGCGGCTTCACCCTCATCGAGATCATGGTCGCCCTGATGATCCTGTCCGGGCTCATCGCCATCATGGTCCCGGTGGTCATGGACCAGTCCCGGCGAGGCGATCCCACCCGCGTCGGTGGCGACGTCAACGCCGTCAGCTCCGCCCTCAACATGTTCCGGGCCCACACCCTCACCGTCCCCGACGATCTCGAGGACCTGGCCAACCCCATCACCGTCAACGACCGCCAGATCACCGCCGTTCCCTACTCCACCTCCGCCATCGGTCGGTGGAACGGGCCGTACCTCGACACCCCCATGGAGGAGCGCGGCGCCAGCGACCCGTTCAGCCCCGACTCCATCCCCACCGGCTTCGATGCCTTCATCGCGCCCGTCCTCGCCCTCTACGACGGGCTCCGGAACGACTCCCTCCCCGTCACCGCCGCCGAAGACGCCAACTTCGTGGCCCTCATCATCCGGGGGCTGAACGCCGAGGAGTTCGAGCGACTGAACGACCTCATCGACGGGGAGGCCGAGATCGACGGCACCCCGGGCTGCACCCGCTGCAGCTACGACCGCGGCAGCCTCCGCTACGATGCCGCCCAGGAGCTGACCTACTACCTGGCCATCCCCTACCGACCCGGAAGTTAGCCCAGCAGCTCCGGCAGCCGCTCGCTCCGGTACCGGAAGATCGATGCCAGCTGTCGTCGGACCACGAGCCCGTGGGCCAGACGGCCCAGCGGCCCGAACGGCAGCGCGTACGTCACGGTGTCGACCACTTCCGTGCCGCCGGCCGCACCGCCGGCCGCGCCGCCACCGGGGCCCCCTCCTTCCCGGTCACCTTCCAACGCCCGGAATCGGTGCTCGTGGTGCCACAGCGCGTACGGACCCTCGACCTGCTCGTCCACGAACCGGTGTGGCGGGTCGTACGCCGTGATCTCGCTCACCCACTTCTGCGGGAAGCCCAGCGGCCGGACCCGGTACTCGATCCGCAGCCCCTCCCGCATCTCCGCGTCGTCACTGACCATGCGGAACGCCAGCCACGGCGGCGTGATCTTGCCGAGGTTCTCCGGACGGGAGAAGAAGTCGAAGGTATCCTCCAGCGGCGCGTTGACGCGCTGGACCCGATGCAGTTTGTACGTCTTCACGGCGATACGTAGCTCCAGCGGGGATTCGGGATCGGCTCGGATGTGTGCCCCGTCAAACGACGGCGATGGCTTCGATCTCCACCAGGATCTCCGGGTTCACGAACCCGGCCACCTCCACCAGCGTCGTGGCCGGCCTGGCGTGTCCGAACACCTCGCCGTGGGCCCTGCCGACCTCCCGCCAGTCCCCGGCATCGCGGACGTAGAGGTGCGTCCGGACCACGTGCTCAGGACGCGCGCCCGCTTCCCCCAGCGCGGTCACGATGATCTCCAGGCACCGCTTCGCCTGCCCGTACACGTCGCCCTTCGGCTCGATCTCGCCGTCCTTCCCCACCGCCGCCGTGCCCGACACGAAGATGGTGTCGCCCACCCGGATCGCCCGGGAATAGCCCACGGCCTCCGCCCACGGCGCACTCGTCGGGACCCTGCGTCGTTCTGTCATAGACGAAAAAGATGACGGGAAGCGCCGTACGAGGCCAGTGGCGAAGCGGGAGCAGCCGGTCAAACGCCGGTCAACCGCCAATGCCGCCACCGCCCGGAGCGCCGCCCGTGGACGTGTCCTGCGTCCCGCCGCCGGAACCGCCGGCCCCGGAGCGGCGCACGTAGATCCCGACCCAGGTGGTGTCCCACGTCACGCCGCCGTCGGTACTGGCCTCGAAGAGCTGACGCACGGTGTCCGGCGCCACGTCCTCGAACGTCAGCTTCTGGTGCGTGGTGTCGCCGGACTCGCCGATGGTGATCCCCCGGAACCGCATCGCCCCGTCCCGGTACTCGCCGTGACGGTAGTCCAGCACGCTGCCCCGGTCCGAGATCCAGACCTGGCGCCAGGTCCGTCGCTGCGGGTCCCAGTAGTTCATGCTCTTCCCCGACGAACCCCCGGCGCCGGTCCAGCTCTCCAGCAGCAGACAGCCGTTGAGCCGGCGCTCGATCACGTTCACACCCGCCTTCCGACCTTCCGGGTTGTACACGTCCCAGGTGCCGACCCAGAAATCCAGCTGACGGGCAGGACCCGACGCCATGCACGGTGCCTCCGCAGACATCTGGGCGGATGTCCCGGCGGACGTCTCCGCCGACGTCTCCGGTGGTGCCTCCGACGCCTGCTGCGCCGACGACGGCGTCGCCGCCAGCAGGGCCAGCACTAGCATGGCCGGAAGGGACACGAGGATAGCAACGCGGGACATCCACGGCTGGCGGCCGAACGCCAGGTCGATGGTGCGCATGGGGATCAGGGGCTCTGTGGGATCCGGTGGACTCGGTAGGGGAACGCGGCGCCGGGCTCGAATGTGACGGCCGGCGGAGGTGCCTCCTCCGAACCCACGCCTCCGTCTGACTCTGTCCCCGGGTCCTGTTGGTTTTCGTGGTGCCTGGCACGGACCAACAGGACCCGGGGACACAATCAGAGTGTTTCGGTGCCTGTTCCTATGGGACGAACGACCGCGTCCCATCCCGCCATGGCCGCGTGGACAACCCCCGCTTGTCCACACCCGCGCTCCACACCCGGCCCGGCACATCGGCAAGGTCCTTGACAGCGCCGCGCTGGTTGTGTACTACTGTATCGTAACTACCATACAGTGAGCCATGGAATTCGATCTCGAGCCACGCAGCCCCGTACCGCTCTACGAGCAGATCGCCGCCCGTTTCCGCCTCGCCATTGCGGCCGAGGACCTGGGCAACGGTGATGGGCTGCCCAGCGTCCGGAAGCT
>CAZSBL010000188.1:0-5419 GCA_964605205.1 uncultured Gemmatimonadaceae bacterium
CTTGTCTTCGTACGCCGGGCCGATCCCCTTCCCGGTGGTCCCGATCTTCGCGGAACCTCGCTTCGCCTCACTGGCCCGGTCGAGGTGCTTGTGGTACTGGAGGAGGAGGTGGGCACGGCCACTGATCCCGATCCGCGGCTCGGCATCGACGCCCCGGGCCCGGAGGCCGTCCAGCTCCTCGAAGAACTGCTCCAGGTCGAGGACCACGCCGTTGCCCAGGAGGCAGCGCTTCTCGCCGTGCAGGATCCCCGACGGGATCTGGTGCAGGATGAACTCGTCGCCGGCCACGTCCACGGTGTGTCCGGCGTTGGCGCCGCCCTGGTACCGGGCCACGATATCGGCCTCGGCGGCCAGCACATCCACGATCTTCCCTTTGCCCTCGTCGCCCCACTGGGCGCCGACGACCACGGTACAGTTCTTTTTGCTCATAGGGATGGACTATGACCCGAGCGCTCGTCGGGCCGCAAGGTGTCGGAAGCCTCGATCGCCCGTCCTCCGAGCGCGGTGAGGACGAGCGACGCCACTTCGGCGGCGCCGGTGCCATCGAGTCGATCCACGGTGTCGGAGGGCCGGTGGATCCGGTTCAGCGAGCGCCACCGCCCTTTCAGCAGCGTCAGCGCCGGCCGCCCGGCCGCCGCCAGCGGCTCGTGGTCCACGAGCACGAACGGGGGCAGCGGTCGTCGCACCACTTCCAGCCCCAGAGCACGCGCGTCGGCCAGCATCGCGGTGGCCACCGCCCCCGCCGCCTCGCGCCGGCGCCCGGATCGGCTCTCGGCGATCCGGATCGGGCCCACGTCGTCCAGCCCATCCAGGTTGATGATCCCGCTCACCCGTGGCAGCCGGTCCACGGCGGCCCGGGCTCCGGCCAGCCCGAGCTCCTCCCCATCGGTCACGAGGAATGCGACGTCGGGCGGGACCCGGCCCGCCAGCGCCAGGAGCGCGGCGAGCCCGGTCCCGTTGTCCAGCGCGCCCGGCGAGGCGTTTCGTGATGGGGCAAGGCCGAGGACCGCTCCGGCCGCCAGCAGTGTCCCGGCCGCGCCCCATCGGACCCATGCCCCGACCTCGTGCCCGGCCGGGGCATGGCCCATGAGCTGGACGACGGCCACCGCCACGAGCGTGAGCCACGCCGCCATGGTCGCCGCGAGCACCGCGGTCCGGGCGGCCGTGGGCACGCCCTGCGACTTGCTGTCGCGGTGCGCCATGACGATCCAGCGGGGTGTGCCCCGGCTGAACAGCAGGTTGGCGGTCTCGACCCGTCCCCACGGGAGCTGGAGCGCCCCCTCGAGGAAGAGGAGAGGCGCCGCGGCGATGACCATCCCGCCGGCCAGAACGGCCAGCGCCGCCGTCGATCGTCCGCCCTCCAGGAGCCATCCGGCGGCCGCGGCCATTCCCATGGTGACCACGCCGGCCAACGGGAGCCCGTACCGCCCGGGAAGGGTGGAGAATGTGAAGGGCAGCTCCCGGGCTTCGTAGCCCAGCTCATCGAACCGACGCCGCAACTCGACTTCCACGGCCGCGGCACCGTTCGAGCCGGTCATGCGAGGGCGAGCCAGCGCATCCAGGAGCCCACGGATCTCGGCCCCGTCGATCGGCTCCGCCGTGGCCCCGGTGGGCTCCGGTACCACCCGTCAGAGCAGGCCGGCGCCGCGCATCACCCGCTCGACCGTCTCCCGGTCCTTCGGCGGGAGCGGGGAGAGGGGCGGGCGGGGCGGGCCGCCGTGCCACCCCTTGAGCTCGAGCCCGGCCTTCACCCCCCGGGCCCCGTACCTGGCCACGATCTCCTTGTGGGCCGGCGCGATCCGCTGCTGGATCTGGCCGGCCTTCGGCAGCCGTTCGGCACGATAGTGCTCGAGCAGCTGTCCGTACTCCTCGGCGGCCAGGAGCCCGAGCGCCACGATCCCGCCGGCGCCACCCAGCTCCAGCGCGGCGTACATCAGCGCGCCGTTGCCCATGAAGAGCGCGCACCGGTCCCCGCACACCTCGGTGTAGTCGGCGAACCGCTTCAGGTCTCCGGAAGAGTCCTTGATCCCCACGATGTTCTCGTGGCGGGCGAGCTCGCCCATGAGCCCGGCATCGAGCGTCACGTGGGTGAACTTCGGCATGTGGTAGACCAGCACCGGGATCGGTGACGCATCGGCCACGGCCAGGAAGTGGTCCCGCAGGTCGGACGGGGAGAGTGACACCCCGAAGTACGACGGCGGATGGACGAGGACGGCGTCGGCGCCGGCATCGGCGAACCGCTGGCAGAGCCGGGTCACGGCCCGGGTCGACTCGGCCCCGGCCCCGGCCACCAGCGGCCGCATGGAGGGAATCACATCCCGGGCGTACTCGGCAAGGCGGATCTTCTCGTCGTCGTCGAGGAGCGCGCCCTCCCCGGTGGAGCCGAAGATCACGTACCCGTTGATGGGTGTCTCCAGCCAGCGCCGGAGGTTCTCCCGGAAGCTGACCGGCGCCACCTCGCCGGTGACGGGGTCGAACGGTGTCGTGACGGGGACGAATAGCCCCGCGAGCCAGCTCGTGTTGTCGTCAGGCAAGGGTCCGCATCTTGAGCTCGAAGTCGGAGGGGTTCGTGGCGGCGGCCTTCGCCACCTCGAACTCGACCAGATCCTGATTCACCAGGTCGGCCAGGTGCTGGTCGAACGTCTGAGAGCCGTACTGCTCGCGCCCCTCGGCGATCAGGTCCGCGATCTCGTCGGTCCGGTCCGGGTCGCGGATCAGGTCCCGGATCGTGGTCGTGGCCATCATGACCTCCACGGCGGCCACACGACCCTGGCCGTCCTTCCGCGGTAGCAGCCGCTGGCTGATCACGGCCACGATGGACTCGGCCAGCCGCACCCGCACCATCTCCTGCTCCTCCGGCGGGAAGACGGCGATGATCCGGCTGAGGGTCTTCACCGCGTTCTGCGTGTGCAGCGTGGAGAAGAGCAGATGCCCCGTCTCCGCCGCCTTCAGCGCGATGTCGATGGTGATGGTGTCCCGCATCTCTCCCACGAGGACCGTGTCCGGGTCTTCACGGAGCGCCGCCCGCAGCCCGATATTGAACGACTCGGTGTCGGTCCCGATCTCCCGCTGCGTGATCGAGCTCTTCTTGTCCTTGTGCAGGAACTCGATCGGGTCCTCGAGGGTCAGGATATGCTGCGAGCGGGTCTCGTTGATGTGGTTCAGCATGGCCGCCAGCGTTGTGCTCTTACCGGAACCCGTCACACCCGTGACCAGCACCATCCCCCGGTGGTTCTCCGCTACATCCGCCAGCACCGGCGGGAGGTTCATCTCCTCCAGTGTGGGGATCTCGATGGGGATCACGCGCATGATGATCCCCATGGTGCCCCGCTGCCGGAAGATGTTGACCCGGAACCGGCCCACCCCGGGCGCCCCCCACGAGCAGTCGTAATCGCGGAGCTTGTCGATGTTCGCCTTCTCCCACTCCGGGACCAGCTGCTGCGCCAACTGTCGCGTCTGCTCGGAGGGGACCTGCTGCTTCGTGATCGGCACCAGCTCGCCGCCGATCCGTGCACGGATGAAGTCGCCGGCCTTGATGTGGACGTCCGACGCGCCTCGCTGAATTGCGCCCTTGAGGATCTCGATCATTACTTCGCTCGGGTTAGACGGGTAAGGGGGTCAATGCCTCGCCAACTTAATAGCCGGCGGCCCTGTCGACCACATTCCGGAGCGGCTCACCGGCCCGGTAGCGCCGGAGGTTGTCGAGCAGCAGCTCCGCCTCCCGCGCCCAGAACCGATGGGTGTACGCGGAGGTGTGGGGCGTGATCAGGATCCGGGGCGCCGTCCACAGCGGATGCCCCTCGGGCAGCGGCTCCGTGTTGAACGCATCCAGCGCCGCGCCCCGCAGCGTGCCCGCCTCGAGGGCCGCCACCAGCGCCGCGTCATCGACCAGCCCGCCCCGGGAGACGTTCACCAGCACCGCATCATCGCGCATCCGGGCCAGCGCCTCGGCGTCCACGAGTCCGGCGGTCTCCCCGGTCTCCGGCACCGTGAGGACCACGTAATCGCTCCCGGCCAGGAGTCGGTCGAGGGCGTCGTCGCCGGTGAGCAGCTCCACGCCCTCCACCGGCTCGGGGCGCCGCCGGGTGCCCACCACCCTCGCACCGAGCGCCCGGGCTCGCCACGCCACGTCCCGGCCGATCCCGCCGAGCCCCACGATCCCCACCGTACTGTCAGCCAGCTCCCGGACCGGCGCGGCGTCGGCGTCGAAAACAGCCTTCTCCCACCGCCCCTCGGCCTGGCTCCGGACCGCGTGGTCGAGCCCACGGGCGAAGTGGAGGAGGTAGCCGATCACCGTCTCGGCCACCGGCGGGCCGTGGATCCCGGCGGAGTTCGTGAACACCACGTCACTCTCGCGCATCGCCGGGGTGAGCGATCCCCGCACCCCGGCCGCGCCGCTGTGCACCCAGCGCAGCTCGGGGCCCTCCCGGAGCAGCTCCGCGGGGATCCCGAAGCCCATGTAGACCTCCGCCCCCTCCCGCACCGCCCGCAGTGCGGCGGGAGAGGCCCGGTGAGCGCCGTCCCCGGTGCCGGAAGTGGCCGCGTCGATGGCCACCACGTCCCAACCGGGCGCGCCGGCCCGGATCGCCTGCACCACGTCATCCGGGAGCGCGAAGATCGGGCGGGCATCGGCCAGGTCGATAACGAGTCGCTTCACGTCAGCCCCGGGCCACCCGATCCACGGCGTCGTCGTCCAGGAGCCGCTCGGGCAGCTTCTCCCAGTGCCGCTGGAAGCCCTTGACCTGATACGCGACGCGCACGCCCTCCTCCATCCGCTCGATCTCCATCAGGCTGAAATCCATGTGCTCCCCGATCAGCGCCTCGACCCGCTCCTGGGCGTCGCCGCCACCCTTGATCGTGACCCGGATCATATGGTCGACCTGCTTGCGCAGGTACGGCTCCAGCCGGCCGAGGATGAGCAGCGCGATCATCACGAGCACCGTGGCGCCGACGGCCTCCGCGAACTCTCCGGCGCCCACCGCCATCCCGATGGCCGCCACCACCCACAGTGTAGCCGCCGTGGTCAGCCCCGTCACGCTGCCCCGGGACTGGATGATGGTTCCCGCGCCCAGGAACCCGATCCCGCTCACGATCTGCGCCGCGATCCGGGCCGGGTCCGCCGTCATCCCGGGATCCGCGGAGTACGCCACCGTCAGCGAGAGATCCGTGAGCAGCGCGGCGCCCACGCAGATCAGCAGGTTGGTGCGGAACCCCGCCGGCTTCCCACTCCACTCCCGCTCCAACCCCACCACGCCGCCCAGTGTGGCTGCCAGAAGCAGCTGTCCCAGCAGGCCGAGGTGCAGCCCCGAGAGGACCAGCGTCGCAAGCCACTCCTGCATGTATACCTCCGATCCGTCGATGTTCTCCGCGCCGAGCGAAGCGAGGCGCTACCCGCGAGGCCGCCAGGCCGAGCTAACCG
>CAZSBL010000189.1:0-5351 GCA_964605205.1 uncultured Gemmatimonadaceae bacterium
CCAGCTTCTCCTCGAAGAAGATGGCCGCCATGGGGGTGACGTACTCGTGGCTGAAGCGGTAGTCGGTGCGGACGAAGCCGCTGTCGCCGGGCTTCACCCACGGCACGCCGTGCTCGCCCCCGGCGGCGTCCACCACCCAGTTCCGGGCGAAGATCTTTTCGGCCACGGTCATGCGGCGGTCACCGACGGCCTGCTGGCTCTCGAGCATGGGGATCTCGACCTTCCCCTGGAGCCGGGCCACGTTGAACTCGAAGAGGCCACCGTACTCGATGATCTCCCGGGTGATGGTGTCCACGCCCTCGGTGAACTCGCCGAGGGGGATCTCCTCTCCCGCCCGGATCCGGTCGATGAGGGAGAAGTCCGTGGACGTGAGGATCCCCAGATTCTGGCAGTTCTCGTTGTAGATCCGCTCGATGTTCTCGGCGATGACCACCCGGATCCCGGCCATCATCTCGGCGTACGGGCTCTGCTCCCGGGAGCTGCCCTTGCCGCGACGTTTCCCGGCCACCGAGCAGACGAAGCCGCCCTTCTTCACGGCGCCCCGCTCGATGGGCGCCTCGCCGCCGGCCCGGAGCCCGAGGTACGGGAACTCGCCCAGCGTCTCGTCGAAGTAGTAGCAGATGTACGCGGGGGTGATCTCGTCGGTGGAGATCTGGTCGCGGAGGTTGGCCCGGAGCTCGGGGGTGAGCTCCAGATCGTCGCCATCGAGCTGACGGCGGATCAGGTCGGTGTCATCGACCAGGAACAGGACGCGGCCGTCGAACCGCAGCTTCGAGGGGCGCTTCTCGACGTCGATCTTCTGGATCTCGGAACGCATGGCCTGCCGGGTAGGGGGTCATCGCACGGAGTCAGGGCTCCGAAAGATGGCGGAAGGCGCGGGATGGTGGCAACCGGCCCGGCGGGTTCGAGTACGGCTACTTCCGGGAGGTCATGACCGACGAGGTGCTGGCGGCGATCTTCATCGGCTACCACTCCGGCACGACGTATCCGGAGGGTGTGCGGGCCCACACCATGTCGAGCGCGAACCTTGCGGGCGTGGCGCTGAACGGGGTGGACCACAACGAGACGGGCCTCAACGCCGCTACCACCCTGGAGATGACGTACAAGAACTACCGGCCGGCGCAGGTGGCCGCCCTGATGCCGGGGATCGAGCGAGACGACGCGCACTCGATCCGGTACACTGGGCCGTCGATCATCGAGGTGGCCCACGTGCTGGCGTTCCTGACGAACTACGAGCCCGGGCTTACGCCCTGACGCGCCCCCTGTGCTATTCCTTCGGCCGGTCGGATCCGCGAACCAACAGGACCTGCATACATAATCAGAGTCGAGCGGTTTGCGGCCACCCCACCGTTTTCGCATCGTTCAAACGACTCCGGCCGGCCCCATACCTCAGCCATTCCAGGAGAGACGTGATGAACCAGCGACACACCCCCGCCCTCCGCGCTCCGCTCGCGGCAGTGCTCGCGGCCGCAGCCGTGGCTTTCGCCCTCGCCGCCGCGGCACCGGCCGCCGCCCAGCAGGCCGCCGGCGCGGAGGCCGAGAACTACCTGACGCTCGAGAGCTACCTCGAGTGGGAGAGCGTCTCGAGCCCTCGCTTCTCCCCCGACGGCACCCAGATCCTCTACGGCCGCCGGCACGTGGACAAGATGAACGACGGCTGGGACGGTGCCCTCTGGCTGATGAACGCCGACGGCTCGAAGAAGCGGTACCTGGTGGACGGGGGCGGCGCCGAGTGGTCGCCCGACGGGACGCGGATCGCGTACGTGGCCGAGGGCGAGCCAGAGGGGAGCCAGATCTTCGTCCGGTGGATGGACGCGGAGGGTGCGGTGAGCCAGGTCACGCGGGTGACCGAGTCGCCGTCGTCGCTGGCGTGGTCGCCGGACGGCGAGTGGATCGCTTTCCAGATGTTCGTGCCGGAGCGGGCCGGGTGGGGGATCTCGCCCCCGGGCCGGCCCGATGGCGCCGACTGGACGCCGGACCCGCGGGTGATCGAGAGCGTGGACTACCGCCAGGACCGGCGCGGCTTCAACGAGCCCGGTTACGAGCACATCTTCGTGGTTCCCGCCACCGGCGGTACGCCTCGTCAGCTGACCAGCGGCGACTGGGACCACGGCAGCCCCGAGTGGACCCCCGACGGCTCCGCCATCCTCTTCTCGAGCCTCCGCACCGAGGACGCCGAGTACGCGATCCGTGAGTCGGAGATCTACCGGTTGGACGTGGCCAGCGGCGAGATCACGCAGCTCACCGACCGCCGCGGCCCCGACTACGGCCCCGTCGTCTCGCCCGATGGCCGCCGGGTGGCGTACGTGGGCTACGACTACGCCGACCAGACGTTCCAGGAGTCGAAGCTCTACGTCATGAACGCCGACGGCTCCGACCCCCGGGCGCTGACTACGGAGCTGGACCGCTCGCCCCGGGGACTGATCTGGGCGCCCAACGGCGGCGGCATCTACTTCACCGCCGAGACCGAGGGCGTCGAGGATCTGTTCCACGCGTCGGTGGACGGCGAGGTGCGGCGGGTGACCGACGGCAACCACGTTCTGGGCGTAGACGACATCAACGGCCGCATGGCCGTGGGCGTCCGGCAGAGCTACCACGAGCCCGGCGACATCGTGACGTTCGACCTGCGTCGCCCGGACCGGGTGACCGAGCTCACGCGCGTGAACGATGACGTCCTGATGGGCGTGCAGCTCGGCGAGGTCGAGGAGTTCTGGTGGGAGTCGGTGGACGACTTCCGGATCCAGGGGTGGCTGGTGAAGCCGCCGGACTTCGACCCGTCGAAGACGTACCCGCTCATGCTCGAGATCCACGGTGGCCCCCACGCCATGTACGACGTGGCGTTCGACTGGGACCGGCAGGAGCACGCGGCCAACGGGTACCTGGTCCTGTACACCAACCCGCGGGGCAGCTCCGGCTACGGCACGGCGTTCGGCAACGCCATCGACAACGACTACCCGAACAAGGACTTCGATGACCTGATGGCCGGGGTGGACGCAGTCATCGAGCAGGGCTACGTCGACACCGACAACATGTTCGTGTTCGGGTGCAGCGGCGGCGGCGTGCTGACCGCGTGGATCGTGACCCACACCGACCGGTTCCGGGCCGCGTCGTCGAACTGCGCGGTCATCAACTGGCTCAGTTTCGTGGGCACCACCGACAGCCCGTACTGGTACCACAACTTCGACGAATTCCCGTGGATCGACCCGGCGGAGCACCTCCGGCGCTCACCGCTCATGTACGTGGATAACGTGACCACGCCCACCATGCTCATGACCGGCGAGCTCGATCTGCGCACGCCCATGTCGCAGACGGAGGAGTTCTACCAGGCGCTCAAGATGGAGAAGGTCCCCACCGCCATGGTCCGCTTCCAAGGCGAGTGGCACGGGACCAGCTCGAAGCCGTCGAACCGGCTCCGGACCCAGCTCTACCTGCGCCACTGGTTCGAGAAGTGGGGCACCCACGACGACGGGTAAAGGCTCGGGCGGCCGGCGGGCGACGGACCCGCCCGCCGGCTACAGGTACGGCTTCACCCTGGCCGCCAGCTCCTGGTAGTCCCGGGACCCGATGAAGAAATCCCGGATGTAGCCGTCCCGGTCGATGACGTAGCTGGTGGGCAGGACCCGGGAGCCGCGCCGGAACGGCTGGGGCAGCGCACCCTGGTAGCTGGACAGGTGCCCCTCGCCGTCTTCGGCGACGAGCAGGATCTCGGTGAGTGTGGTCATGGGATTTCGGATGTGTCGGCGGTGGGACGGGTGAGGGACGGGTGAGAGGCCGCACCGGCGAAAAACATAGGGCTCCGACATCGAGACGAGCAATGGCGGCGCGAGGCGGGGCCCGCGGGGGCATGCTCAGCGAGCCGGGGGTGTCGGGCTCTGTTCGCGGGAACTGTTGGTCGGGGGGAGCGCCGTCGGTTCCGTCGGGCTCTGTTCGCAGGAACTGTTGGTTGGCGCATTGTTGGCCGGCGGCAGTACGCCCTCGTCGGGCTCTGTTTGCGGCTGCTGTTGGCTGCTCGAATGGGACACCGGGATAGTTGAACGGGCGTCGACGCACGTGGCGCGACCCGTTCGGCCATGCCTATCGGTTCGTGCATATTGCTTCCTGACAGCGACTTACCTCCTACGACCTCGACCAATGTCGAGCGGACCAACAATACCTGCGTACAGAAGCAGAGGGTCGGATCGAAGGATCACGGGGCGGCCCTTCGACTCCGGCGCCGACTTGCCATCGCCCTCCCGCCCGCGCCGACTTGCCATCGCCCTCCCGCCCGCGCCGACTTGCCATCGCCCCCCGGCCCCCGCCATCGTTGATGCAGCCCCGCCCGCTTCCATTTCACCGTGGAGGCGCGTGTGATGTTCGACCGCTACGACCGCCGGGACTTCCTCCGGACGGCCGGCCTCGGCCTGGCCGCCGTACCGCTGCTGGGTCTGGACGGGCTGTCCGTCTGGCCGGGCCGCCCGCCGACGAGCCCCGTGGCGCTGGTCCGCACCACCGATCGCAAGGACGGGGTCCGCCGGGCGCTGGCGCTCCTGGATCCCGCCGGGATCGCCGGGCGACGCGTCGTCGTCAAGCCGAACTTCAACAGTGCCGACGCGGCGCCGGCCTCCACGCATTCGGACATCCTGGAGCAGCTGGTCACGGAGCTGTGGGAGCGGGACGCCCGGGCGGTGACGGTGGGCGAGTCGAGCGGCCCGACGAACACGCACCAGGTCATGGAGGACAAGGGCGTCTTCGAGCTGGGCGACGCGCTGGGTTTCGAAGTCGTCAACTACGACGAGATCCCGGATGGCGACTGGGTCCAGTTCGGCCCGGCGGGCACCCACTGGCCGGAGGGGTACTGGCTGCCCCGGCACGTGGTGGACGCCGAGTACAACGTGAGCGCGTGCTGCCTGAAGACGCACCAGTACGGCGGCGTGTTCACCATGTCGTTGAAGCTCAGCGTGGGGCTCACGCCGAAGCGGATCCGGCGCCCCATGCACCGGTCGCCGGACATGCGACGGATGATCGCCGAACTGAACAGCGGCTACCGGCCGGACCTCATCGTGCTCGACGGCGTGGACGCGTTCACCGATGGCGGCCCGTCGAGCGGTGAGCTGAAGCGGGGCAACGTGATCGTGGCCGCCCATGACCCGGTGGCCATCGACGCCGTGGGGCTCGCGATCCTGAAGGAGCTGGGATCGAACGCGGCCATCATGGACACCCGGATCTTCGCCCAGGAGCAGATGGCCCGGGCGGTGGAGCTGGGGCTGGGGGTCCCGGGGCCGGACGGCATCGAGCTGGTCACCGGCGATCCCGCGAGCGCCGACTACGCCGCGGTGCTGCGACCGATTCTGGCCGCGGGGTGAGAGGTTAGC
>CAZSBL010000190.1:0-5299 GCA_964605205.1 uncultured Gemmatimonadaceae bacterium
GGGACGCGTTCACGCGCGGGTCGGCGATCCGGCGGGCGGGGCGGGCGGGGTTGGCGCGGAACGTGTGCGTGGCCATCGGCAACTGGCTGGCATCGGTGGACGAGCCGCCGGAGGCGGCGGTGGTGGTGCTGCGGCAGGCGCTGGAGGACGAGTCGGCGCTCGTCCGGGAGCATGCGGCGTGGGCGCTGGGGGAGTCAGTCCGGTGAGAACCTGCGGGCCCGCTCCAGGGTCCCTTGCAGGTTGAGGCGCTCCGACCACTCCCGCATCACATACTCGATCTGGGCGACCCAGATCTCGGCAGTGCCTGCTTGGAGACGGGTCCGCCGGTCGAACGTACCGGCTGCTGGCGGACGCGCGGAGCCAGGACGTGCTGCTGGTGCTGGAGACGCCGCAGGAGAACGAGGACATCGCCGACGAAGAAGGGGGACGGCATTGCGCCGCCCCCCTCTGGGTAGGGGTCCGTCGGAGCTGCGAACGGGCCTAGAACGTCTTGATGAAGCTGATATTGATGCCGAACCCACTCAGCCCGACCTACCCGCCCGCACGTGTATTGACACACGCACGGAATAGGGGGAAATCCACTACCCAGGACCGCTCCGGGGGCCGTCAGGGCCAGGAGGCGCGCCCGGCGGGAGCGGGAGGCGGCCCCGGTGAGTGTGGGGGTGCGATGCGCGTGGGTCGAGGCCGCTTCCCGTCCGAGGGGGTCGGCAGAGAGGCTCGGAGGCTCAGCCTTCCGGGCCTCTCTCCTTGCGCCGCCCCAGGGCCACCGCCTCGATGATCGCCGGCGCCAGGTCGGCCATGGCGACGGTCGGATCGGCCTCGTGGCCGCCGCCATCGCCGGCCTCCCCGGCCTCTCCCGCCACCACCGCCGCCAGGTCGCGCGCGAGCTCCGGCCGGGGGCCGCCCGTCACCCGCTCCAGGAATCCGGCCGGGTCGAGGTCGTACTTCTGGAAATCCCGGAGCGCCTGGGTGAACAGCACGTTGTGGGGGCCCTCCCAGGTCTCCATGATGATGCTGTCGCGGTGCAGGCGCGGCAGCGACGAGAAGCGCTCCTCGATGCCGTTGCCGGCCGGCACCATCATGGCCTCGTGGAGCTGCTCTGTGGCGAGGCGGGTGAGCACCGGCTTGGCCAGGCTCAGCAGGATCCGGAAGTCCAGCGCCGCCTCGCCGCGGTACCCATCCTCCTCCGCCGCCTGCCACAGCCGGAGCAGCTCGAAGACGACGACGAGCGACCGCCGCCTCGCCTCCGCCACCCCCCGCAGCGTCCGCTGCACCAGGGGGTACCGGGCGATGGGGCGGCCGAAGGCCTCTCGGAAGTCGGCGTAGTCGCCGATGATCCGCTCCGCCCGCCGCAGGGCCGAGGCGGCGAACAGGGAGCAGGCGAAGCGCGACGGGGTGAGGACGTAGCGGAGCAGGTTCGGCAGCCCCCGCTCCAGCGGGCCGACGGGCCAGGCGCGCGCGCCGTCGAACGTGACTTCGGCGGTGGCCAGCGCGCGGGTGCCCAGCTTGTCCTTGAGCCGGTCGATGGTGTAGCCGTTGCGGGCCCCGTCGAGGAAGGCGGGGACGAGGAAGAGGCCCACCGGGGTGGCGGCGGTGCCCTCCGCCGGCTTGGCCGTCACCAGGAACCAGTCGGCGTTGATGTTGGAGCAGAACCACTTCTGGCCGTGGATCTGGAAGGCGTCGCCGTCGGGGACGGCCCGGACCGTGTTGGCGGGGACGTCCGAGCCCCCCTGGATCTCGGTGACGAACTGGGCGCCGTGGACGTAGCCGTCGGCCGAGGAGCCGAGGACGCCGTCGAGTGCGGAGCGGAGGGGGTCGGGCAGGTCGCGCGCCTCGAAGCCGTGGGCGCCGGCGGCGGCGGCTTCCAGCGCTCGGACCAGCCCATCGGTGCACGCCAGCGAGCACGCGACCCCCGCCTCCCCGTTCTGCGCCAGCAGGTAGATCATGGCGTAATGGACGAACGGGTCGCCGCGGACCGCGCCCAGCCCCTCGTCGCCATGGGAGATCCGGAGTGCCTCCAGCGTGGAGGCGGGGAAGACGAGCTCGTCCAGCCGGTCGTCGTAGGCGCTCCGGTGCCGGATCCAGGGCGCGTTCTCCGGCCGGGCCGACGTCTCCGCCAGCGCCATCAGCTCCCCGGCGGCCCGGGGCCCGAAGGCGGCGAGGCGGCCGCGGTCGGCGCCGGGGGCGTAGCGGTCGAGGAGGCGGTGGAGCAGCGGGTCGTCTTCGTACCAGTCGGCGGAGCGCCGGTCCAGGAAGGCGCTGAAGTCGTACGCCGGGGCCTGGGACGGGGCGCGTGTCGAGGTCGGGCTCGGGCTCGGGGTCGGGGTCGGGCTCGGGGTCGCGGCCATGGCTCACCTGCGGGTGGAAGAGGCACGGGTGGAGCTTCCGTACGATACAACGCGGGGGCGCCCGCCGCAGGGTCGCGGCCGAAGGCCAGGAAATGCAAACGCCCTTTCGGCCACCTTCGGTACGCTGTGTCGAGGGTGTCGGCGGGTCGAGGATTGTGTCCTTGGAACGGGGACAGATCCCGCGCCGCGGACAGCCGCGCTAAGTCCCTTCCTGGCGACTCCGTCCTCTCCGCCTCAGCCTCCCGCCGGCTCCCCCGCTCCCTCCTCCACCTGCGCCACCTCCCGGTCGCGCAGCTCGCGGCGGAGGATCTTCATCATGCTGCTCTTCGGGATCTCGTCGAGGAACTCGACCTGCCGCGGCACCTTGTAGGCCGCCATCTCCTTCTTGCAGTAGTCCCGGATTTCCTCCTCCGCGGTGGTGGCGCCCTCCTTCAGGACGACGAAGCTCTTCACCGTCTCGCCCCGCTTCGAGTCGGGGATACCGATGGTGGCGGCCTCGAGCACGGCGGGGTGGGTGTAAAGCACTTGGTCCACCTCGTCCGGGTACACGTTGTAGCCGGACGCCACGATCATGTCCTTCTTGCGACCCACGATGAAGGTGAAGCCGTCCTCGTCGACCCGGGCCAGGTCGCCCGTGTAGAGCCAGCCGTCACGCAGGGCGATGGCGGTCTCGTCGGGCCGGCCCCAGTAGCCTACCATGACCTGCGGGCCCTTGATACACAGCTCGCCCTCCTCGCCCAGCTCCAGCTCCTGCTCCCCCGTCTCCACGTCCACCACCTTGATGTCGGTGTCGGGGAACGGGACGCCCACGGACCCCACCTTCCGCAGTCCCTCCAGCGGGTTCGCGTGCGTGAGCGGCGACGTCTCCGTCAGGCCGAACCCCTCGGTGATCTTGCTCCCCGTCAGCTCCTCGAACCGCTCCAGCACCTCCACGGGCAGCGGGGCGGAGCCGGACAGGCAGTACTTCACGCTGGAGACGTCGGTCTTCTCGATCCCGGGGTACGTGTTGATCGCCCCGAAGAGCGCGGGCATCGCCGGGAACAGCGTGACGCGGTACTTCTTGATGCTCTTGACCAGGTCCGGGATGTCGCGCGGGTTGGGGGCGAGGACGATGTGCGCGCCCATCATGATGGGCAGCAGCATGGACCCGGTCATGCCGAAGACGTGGAAGTACGGCAGGCAGCCGAGGAAGATCTCCTCCCCCTTCGTCGCCTTCGAGAACCACGCCTCGCCCTGCTGCGCGTTCACCGACAGGTTGCGGTGCGTGAGCATGGCGCCCTTCGAGACGCCCGTGGTCCCGCCCGTGTACTGGAGGACGGCCACGTCGTCCATGGCGATCTCGGGCCGAGGCGGCTCCGGCGAGTACTCCTTCAGCAGGTCCTTGAGGAAGTGGACCCGGGGGTGCGGCTTCACCTTCACGTACTGGCCGGTCTTCTTCAGCTTGAGCGGCGCCAGCAAGTTGAGGGGGAAGGGCAGGTAGTCGGGGATCGACGTCACCACCACGTGCTCGACGCCGGTCCGCTCCAGGATCCCCTTCAACCGGCCGTCCCAGAGGAAGTCCAGCGTAACGACCACCTTCACGCCCGCGTCGTTGAACTGGTGCTCGATCTCCCGCTCGACGTAGAGCGGGTTGGTGTTCACCACCTGCGCGCCGAGGCGGAGGGTGGCGAAGAAGCCGATGACCATGGGCGGCAGGTTGGGCATCCAGAGCGCGACCCGACTGTCCTTGGTGACCCCGAGCGCGGCCAGTGCCGTGGCCAGCCGGTCGACCTGGTCCTTCAGCTCGACGTAGCTGAGGGTCTTCCCCTTCAGCGTGAGCGCCGGCCGGTCGCCCCACTCCGCCACCGACTGGTCGAAGTAGTCGAGAGGGGTCTTCTCCTCGAAGTCCATGTCGGAGGGAACGCCGTCGTCGTAATGGGGGGTCTAGATCCGCTCCATGCCGGTCTCCTTTTCAAAGAAACGTCGTGACGCCCGATCTAGCGTTGCGACGGCAGTTCCACCTCAACCCGGAGCACGTCCGCGTCTGCTTGCGGTTAGATACGTAGTTTGGATCGGCGGGTCAATGGTGATTGCAAGGGGCGGGGTAGGGGCCCAGGTGGCGGAGGATGGCGTCCGTGGGGTCGGGGTCGGAGAGGAATGCGAGGATGCGTATCTCCGACCCGCAGTCGGGGCAGCGGAGCGGGAAGACCTCGAAGATGCGGGCCAGGAGGCGCGCCCAGCGGGAGCGGGGGGCGGCCCCGGCCGAGGAGCCGCTGCTATGCCTCACCCTCGCGCCTACCGAGGCGGGCGCTTCCGCGTTGGCGCTACATGGATGGCACCCGTACGGTGGCAGAAGCAGGCCGGAAAACGCATGTGAGCTGGGCGAAAAGTACCAGAATAGATGCAAGCCATGATGAATGATGCTCACATAAGAAAGTTGACACGTCTTGGCTTTCGCCAAGCTGTTGGCAGCAGCTGGATTCTTGATCAATGGGCTCTATCTCTGGGCAGGAGCCCTGCTGAACTTCGGCGATGGCGGAATGTTGGTTCAGTTGGGTGAGAATGCGGTGCTAATAGTGGGGTGTGGACTTGAGTGTGGATGGTCCCAGCCAAGAATCAGGATTTCTGCAGCTGCCGAGCCTCGGCTGTTCCTGTTCGTAACGGTGGCGACCGGGACCCCGAAATCGGTATCGGCGTTGCGAAACAGCTCGAGGAGGCCGCGGCGCTGGAAGAGACGGAGGATGCGGCGCTGGAGGATGGGCGTAAGGGCGCGGGCGTGGACGGCGGAGAAGTGGGTCGCCTCGTCGAAGCGGTGGAGGAAGAAGACGGCGCCGAGCTGGGCGTCGGGACCGGCGCCGGGACTGTCGTGCCGCAACCGGATGCGGACGGCGCGGAGCAGGACCCGGAGCACGGCGCCGGCTAGTACTTACTTGGATAAGTCAGCGTAATGATCCTTGAGTCCGACTTGGTGG
>CAZSBL010000191.1:0-5274 GCA_964605205.1 uncultured Gemmatimonadaceae bacterium
CGTTCCGCTTGATCAGGTACGCGTTCTCCGCGAACCGGCACGCGTCGATGTAGAAGGGGATCCCGTGCTCGCCGCAGACCGCGCTGACCTCCCGGATGTTCGACAGGCTCACCGGCTGCCCGCCGCCGCTGTTGTTCGTGACCGTGATCATGCAGATCGGGATCCGGTCGGCGCCCACCTCGTCGATCAGGCGACGCAGCCCGTCCACGTCCATGTCCCCCTTGAACGGGAGCGGCGCCTGACGGTCCTTCGCCCGGGGCGTCGGCAGGTCCACCGCCTCCGCGCCCTGGGCCTCCACGTTCGCCCGCGTCGTGTCGAAGTGCGTGTTGTTCGGCACCACGTCGCCCTCCGAGCAGATCGTCGCGAACAGGATCCGTTCCGCCGCACGGCCCTGGTGCGTCGGGATCAGGTGCTTGAACCCGAACAGCTCCCTGACTCGCGCCTCGAGCCGGTAGAACGACCGCGAGCCCGCGTACGCCTCGTCGCCCCGCATGATCGCAGCCCACTGCTCCGCGCTCATGGCGCTCGTCCCGCTGTCCGTCAGAAGGTCGATCAGCACGTCTTCCGCCTTCAGCAGGAACACGTTGTACCCCGCCTCCTCCAGCCGCTCCAGGCGCTCCGCACGCGTGGTCATCCGGATCGGCTCCACCGCCTTGATCTTGAACGGCTCGATGATCGTCTTCACTGCCACGGCTCCCGTTGGTCGGTTCTCCTCCGCCGATGCTCGCCGGTACGACGGGGCGCCGCAACCCCCGGTCTCCCCCCGCGTGGCCCCCATGTGGCCCGACCGCTGGACAGCGCTGCCGGACCGGGTGACCTTGCAGCTGCCCCTGCCTGCAACGGTTTCCCGCACCGGAAGGCAGATCGATGAAGCGCACTTCGACCCCCGGCCCGCTCGTGGCCCTGGCAGGGTTGTTCCTCGCCCTCGCCGCACCTGTCGCCGCCCAGGACCGGACCGTCCCGCCGCCGCCTCGCGCCCCGGACGAGGCAGCCGATGCCCGGACTCTCCTCCAGCGGTACGTCGACGCCTGGCGCGGGCCCGCGGAGATGACGCTCGATGACACCCTGGTGGTCGGGTTCCGGTTCGCCGGCCCCGGCGGCGGCGAGTACCACGCGGTCTTCTCGCCGGACGGGCAGGCCGTACTCCGCGACGGGCTGCCCGACACGGTCTTCCACTTCCACGGCCACATGGAGGTCCTCCGCCGGCTGGACCGTGGGGAGCTGTCGGCCAGGACGGCCATGGGACGCGCCCGCATGAGCGACCCCGCGCCCCTCGACATCGGGATCCCCCCGGGCGGATGGACGCCGGAAGCGCAGGGCGTCCTCCTCCCGTTCACCTTCCACTTCTGGAACCGGAGCTGGCCCGAGGTCACCCGGTTCGGCGACGGGACCACCCGCCTCGTCCACGGCGGTGGAGCCGCCATCCTGTACTACCAGCCGGGGCTCCGGACCGCGTTCTACCAGCTTGAGCCCGGGATGCATGTGAACGAGCAGGCCGCGCAGCAGACGAATCCCTTTCCGTCGCTGTTCGTGGTGATCCGTGGCACGATCGAAGCCCGGCTCGACGGTCGGCCCGGCACCCTGCAGGAGGGCGAGGCCGTCCTCGTGCCCACCGGGATGACGCACGAGTTCTTCGTCGGAGCCGGCGGGTACGGCGAGATGATCATGATCGCGTTCGGGGAGGGAGCATGAGAGGTCCCCACGGGATGCCCCGTAGCGGGGCGCGGACGGCCGTTACCCTGCTCGTGCTCGCGTGCGCGGCAACCACGGTGTCAGCCCAGGAGGATACGATGGACCTGCCCGACCCGCTGCTCGATGGCGCCACGTCCGTCGAGGCCACCATCGCGAACCGGCGCTCCGTCCGGGAACTCGGGCCCGGAATCGACCTCGGAGACATCGGGCAGCTACTCTGGGCCGCCCAGGGCGTGACCGAGCCCATGCCGGAGCCCGACGGATGGCGCTGGGGCGAGTGGCAGCACGGGCTGCGCGCCGCGCCGTCCGCCGGAGCCCTCTACCCCCTGGAGCTCTACCTCGTCGCCGCCGAGGTCGATGGCCTCGACCCCGGGCTCTACCACTACCACCCGGCCGGGCACGCCCTGACCCGCATCGGCGACGCCGACCGCCGCGCCCTCGCCTCCGCCGCCCTCGGCCAGCGCGCCATCGCCGAGGCACCCGCGATCGTGCTCGTGACCGGCGTCTACCGGCGGACCGCCGCCAAGTACGGCGACCGCGCCGAGCGATACGTCCACATGGAGGTCGGCGCCGCCGCCGAGAACCTCTACCTCCAGGCCGAGGCCCTCGAGCTCGGGACCGTCTTCATCGGCGCCTTCCGCGACGACCGCGTCGCCCGGACCCTCGGGCTCCCCGAAGACCACGCGCCCCTGGCCATCATGCCGGTGGGACGGCCGCGCTGACCCCCGCGTCGGCGGCTGCCGGAGCGCCGCCCGCCGCGACGGTCTGGCGGGGCGCCGGCTGCCAGGCTCCCCCGCCGCGCGAACGGCCAGCGGTCTGTCCATGGGTCGGGCGTCCGCCCGCCGTTCCGCCCTCGCCCCCTTGACGGCGTCTGCGAACTGCATAACGATACAGTAGCATAAGAAACCGACGCCCAGGTCAGGAGCGAGCGAGAGCGTGCCCCTCTACGAATACGCGTGCCCCGAATGCGGGGAGCGGCTGGAGAAGATGAAGAGCATGTCGGACCGGGCCAACGGCCCCGAGTGCCCGGCGTGCGGTGAGCAGACCGTGCTGGCCATGAGCATGACGGGCCGCGTGGGCGGGGGCGGGTCGACGTCGACGGCGTCGTTGTCGACCGGCGGCTCATGTGGCCCCGGCTTCACGTGAGCGGCGTGACCGATACCGGGCCGTGAGCCCGGACGGCTGAGGGAAGAACGGCCCGGCGCCCGTTGGCGTTCGGGCCGTTTCACTTTCGGGGTGGCGAGGCAGGGGACCGGGCCGGATCCACCCGCCGCGTACCCCGCCCGCCGATTTCAACCGGCCCAAATCGTCCACACGTTGGACCCCGCTTCGGCCAATGGACGAAAACGGTCGCATAGCGACCCGAATCGTCCACACGCTGGACCCCGGTTCGGCCAATGGACGAAAACGGTCGCATAGCGACCCGAATCGTCCACACGCTGGTCCCACGCTCGGCCTGTGGACGCCAAGGGACGGACACCGCGGGAAGGTCCAATCCGCCACCGCCATTCGCCTTCGCCCTCGCCCCCTTTCAGCCTCTCGCCCGCCAGCCTCTCGCCCGTCAGCCTCGCGCCCGCCAGCCTCTCGCCCGTCAGCCTCGCGCCCGCCAGCCTCTCGCCCCCTGACCCTCGCCTCCGGACCCTCGCCTCCGGACCCTCGCCTCCGGACCCTCGCCTCCGGACCCTCGCCCTCGGTCCTTCCGGGGGGAGTGACGCCGGTGTCTGCGGAGGAGACCAACGCCTTGCGCCGAAGGGACTTGCCTCCGATTCTGTTTAGCACCTGATCCATGCTCGGGTGGCATCTCTCCCTGCGCCCGACGAGCCCGAGGATACGAATGGCAGTCTGGTATTTCGGAAAGCCCGAGATCCCGCTCCGGTCGCTGGTCATCTCCTTCGGAGCCCTCGTGGTCCCGGTGGTGGCCACGTTCTGGTTCCCGGAGTCTTCGTCGGACTACGAGGTACTTCTCTGGCTCCTGGCCCTCGTGCCCGCGTTCCTGCTGGCGTACTACCGGGGGTGGGTGGGCGTGGCGGTGGCCATGCTCATCGGGATGGTGGTGCTGGCCGCCGTCCAGGTGGCCGTCATTCTTTTCGGCGTCTCCGCCAACTGGGTCCTCCTCCTGGCCGTGGTCGTGGCCTACATCGCCATCGGGCTCGGAATTGGCCTCGTCAGTGAGCTGCTGCACGCCGAGCGGGCCCGGGCCGAGCGTCTCGCCCTCCTCGACGATCTGACCGAGATGCCCAACCGCCGCCTGGCCGACCTCTTCCTGGAGAAGGAGTTCGCCGCCGCCCGTCGGGGTCGGCCGCTCACCGTGGTCCTGTTCGACATCGATCGCTTCAAGCACTACAACGATCACTTCGGACATGCTGCCGGCGACGAGGCTCTCCAGGTCTTTGTCGACGTGCTTCGTGGCCGCACCCGGACGATGGACCTCTCCGCACGCTACGGCGGCGAGGAGTTCATCGCCGTCCTCTCCGGCGCCAGAGCCGAATCGGGCGTGCGGTTCGCCGAATCCGTGCGGACGGCCCTCGCCAGTGTGGACGGGGCCCGTCCGTTCACCGTCAGCGCCGGTGTGGCCGAATACGATCGCGCCATGGAGCGTTTTTCCGACCTGGTCGAGGCTGCCGACGCCGCGCTCTATCAGGCCAAGGAGGACGGTCGCGACCGGGTCCGGACCTTCGCCCACGTGCGGGACCCCGACCTCAAACGGAGGAGCGAATGAAGAGACAGGTCGGGGTCCGCCTGTCCATCGTCGTGGCGACTGCCTTGTCTCTGTGGGCCCCGGTGGCCGTTCCCGCTCAAGAGCTGGCACCGGCGGAGATCCCGGAAATGTATGGTGACGCCGCCGCCCGACTGATCGAGGCGGCGCTGGCCGACAGTGCGGCCGCCTGGGAGCGGCTCGCGGTCCTCACGGACCGCTTCGGGCCCCGCTTCAGCGGCACGCAGAACCTGGAGGACGCCAACGACTGGATCCTGGAGCAGATGGTCGCGGATGGGCTCGAGAACGTCCGGGGTGAGCCGGTCATGGTCCCGCAGTGGATCCGGGGCGAGGAGTCGGCACGGCTGGTGGAGCCGTGGGCGAAGAAGCTGGCCATGCTCGGGCTCGGCGGCAGCGTCGGTACGCCGGAGGGTGGGATCACCGCGGAGGTGATGGTGGTCTCCAGCTTCGATGAGCTGGAGGCACGGGCGGATGAGGCCGAAGGCAGGATCGTCCTCTTCGATGTGCCGTTCACGAGCTACGGCCGGACCGTCCAGTACCGGACCAACGGCGCCATCCACGCCGCCCGGCACGGCGCCGTGGCGAGCCTGGTCCGGTCCGTAACACCGTACTCGCTGAACACGCCGCACACGGGGATGATGCGCTACCAGGTGGGCGTGGAGCGGATCCCCCACGCCGCTATCACCCTCGAAGACGCCGCCATGCTCCACCGGATGGCCGATGGGGGCGAGCGGATCGTGGTCCACCTCGAGATGGACGCCACCACCGGGCCCGACGTCGAGAGCCGCAACGTCATGGCCGAGTTCCGGGGCACCGAGCTCCCCGACGAGGTGGTGGTCATGGGCGGACACACCGACTCCTGGGAC
>CAZSBL010000192.1:0-5256 GCA_964605205.1 uncultured Gemmatimonadaceae bacterium
GGGACGGTCGTCGCCTGACGGTGGGCGGGCGGGTGGGCAACCTCCTGATCGACAACTGCGGGTGGCTCGTACCCGACGAGCTCGCGTCATTCCCGAAGCTCACTGGCGTGGCGTCGGTGGACTTCACGCAGCCGTGGTTCTTCGGGCCCCGGAACAGCATCGCCGTGGGCCTGTTCGCGGAGCGGCGCAACGTGCCGGATGTCTTCGTCCGGAGTGCCCTCGGTGGTTACCTGTCGCTGACCCGTTCGCTGGGCGGGTCGTCGGCGCTCACGTTGGCGTTCCGGCCCGAGCTGACGGAGCTGCTCACGGAGAACGAGCTGTTCTTCTGTGTCAGCTTCGTGGCGTGCACGTTCGAGGCCATCGACGACCTCCAGGAGCCGCACTGGCTCTCGCCCGTCACGCTGTCGTTCACCATGGACCGCACCGACGCGCTCTTCTCTCCCAGCGAGGGGTTCCTCGTCCGGCTCGACCTGGAGCACGCCGCGTCGTACACGGGGTCCGACTTCGCGTACACCCGCCTGCTCGGCGAGAGCAGCCAGTACTTCGGCGAGGCGGGCGGGGTGGTGCTCGCGACCCGGGTCCGGGGCGGGCTCGGGATCCCGCACCCCGGCGGGACCTCGTCGAGCCTGGGGTTGAACCCGCAGAAGCGGTTCTTCGCCGGGGGCGCGAACAGTGTGCGCGGGTTCGAGCAGTTCCGACTCGGGCCCACACTGCTCGGGATCGATGCGGTGCCGCGGCTGGTGGAGGGCGACGATCCCGGAACAGCGGGCACCGTGGAGGGTGCCGGCTGCACGATGGCCGAGGTGAACGATGGCACGTGTGACGCCGGCGCCATTCCTGATGGGCGGTTCTCCCGGCGGCCGACCGGCGGTGAGGTTCTGCTGGAGGGGAATGTGGAGCTGCGGTTCCCGCTGCCGGTGGCGGGCGGCAGTTTGCGGGGCGCGGTATTCGTCGATGCGGGACAGGTGTGGGCCACACGGTCGGACTTCGATGCGGGCGAGATCGTGGCCACGCCGGGGTTCGGGCTCCGTTACCAGAGCCCCATCGGTCCGATCCGCCTGGATTTCGCGCTGAACACCCTGGGCCCGCAGCAGCTGACGGTGCTGACCACGGGCGTGGAGTCGTGCATGGTCGATGAGCCCGGCTGCTACAAGGTCCAGCATCGGACACCGCGGGTGACACTCCGGAACACCGAGAACGTGGTGGCGCTCGATCCGCCGGTTTCGTACGGCAGCGGTCTCGACCAGGTAAGAACGGTGGGCGACCTCCTCAACCAGATCCAGATCCACTTCTCCATCGGCGAGGCGTTCTGATGGCGGCGAAGCGGGTGGTCCGGTTCGTGGGGATCGGAGTGCTGGTCGTGATCCTGGTGGCGACGGCCGGCGTGCTGTTGCTGACGCGGACGGAGGCCGGCGTGGAGCGGGCGGGGCAGTTCATCGTGGAGCGGATTGAGGGCTCCATCAACGGGAGCCTGACGGTGGAGCGCGTGACCGCCGTCGGGAGCGTGCTCCGCGGGGCTACGCTCCACGGCGTGGTCATCACGGACCCCGATGGCCGGCCGTTCGTGCGCGCCGACAGCGCCCGGCTGAGCTACAGCCTGCGCACGCTCATCAGCGGGTCCGTGCTCTTCGATGGGCTCACCCTGTACGGCCCGGACGTGATCCTGGAGCGGCTGCCGGGCCAGACGGAGTGGAACTACGATCGGGTTCTGCGGGACACCACGGCGGTGGATACGACCGGCGCGGCCGGGGAGCCGACGCCGATCATCATACGGGACGGGCAGGTGGTGGGCGGTCGTCTCGCCATCCGGACGCCGTGGACGCCGGAGCCCGGGGCGGACACCGCCCGGCTGATCCTGGAGGACGTGCCCGGTGGCCGGGTGCGGACCCTGCGGTTCGATGGCATCGTCGCCCGGCTCCCCGAGCTCGTCGTGGCCTCGGCGGAGGTGGAGGGGCAGGCGATCACGGTGGAATCGCTGGCCACCCGCGCCCACATCTGGCGGACGCCCGTCGAAGTCGAGGACCTGGCCGGGACCGTGACCGTGCGGGACTCCGTGGTGACGTTCCGGGCCGAGTCGGTCCGACTGCCGGGCTCGGAGGTGTTCCTGGACGGCCGGATCGTGCTGGGTGCGGAGCGGAACCGCTACGACCTGGAGGCCGTAGCGGCCCGGGCGGCGTTCCGGGACTTCCGGTGGCTCTATCCGCGGCTTCCTGCGCAGGGCGGTGGCTCGCTCCGGTTCCGGCTCGAGACGCAGCCGGACGGCGGCACGCTCTTCATGGCCGAGGACGCCGAGCTCGCTTCACAGGGCAGCGAAGTGGCGGGCTCGTTCGGGGTGCTGACCGGTGATACCCCCCGGTTCATCGGGGTCGACCTCCGGGCCACGCCCCTGGACCTGGACTTCCTGGCCTCCCTGCTCCCCGACGGGTTCCCGCTCTCCGGCCTCGTCATCGGTGAGGTGACCGCGGACGGGCCGGCGAGCGCGCTCAGGACGGTGGGCGATGTCCGCTACCGGACGTTCGACGCCGAAGGGAACGGCGCCGAGTCGTCGCTCCGATGGGATGGGACCATCGGCTTCGCAGCGCCGTACCCACTGCGGGACCTCGAGGTGGAGCTCCGATCGCTTCCGCTGGCGCAGGTGGCCCAGGTGGCGCCGGGCCTCCGACTGCGAGGGGACGCCCGGGGGACCCTCCGGGCCGATGGCACCCTGCAGCGCGGGGTGCGGGTATCCGGCACGCTGGCGCTGGGGCACGGGGAGCAGATGTCCTCGATCCGGGGGTCGGGCCGGTTCGCCCTTGGAGACATTCCCAACTTCGACCTCCAGTTCGATGCCCGGCCCGTGGCCCTGGAGCTGGCGGCGCTCCAGGTACCGGAGCTGGAGGGGGTCACCGGCGATGTGCGGGGACCGGTCACGGTGTCGGGCACCCTCGATGACCTCACCGTGGGGGCCGACCTGACCACGCCCGCCGGCGACGTGGTGGCTCGGGGCAGCCTGGCCCTCAACGGCGCGCCCCGCTACGACGCCGAGGGCTCCATAAGCGGGTTCCGGCTGGACCGGGTGGTGACCGACCTGCCCGAGACCGTGGTCACCGGCCGGTTCCGGCTGGACGGCGTCGGGGTCCGGCCCGAAACCGCGGACGGTCGGCTCGACGTCGAGGTGCTGTCCGCGAGTGTGGATGGTGTGGAGGTGCACGGGGGTCTGCTCCAGGCCAGGCTCGCCGGGGGACTTATGCAGGTCGACAGCTTCATGGTCGAGACGGAGGTCGGCCACGCCACGGCCGCCGGCAGCTTCGGACTCGTGGAGGAGCAGTCCGGCGAGCTGGCCGTGCGCATCGTCGCCGACTCCCTGGTCTTCCTGGAGCCGGCCCTCTTCCTGGACACCGAGCCGCCGGCCCTCGCCTTCGACCAGGCAGCACGGATCGATGGCCGGATCGACGTCGAGGGTAGCCTGACGGGGTCGCTGCCCGACTGGCGGGCCCGGGGCACCGCCCGGGTCCGGTCGTTCGTGTTCGACGCGCTGAGGGTCGGGAGTGGGCAGATCGACGCCACCTGGGCCGACGATTCGCTGGAGGTCGACCTCCGCATCGATACGCTCCGTTACGGATCGCGGTCGCTGGCCCGGGCACGGGGCAGCGGGGTCTACGTGGACGGTGAAGGGCTCGTCCTGCTGGACGTGGAGGGCCGGCCGGGTCAGCGGCTCGAGCTGGAGGGCACGTTTCGGCCCCAGGGCGACGTGGTCGCCGCGGGGCTCCGGCGCCTCCGCGTGGCCACTGGCGAGGGCGCCTGGGTTCTCGCCGACACCGCGTCCGGCGTAGTGGGTGGCACTGGCTTCCAGGTGGACAGCCTGGTGCTGGTCCGCGAGCCGGGGGCGGGCCGGATCCGTGTGACGGGCGTGCTGCCGTGGCGGCAGCCGGAAGCCGGCGAGGTCCAGGAGGCATCGCTGGCCGTGGACCTGGACAGCGTGCGGATCGGCGAGATCCTGCGCGTGAGTCAGGCGGACACGGTGATGAACGGGATCGTCACGGGGAAGGCCCGGGTACGGGGGACCGCGCTGGCGCCGGAGCTCGAGTCCCGGGTTGACATCCGCTCGTTCCGCTACCGGGCCGCCACGCTGGACAGTCTGCGGACCGCGGTGACGTACGGCAGCCGGCAGCTGGAGGGGCGCTTCTCCGGCTGGGAGGGCGGCCGGTTGATCCTCACGGGTGACATCGACGTACCGATCCAGTTGGCGCTGACCGATGAAGAGGAGCGGCTCCTTGACCGGAGCATGGCCATCACCGTGGACGCCGAGCGGATACCCGCGGAGCTGCTCGCGTTCCTGACGCCGGGCTTCCGGGATCTGGACGGTACCGTGCGCGGTAGACTCGCGGTCCGGGGGACTCCGCTGGCCCCCGACCTCCAGGGATCGTTGGAGCTGACGGGGGGGACGGCCTTCTTCGAACCGCTGAACGTGGCGTACCGGGAGGTGGGGATCACGGCCGATATGGCCGAGGGGCCCGAGATCGAGCTGGCGGCGCAGCTTCGGACGCAGCACGGCCGCGGTCGGATCCGGGGTACCCTCAACCTGACGGAGGCCACGGATCCGGTCTTCGACCTCGAGATCAACGCGGAGCGGCTGGATGCCACGCGCCGCCGTGACGTGACGGCCGTTGTGAACGGCGTGGCCCAGCTCCGGGGCCGCTATTCCCGACCGGTGGTGATGGGGGATCTGACCGTGGTCCAGGGCGAGATGAACCTCGACCAGCTCTGGCGGCAGCATCAGATCGTTCAGCTCGACACCACGCTCTTCGAGATGCTGGACACGGCCACCGTGAGCTACCGTCCCGAGGTCGAGAACCCGTTCCTGCGCAACCTGCGGGTGACCAACATCACACTGCGCACCGAGCGGCGGTTCTGGATCCGGAGCTCCGAGCTGAACATGGAGGTGAGCGGCGACCTGTCGCTGGAAATGGACCGACAGAGCGACGACTTCCGCCTGACGGGAACGCTCCAGGCCACCCAGGGCACCTACCAGCTTCTGGCCACCCAGCTGGCCGGCGTGACCCGTCGAGGATTCGAGATCCGTGAGGGGACCATCGAGTTCGTCGGCACGCCGGAGATCAACCCCAACCTCGACATCGAAGCCGCGTACAGGATCCGGCCGGCCCAGGGTGAGCCCATCAACGTGGTGGCGTCGGTCACGGGCACGCTCCAGGACCCACGGGTTTCACTGAGCAGCGACGCCGAGCTTCCGCTCAGCGAGACAGACCTGGCCAGCTA
>CAZSBL010000193.1:0-5235 GCA_964605205.1 uncultured Gemmatimonadaceae bacterium
GAGATGCACCCCGGGCGCGCTAGCCCAGGTGCTCTTCGATCTTCCGCTCCAGCATCGGCTTCGGCACCGCGCCCACCACCGTGTCCACGTGCTTCCCGTCCTTGAAGAACAGGATGCTCGGGATCGACCGGATGTTGAACTTCATGGCCGTCTGCTGGTTCTCGTCCACGTCCAGCTTCCCGACCTTCAGCTGGCCCTCGTACTCCGACGCCAGCTGCTTCACCACCGGCGCCACCATCCGGCACGGGCCGCACCATTCCGCCCAGAAATCGACCATGGCCAGCCCATCGCTGCCCTCGATCTCCTCGGCAAACGTGGCATCGCTGACAACGACCGGCTCTCCTCCGTTCTCTGCCATTCAGATCCTCCAGTGTGTTATCGTCTCCCGGTTTCCCGGGCTTCATCCCCTGTGTACGTTTCCGACCATCAGAACTGACGCAATTTATCGGCCGAGGCGCGCATGACCATACCCGACCCCGTCGTCGCCCTCCCCCTCGACCACGTGGCCATCGCCGTGGCGTCCATCGATGACGTCCTCCCGGCCCTCCAATCGGTGACCGGCGGCGAGAGTTCCCGCCGCGAGCGCGTCGAGGCCCAGGGCGTCGAGCTCGTCTTCCTCGGCACCGGTGATGGCAAGCTCGAGATCCTCCAGCCGCTGGGGCCCGACACCGCCGTGGGACGGTTCCTCGACAGGCGAGGTCCGGGGCTCCACCACGTCGCCTACCGCGTCGACGACATCGACGCCACCCTGGCCGAGCTCGCGGACCAGGGGTTCGAGCTCATCGATGAGACCGGCCGGCCCGGCGCCTTCGGCCACCGCGTGGGGTTCATTCACCCCCGGAGCACCGGTGGCGTTCTCATCGAGCTGGTGGAGCGCTGAGCCGCCTCCCGGCTCCCGGCTCCCGACGGCTCCCGGCTCCCGACGGATCCCCCGCCTGCCGGGACCTCAGCCGCCGGGCGGGAGGGTGGTCAACGGCTCCACCTCGATCCGCTCGATCCGCCAGCCGCCCTGCCTCGTCCGCACCACCAGGAACGGCACCGTCACGCTCTCGCCGCCCCGGCTCAACCGGACCAGCAGGTCCGTGGCGTCCATCATCCGGCCCGGCACCGTCTGCTGGCCCACGATCGACCAGTCGTCGTGCCGCAGCAGCGACGCCAGCACGTACACCCGGCGCTCCGCCTGCGTCTGCCCCTCCCGCTGCGCGATGGTCTGGCGTTCGGTCCCGAACAGCTCCGTCATCACGCCCAGGTCATTGGCGTTCGCCGCACGGAGGAACCGCTCCACCGTAAGCGCCGGCCCCGGCGACTCCGATGCCGGCGTCCGGGGGCCTTCCTGCTGCCCGCCGCCGCACGCCGCCAGCACGGACGCCGACAGGACCCCCACCAGCAGCCCCATCAGCAGCCCCACCGGGAACCGTTCCAGGGCCCACCGCTGTACACGCCTCATCGCTCCTCCGGGTTGGTGGTCGACGGCAACGTGGTCGGCGCCGGACAGGGTGTCAAGCGACCTCGTCGCCCGCCCGCTCTCCGGTGGTCCCGGGCTCCACGCCGCCCGACTCGACACCGGTCTCGGCACCCGCCTGAATCCGGAACTCGAGCCCCTCGCCCACCGCCACGTCCGCCACCACCTTCGCGCCCTCGGGGATCACCTCCTCGAGCATGCGCATGGCCAGCGGGTTCTGGATGAGCCGCTGCACGGCCCGCTTGAGCGGCCGGGCCCCGAACGCCGGGTCGTAGCCCACCTGGGCCACCCGCTCCTTGGCCGCGTCGGTCAGTTCCAGGTCGATCCGCCGGTCGGCGAGCATCGCCTCGACCCGCCGGAGCTGGAGTTCGACGATGGCCTCGAGCTCGGACTCGCCCAGCGGACGGTAGACGATGATGTCGTCGATCCGGTTCAGGAACTCGGGACGGAACGCCTGGCGCAGCTCGCCGCGGACGTGCTCCTCCACCTGGCTCCAGTCATCCTCGCCGTGCTCCAGGATGTAGTGGCTGCCCAGGTTGCTGGTCATGATGATGACGGCGTTCCGGAAGTCCACGGTGCGCCCCTGGCTGTCGGTGAGCCGCCCGTCATCGAGGATCTGGAGGAGGATGTTGAAGACCTCGCTGTGCGCCTTCTCGATCTCGTCGAACAGGATCACGCTGTACGGCCGACGCCGGACCTGTTCTGTCAACTGACCGCCCTCCTCGAAGCCGACGTAGCCCGGGGGGGCGCCAATAAGCCGCGCCACGGCGTGCTTCTCCATGTACTCGCTCATGTCGATCCGGACCATGGCCTCCTCGTCGTCGAAGAGGAACTCGGCCAGCGCCCGGGCGGTCTCGGTCTTCCCGACGCCCGTGGGGCCCAGGAAGATGAAGCTGCCGATGGGCTTGTTCGGGTCCTGGAGCCCGGCCCGGCTCCGTCGCACGGCATCGGAAACCGCGGCCAGCGCCTCGTCCTGCCCGATGACCCGCTTGCCCAGCAGCTGCTCGAGCTTCCGCAGCCGCTCCTTCTCCGTCTCCATCATCCGGCTCACGGGGATGCCGGTCCAGCTGCTCACCACCCCGGCGATGTCCTCGTCGTCGACCTCCTCCTTCAGGAACTGGCTCTCGGCCTGCAGCTCCTCGAGCCGCGCCTCGGCCTGCTCCAGCGCCTGCGTCGTCTCCGGGATCTCGCCGTACTGGATCTCGGCGGCACGGGACAGG
Organism: uncultured Gemmatimonadaceae bacterium; assembly: GCA_964605205.1. Taxonomy (GTDB): domain Bacteria; phylum Gemmatimonadota; class Gemmatimonadetes; order Longimicrobiales; family RSA9; genus JAWVYT01. The sequence goes on from CAZSBL010000193.1 coordinate 2,683, forward strand.
TCGCCGGTCCGGGTGGCCCGCTCGGCCCCGACCTTCAGCTGATCGATCCGCTCCTTCAGCTCCCGGATCTTCGTGATGGCGTCCTTCTCACTCTGCCACCGGGCCTTCATGCCGCCCGCCTGCTCCCGCAGCTCCGCCAGCTCCTCCTCGATGGCCTCGCGGCGTCGCACGGCCTCGGCCTCTTCCTCCCGCTGCAGCGCCTGCTTCTCGATCTCCAGCTGCGTGATCCGCCGCTCCACTTCATCGATCTCCTGCGGCAGGCTGTCGATCTCAATCCGCAGACGGCTCGCCGCCTCGTCCACCAGGTCGATGGCCTTGTCCGGCAGGAACCGGCCGCCGATGTACCGGTCGGAGAGCCGGCTCGCGGCGATGAGCGCCGCGTCGGTGATCCGCACGCCGTGGTGCACCTCGTAGCGCTCCTTCAGACCCCGCAGGATGGCGACGGTGTCCTCGACGCTCGGCTCGCCCACGAACACCGGCTGGAACCGTCGCTCCAGCGCCGCGTCCTTCTCGATATGCTTGCGGTACTCGTCCAGCGTGGTGGCGCCCACCACGTGCAGCTCGCCCCGGGCCAGCGGCGGCTTGATCATGTTGCCCGCGTCCACGGCGCCCTCCGCCGCGCCCGCCCCGACGATGGTGTGGAGCTCGTCGATGAAGACCACGTACCGGCCCTCGGCCTCCACGAGCTCCTTCAGCACCGCCTTGAACCGCTCCTCGAACTCGCCCCGGAACTTGGCCCCGGCCACCATGGCGCTGATGTCCAGCTGCAGCAGTGCCTTGTTCGCAAGCGACTCTGGCACGTCGCCGCTCACGATCCGCTGCGCCAGCCCCTCGGCGATGGCCGTCTTCCCCACGCCCGGCTCCCCGATGAGCACCGGGTTGTTCTTCGTCCGCCTGCTCAGCACCTGCATCACCCGGCGGATCTCCTCGTCCCGGCCGATCACCGGGTCCAGCTTCCCCTGCCGAGCCGCCGCCGTCAGGTCACGGCTGAACCGCTCCAGCGCACGGTACTTCTGCTCCGGGTCCTGGTCCGTCACACGGTGCGGCCCCCGGACACTCTCCAGCGCCGCCCGCAGCGCGTCCGGATCCGCGCCCTCTCCGGCCAGCAGCTCCCGCGTGCTGCTCCCCTTCTTCCACGCCAGCCCCAGCAGCAGGTGCTCGGTGGAGACGTACTCATCACCCAGCTCCCGGGCCTCCTCCTCCGCTCGGCCCAGGATCTGGTTCAGCTCCCGGCTCACCGTCGGCCGCACGTCGCCGCTCTGGCTCGGCAGACGCTCCAGCGCCTCGTCCAGGCGGTCCTTCACACGCGACACGCTTACACCCACCTTCTGCAGCACCGGGACCACCACGGTATCCTCCTGGTCCAGCAGCGCACGCAGAAGGTGCACGTCCTCCAACGACGGGTTCCCCGCCCGCGCAGCGCTCTGCGACGCCGCCTGCAGCGCCTCCCCCGCCTTTATCGTCAGTCGATCCGCGTTCAGCATCGATCTCCACTTCGTGGCTCGCTCCGGTCGGCCGGCCGGTGCCGGCCCGCTTCTTTCCCCACCCCGTTGAAGGTACACATCCCGTGCCGGGAGCGCCTGCCGAATCGGCAGACAACTTTACCGGACCTGGTTTGATATTTTACTATTTGGCCGGGCTGGCTATCCGTTTGTCCCAGCGACGCATGACGATGGGGCGGATACGCCCCCATACTGTCTCCTAACGGGTGCTCGTCGACGCGCCCAGGAAAAAGGAAAACGTGGTCCGTTACAGGTTGGTCCGGCACACCCCGCTCCTCCTCGCCCTGCTCCTGGCCGCCTGCGGTGGCGAGCCGGATCCCGCGTCCAGCGAGAACCGTCTCACGCGCGCCGAGTTCATCGACGCCGTGGTGGCACTGCGGACCGCGGAGATCGACCTGCGGCTGCGGTTCGACGAAGACAGCGTGATCGAAGCGCGCTTCGAGCGGCTCCGTGACGCGATCCTGTCCTCGCGGGGCATCACGGCCGGGCAGCTGCACGCCTTCATCGACCGGCATCCGGACCTGGCCTACCAGGAAGCGCTCTGGGACACCATCTCGGAACGGCTCAAGCGTGCTCGCGACTACGAGCCCGGGCCCGAGCCCGTGCTCACGGAGCCGAACCGGGCCGCTCCCCATGGCCCACCGCCGATGCTCCTGGGCGAAGACCTGGATCGTGGCGGGCCGGTGATCCGACGATAGACCAACACCGCCCACCCCCGCCCCGCCCGCCGCCAGGACTCCCAAAAGATAATCCCCACGATCCCAACCAGTACGGCGCCGTTGATGAATGCGCCGAGCACCTCCGCCCGCAGCAGCCCGAACGTGCGTTTGGGCGTGGGAAGACTCCTAGCAAGATGTGCGACAACAACGGCAAGCAGCAACGCCATAACATCGGTCAGCATGTGTCCCGCATCGGCGAAAAGCGCGAGGCTGTTCGAGACAAGTGCGCCGATTACCTCGACGATTAAAAACAACAGATTTATAAGAAGCGCAATCCATAGGCGTCGGACCGACATGCCGGACAATTCACTTCTGTGGCCGTGATGTCCATC
>CAZSBL010000194.1:0-5200 GCA_964605205.1 uncultured Gemmatimonadaceae bacterium
TTAACGCGTTAGCTCCGACACTGACGGGGTCGCTCCCCCCAGCATCTAGCACCCAACGTTTACAGCGTGGACTACCAGGGTATCTAATCCTGTTTGCTCCCCACGCTTTCGCGCCTGAGCGTCGGATCCGGCCCAGCCAGTCGCCTTCGCCTCTGGTGTTCTTCCCGATCTCTACGCATTCCACCGCTACTCCGGGAATTCTACTGGCCTCTACCGGTCCCTAGGCATGAAGTATCGAAAGAACGGTCCGGGGTTGAGCCCCGGCCTTTCACCTCCGACTTTCACACCCGCCTGCGCGCGCTTTACGCCCAGTGATTCCGAACAACGCTTGCGCCCTCCGTCTTACCGCGGCTGCTGGCACGGAGTTAGCCGGCGCTTCCTCTGGGGGTACCGTCAGACGAATAGCCTGTTCGACTACCCGCGGTTCGTCCCCCCTGACAGCGGTTTACACCCCGAAGGGCTTCCTCCCGCACGCGGCGTCGCTGCGTCAGCCTTGCGGCCATTGCGCAATATTCCCCACTGCTGCCTCCCGTAGGAGTCTGGGCCGTGTCTCAGTCCCAATGTGGCGGATCATCCTCTCAGACCCGCTACCCGTCGTCGCCTTGGTGAGCCGTCACCCCACCAACGAGCTGATAGGCCGCAAGCCCCTCCCTTCGCGATGGCTTTCATGAAGAGGCCACCTTTCCCGCAGGACTCACTCGAGCCCAGCGGTCTATGCGGTATTAGCCCGGGTTTCCCCGGGTTGTCCCCCGCAAAGGGGCAGGTTGCTTACGTGTTACGCACCCGTCCGCCGGTCGGCTACAGGGTGCCCGAAGGCTCCCTGGTCCTCCCGCGACTTGCATGTGTTAGGCACGCCGCCAGCGTTCGTTCTGAGCCAGGATCAAACTCTCCATAGTGTATTTCCTACAAACTCTGAAAAGCTTGCTGGCGTGACCCCAACCCCACTCTCTACGAGCCAGGCCGGGCCACATCGCTGTGTACCTTTGAACCCTCACCCCAAGGACACAGTGCCCCGGGGCTCTCAGGGCCCACACGATCTATCCCTCCAACCTCGTTTTTCAATCAGCTAGAAAGCGGCGCCGATGCTGCTGGCGCCGCACAGACATGAAGGGTATCAGGTGCCTCACGGCCCGTCAACCCCCGGCTGGCGCCCGGCGGGGAACCGGGCGCCAGCCCCCGTTTCAGGGCCGCGAATCAGATATCGTCGTCGTCATCCTCCCAATCTTCATCGTCGTCCCAGTCCTCGTCATCGTCGTCCCAGTCCTCGTCGTCGTCGTCCCAATCCTCGTCGTCGTCCCAGTCCTCGTCATCCCAATCGTCATCGTCTTCATCGAAGGTGAGGAGCAGGATCTCGTCATCGAGCGCGGACGAGCGAGAGGCGAACAGAGCGGCCATGGGTCCGGACCTCCTTTGATCTGGCTGAGTTTCCCGGGGTAGTCGGCGTGTCCATCGAGGGGCGCAACGGCCGTTCCCCATCTCGCCTATTAACGCAGGTCGAAACGCCTGTCAACCTTGTCGATCTGTTACGATCGGCGCGCCGGGCTGGAGCGGGGCGGGAGCGGGACGGGGTCGGGGCGTGGCGGAACCGGGTCAACGGTCGAAGAAGGTGGTGTCGTAACCCCAGTCGAAGTAGACGGCCTGGGCCGCGTTGCGGGGGTGGATGGTGAGCAGGCGGGCGTGGTCGCCGGGCTGGAGCGCGACGTCCACCGGGTGACGGTCACACGACTCCCGCACGTTCTCACATCCACGCAGGATGACCGCCGTGACCCGGACCACGGCGTCGGAGTCATTCCGGAGGTTGAGGGCGTAGCGTCGAGGCTGTGTGCGCTCCGATACCCAGGTCGAGAGGGCGCGACCGGGCTCCCGGGGTGGGCCAACCACGCCGGTGCCGGCACCGAGGCCGGCACAGCCGACCAGAAGCGTCGCGAGCATGAACGCCCGCAGCGTTCCGAGGCCCGGCCGGCTGGCGGCCCCTGTCCACCGGCTCACGGGCCGCCCTCGTCCCGTCCCGGTCCGCCGCCGAACCCGCGGGTCCAGATGGCGATAACACCGCAGCGGGCGGCGGAGCCACCGAACGCGGCCGGGACTTCTCCTACGCCCTTGTAGATCTCGATGCCGGCCACCTCCAGCGGGTGGATCATCTCGATGGCCGCTGCGGCTTCCTGGGCTGCCGCTATGGATTCGCGGTCGTTGGCCCGCGTAATCGGGACGCCGTCGAGATAGACCATCGGCGCGCAGTTGTAGCGCGGGTTGATGAGGGTGGCCACTCGCCAGCCGCCGCCCGTGCTGCCCAGCGTCCGGAAGCCGGTCTCCCGGATCACGTGGATCAGCCGGGTGGGGTTGCGCCGCTCGATCTCCTCCGCCACCACGTACGTGCCCCAGCCGCGCTCCATCCGGTAGGTGAAGTCGGAGAGCCGGCCCGAGCCGCCCAGGCGGGTGCGGCTGGCGGTGACCACGATGGGATCCAGCGCGATCGGCTCGTAACCGAGACGGATCTCGACGTTCAGCGTCTGACTGGCGCCCGTCCGCACCTCGCCCTCGGCATCGCCGTAGCCGAGGGAGCGGGCGAGGATCGTGTGAGGCCCGGCGAGGAGGTCGTCGACCAGGAACGCGCCGTTTTCATCGGAGATGGCCCGGGTCCGGCCGTCGACCCGGATGGTCACACCGGCCATTCCCGTGTCGGTGGCGGCGTCCAGGACACGGCCGACGATCCGGGCCGGCGCGTCTTCCGGGCCCGTCATGGTCACCCGGAGCTCGACCTCGGGCGCGGCGTCGGGCTCGACGCGAGCGCGCTCGGAGGCGGCGCTCGCGTGGGTGGGCGCGACGCTCACGGTGAACGCCCCCGACTGGAGACCGCAGAACCGGAACGTGCCGCGGGCGTCGGTGTGACGGAGGGCCGGGTCGGCGACCTCGTCGCCCGGGAGTTCCGGGGCGAGGCTGACCTCGACGCCGGACAGCGGGACTCCCGTGGCGTCGTCGACCACGCGGCCCCAGACAGCGGCGCCGGTGCGGTCGGGGCAGCCGGCCGCCAGGACCGGTGGCAGCGGGACCTCGAAGTCGACCACGGCGTCGCGCCCGCTGACCACCTCCAGTGGTTGGGGCGGGGGCGGTCCGCTGGCGGTCCGGAGCTGGTGGTGGGCCCAGGAGACGCGGTACCGCCCGGGCCGGATGTCCGCCATCCGATACCGCCCGTCGATGTCGGTGGTGTCGGCATGGTCGGTGCCCTCGAGGTAGACCAGCACGTTGCCCAGCGGCTCGCCGGTCCCCTCGGCCGCGACGCGACCGCGGACGGCGCCGGGCGGGTTCTCCAGGCGCATGGCCCGGTCGAGGCCCAGCACCTCGACCACCTCGCCGGCGGTCTCGTGGATCGACGCGAGCCGGCTGGTGGGGAGTCCGTCGATGATGGCCGGGCGAGGCATCCGCAGCCGCCATTCCCGGATGATCCAGGCGCCGGTCGGCAGCCGCTCGTACACGGCCCAGCCGCCGGACTCGAATTCGCGAACGGGGGAGCGGGTGTGGGTGAACTCGAGGCGCTCGAGCCCGGCCGTCTCGCCATCGAGCCAGAGGGTGCCCTCGATCTGGGCGGTGTGCCGGAGCCGGGCCTCGGGCTCGAAGGTGAGACCGACTTCGCCGCCTCGCCGCCGGGTGATCCCGAAGCAGTACTGCTGGAGGAACGGCTCGGAGAGGAGGAGCTGGGCGTCCGGGCCGTAGTACGTCACCGTGTCGCCGGCCTCGCCGCGGACGAAGCCCCGGGCCAGGAGCTCGGCGGCCGGGGCGGAGCGGAACGGGTCGTTGCCCCAGGTGCGCCGGGTCCGGACCTGCTCCCGCAGCACCCCGCCCCAATCGGGGTCCAGGTCACGGTCGTAGATGGCGGTCCGGAAGGAGACCAGTGGTGACGACTCGGTCAGGATCACCGCCATCAGCCCCTTCCGGGCCTCTTCCCAGAGCCGGACCAGGTCGGTCCCGGCGAAGTTGCCGCCGCACCGCCCTTCCCGCGAGGCCCGGATCTCGTCGAGCCGGATCGGCTCCAGCGGGATCGCCACCCGCCGGTGCAGGTTCTGCCCGGGCGCCAGTTCGAAGGGCGCCGTGGTGATGGTGCGGTAGCCCAGGAGCCCGACCCGGAACCCGTAGCGCCCGGGCGCCGTGCCCCGGAACGAGAAGGTCCCGTCGGGGCCCGTGAGCCGGGCCGCCACCTCGTCGCCGGAGGTATCCAGCAGCTCCACCACCGCGCCCTGTAGCGGCGACCCGTCGACGTCCGACGTGATCACCCCCGACAGCACCTGGGCGGCGGCGGGCGCGGTGGGCGCGGGCCCCATGAGGCCCCCGAGGACCATGAGGAGTGCGATGGCGTGACCCCGAACCTTCATGCTGGCGACCATGGAAGGCGTTCCGGTTGTCGGGTGGGTCCCTGCAAGGTGGGGCTTCATCCAAACAACGCCGGAGCAATATGGGTTCTTACAGGGGTCGGCGATACCGGGTGCCGGGGTGGACTGGCGCGTGGTGGGTTCGGGGGGGGACTCCCCACCGTTAGTCAAGGGTCTCACGCAGCGGCTCGTACGCGCTGCTGATGCTGAGGATCATAGAGCGTTCGGTCATTGAGCATGGCCATGAGAATTCGAAGCCACCGGTCTGCCACGCTCCGCAGTGCGCGGCCGTGCGTGTGGCCACGAGCCCGCAGGGAGGCATAGTAGTGCCGTGCTGCTGGATCGGTTTGGATACTCGTGCGGCTCCAGTGGTAGAAAGCGTTGCGGAGGCGGGTGTTGCAGCCATATCGCATCACCACGACAAAGCTCTTGCCGCTGCGCTTGGTGACCGGTGCCAGGCCTCCGAGCGCTCGTAAGGCGGCATAGTTGCGCCCGGCAAGCAGTGGTGCGGCCTCCGATAGCATTGTGGCCTGGACGATTACACCGACCCCTGGTAGTGAGGTCATGATGGCCAGGTCACTGGGACCGTCCGAGATGGAAACGTCTTCGGCCGCGTACTCCTCGAGTAGGCCCTGGAGGGTCTTCTTGCAGCGCTTGCGTTGTTCGTGAGCGATCCTCAGACGTGGGAGAAGGAGAGCCACGTGAGTTCGGGCCGCCTCGGCCGCTCCGGGGGCAATCTGAAGCCGTTCCCGGGCGACGACCGCGTGCACGTCTTCGGGCCTCAAGCGCCGGATTCTGTGACGTCGAAGGATCTTCTCCGCCTGAAGTTTGGTCAG
>CAZSBL010000195.1:0-3545 GCA_964605205.1 uncultured Gemmatimonadaceae bacterium
GGCAGGTCATCCTCATCGGGTTCCGGCCCCAGCACCGCGGCCAGACGTGGGGGACGTTCAAGGTGGTGCTTAATGGGGTGGTGGGGCGGTAGACCCGGCGTCAGGCGTACAGGTCCTCGAGCGTCCAAAGGGTCACCGGCAGCCCCGCATCGCCGGTCCGTTCTTCGAACCCGTCCTCGAACCCGCCGCCGGCCACGTAGAGGAGGCGGGACCCGGGCTCGAGGGCCTCATGGGCCCACCGTCGTCCAGAGCGGGCCAGCCGCTCGAGGCCACGAACGTGGTCGTGGTGGAGCCGCGCCGGGACGGGGGTGCGGTTCCACTTGACGGCGCCGGTGAGCATGCCGCCGTCGGTGAGCCGGGCCACCAGGTCGATCTCGAGGCTCTCGCCGTCCCGGTCCGTTCCCTCCCAGCGCCCCCACTCGGCCACCATCGGGAGGCCCTCCTGGCCCCGGCGCCGGTGATAGGCCTGCACGGCCATCTCCTCGAACACGGGGCCCATGTACGTGTCGAGCCGATGGGCGATGTGGGCGTCCCAGACCTCCCGCGGGAGGTTGGTCTCCAGCTCGGCGCGGTAGCGGGTGACCAGGGCGTGGTGGAATCGGACCGCCGGGTCGCTCAGCGCATAGCGGTACGGCGCGTTCGCCGGCCCGTCGAAGTTCCGCGTGGCGCGGATGTAGCCGAGTCGCTCCAGCGTCTCTAACATGGTGACGAAGGCGTACGTGTTGTCGAGGCCGGCGGCCTGGGCGATCTCGTTCCGCCTGGTCCGGCCCTGGCCGATGGCCACCAGCACCGCACGGTACTCCGAGACCTTCCGGAGACCACGCTCCTGCTCGATGGCCGTCTCCACCAGACGACGAACCTCGCCACGGGGCGACAGCACCGCCCGGGCCACGTTGTCCGCCAGCGTCTCGGACCCGTCTATGGCCGCCAGGTAGCTCGGCGTGCCGCCGAAGATGCCGTAGGCGTACGCCCGCTCCCGGAGGTCGGAGAACCCGGCCATTTCCGCCGCGTCCCGGTAGTCGAACGGCTCGAGCTGCCCCGTCCACCGGAAACGGCCGTGCAGCGGCGAGCCCGCCGCGTCGAGCCCGGCCATCTCCTCCACCAGCGAGCCGCAGAGGACCAGCACCAGGGGCCGCCCCGGACCGCCCGACGCCGCCTGCAGCTCCAGCGCCGCCAGCAGCTGCGAATCCACGTCGTCCTCCCCGCCCTTCAGGTACTGGTACTCGTCCAGGATCACCACCGTCGGGGCCGGCGCGTTCAGCTCCAGTAGCAGCCGGAAGACCGTCCGCCACGTGGGGTAGTCCTCCGGGTGCACCGCCCGCCCCGTCCGCCGGCTCACCTCGTCCAGGATCTCCCCGCGGTTGATCTCCGGCGTCGTGTCCGCCGCCACGAAGTAGTACGTCGACTCCGACGGCCACACCCGATTCAGCAGGAACGTCTTCCCGACCCGCCTCCGGCCGTAGAGCAGCGCCACCGACGTCCCCGGCCGGTCCAGGAGCGCCCGGAGCTCCGCCCGCTCGGTCTCGCGATCGTACAGGTGTATTTGCATACAAGTATAGTTGTTACCAAGTATAGTTGCATACAATGATACCCGAGGGGTTACGGGCCGTCAAGAGGATGCCCATCGCGCCGGCGAGGGGCCCGGCCCCTATCCCGGCAGCACCCGGAACCCCTCGAGCCTCGCCGCCAGCGCCAGCCGCTCGTCCAGCGTGACCAGCTCGGCGCCCGATGGCGTGCCCGCCCACACCAGCGCGGCCGCGAGCTGGAGCGCGTTCGCCGCCCTCAGCGAGTGGACCCGGAGGAGCCGCACGGCCCGCTCCCGGACCTCCTCGGACGGGACCACCTCCACCCACGCGGCCCGGAGGGCGGCCACCGCGTCCAGCACCCGCGCTTCCTCGCCCACCGTCAGCCGATCCTCGCGACGGAGCCGCGCGGCCGCCGACGCGCACTCCACCGGCGTGCCCCACCACGCCGCCATCCCGGCGTCGCTGTCCAGGAGCGCCTCCATCGACGCCGTGGCCTCCTGCTCCAGCAGCAGCGGGACCACCGCCGACGTGTCCCAGAACCTCACCAGCCCTCCGCTCGTTCCTCCAGAACCGTCTCCAGGCTCCGGCCCTCCGGATCCACGGGGCGGCCCGCCGCCAGCGCCGATCGGTCCAGCTCCGCCCGGGGACGCCGCACCAGCCCCGCCCGCGCCAGCTCCGCCTCGCGACCCTCCAGCGCCACCTCCCCCGCCAGCGGACCCAGCCGCGCCACCGGCCGACCCCGGTCCGTCACCACCACCGCCTCGCCGGCCTTCGCCCGGCTCAGGTACTCGCTGAGCTTCGCCTTCAGCGTCCCGATGGACACCCGCTGTTCGGTCATGACTCCTCCTTGCGCATGTTCATGACCAATTTAGTCATTTCTCCACACTGGCGCCACGGACGGCTCAACGGGGTCATCAACGGCTTTTCACACCGGAAGACGCGGAAGACGCGGAAGGACAGCACGCGGAATACTTCACGATGGTTCCGCGTCACGTCCGCGTATTCCGCGAATTCCGCGGTCAGGCGAAGGTGGGAACCGCCCCGAGGGCTGGTAGCTGGCGATGGCGATGGGGGTGCGATCCTGGGGTCAGGTGAGGCCTGCCCGTTCGAGCGTGGAAACGAAGATCCTGGTGGCCTGCTCCCGCCACGGCTGGAGGACTCGTAGTCTAAAGGTCCAGTTCTTCAGGATCCTGGGCCTGGTGGCGGATGTGAAGTACGTGGATGCGGTCACCACGGATCGCGAACAGGATCTTGTACGAGTCGTGGAGCCGCTGCCGGATCTTCTCCGCGAAGAACCGATCTTCGTACGCCGGGCCGCACTCGTCGGCGGAACGGGCGAGGTCCCGGATAGCTTCGCGTATTCCGAAGTACCAGTTGTCGGGATAAACACTAATCACGAACCGGGATCCCGAGCTCGCGCTCGAGGGAGGCGAACGCGTCCTCCGCCTCTTCACCGGTGCCGGCCTGCATGCCCTGGAGGCCTCGCTGGACGCCGACGATGCCCGCGGCGTGGGCGGCGATGTCCAGGAGGCGCTGGTAGGCCTCCGCATGCTGGACCACCACCTCGGCCTCACCGTGGACGGTCAGCACCTCCGGGCGGCCCGTCTTCTTGAGCTGCTCAATGTGCGCCCGCGCGTTCCGCTGGAAGTCCGACAGCGAATGGATGTCTTCGAGCTTGAACATGTGCCCTGCGCTTTTGCATGAGATAAACTGCTTATTTCATGATCGCATCGGGCAGGCTGTTCGGCAAGGCCCCGCCGACCAGGATCTGGCTCCTGGTGAACAGCATTTCACACCGGAAGACGCGGAAGACGCGGAAGGACAGCACGCGGAATACTTCATGTTGGTTCCGCGCCATGTCCGTGTCTTCCGCGAATTCCGCGGTTAGCGAAGGTCGGCATCGCCCCGAGGGCTGGTCCCTGGCGATGGCGACGCGGGTGCGAGCCTGGGTGCCCAGGTTTTAAATGTCGTGTATCACCGTTTTACGTCGGGATTGCCATTTATGTGTCGAGATTGTAG
>CAZSBL010000195.1:3645-5117 GCA_964605205.1 uncultured Gemmatimonadaceae bacterium
ATGTCGTGTATCACCGTTTTACGTCGGGATTGCCATTTATGTGTCGAGATTGTAGATTTTGTGTCGAGGAAGGCCGTCTTTGTGTCGTGATTGCAGCGCCGGGTGGACATGACAAGAGCGTCGGAAGCGGAGATACGGGAGTCGCTGGACCGGATCGGGGACGTACTGGGGGACCATCCCGGCGGCCTGTCGCGGTCGGAGATCAATGCGGTGCTGGAGGAGCGGTACGGGGAGGGCATCCACGAGCGGACGTTGAACCGTCGCCTGAAGCGGTTGGTGGAGGAAGGTGTGGTGGCGGCGGAAGGCGAGGGCAGGGCCCGGCGGTACGTCCTCGCGGGTGTGGGGGAGCGTCCCGTGGCGGAGCTGGAGGGGGTGCGGCGGGGGCCGAGGGATGGGTCGAGCGGGGAGGCCTCGATCCCGGTCTCGGAGGAAGGGGAGAGGCTGCGCGGGCGGGTCCGCGCGCCGTTGCACGAGCGGGAACCCTGCGGGTACCGCCGCGAGCTCCTGGAGTCCTACGTCCCCGGGGAGACGTGGTACCTGTCGGAGCCGATCCGGCTGGAGCTGCGGGCCGCGGGCGGGGCACCGGACCGGGAGCGGCCGGCGGGCACGTACGCGCGTGACATCCTGGGACAGCTGTTGATCGACCTCTCGTGGGCATCGAGCAGGTTGGAAGGCAACACGTATTCGCGGCTGGATACGCAGAACCTGCTGGAGCTGGGGATCCGGGCGGAAGGCAAGAGCCGGGAAGAGGCCCAGATGATCCTCAATCACCGGAACGCCATCCGCATGCTGGTGGAGCACGCGGATACGATGGCGTTCGACCGTCGCTCGATCCTGGGCCTGCACGCGGCGCTGGCGGAGAACCTGGTCGCGAATCCGGGGGAGGAGGGCGCGCTGCGTCGCCGGGCAGTGGACATCTCCGGGACCGCGTACACGCCCACGGCCATCCCGCAGGTCCTGGAGGAGTGCTTCGAGCTGATCCTGGTCAAGGCGGATGCGATCCCCGACCCCTTCGAGCAGGCGTTCTTCGTCCTGGTCCATATCCCGTATCTCCAGCCGTTCATCGACGTGAACAAGCGGACCTCACGGCTCGCGGCGAACATCCCGTTCGTCCGGGAGAACCTCTGCCCACTCTCGTTCGTGGACGTGCCGGAGCGAGACTACGTCGACGGGACGCTGGCCGTGTACGAGGAGGGGCGCGTGGAGCTGCTGAGGGATCTGTTCGTCTGGGCATACCGCCGGTCGTGCGCGCAGTACCGGGTAGTCCGGGAATCGCTGGGCGAGCCGGATCCCGTGCGGTTCCAATACCGGGAGGCGCTCGCGGATCTGGTCCGCGAGACGGTGCGGCAGCGACGGCCGGTCGTACGCGGTCGCCTGCGGGAATGGGCGTCGTCGCACGGTGTGGAGGCCGACGATCTGGACCCGTTCGCCGAACGCGCCATGGCGCTGCTCCTGAACCTCACCGAGGGCGC
>CAZSBL010000196.1:0-5022 GCA_964605205.1 uncultured Gemmatimonadaceae bacterium
CCGCATCCCCACCCCCCCGCACCGCCCGGTCGAACGCCAGGGCGGGGCCCCAGTGCCCCCGGCGCCGGAGCCAGGCTACCACGCGGTCCATGTCCACGGCCCGGGCCAGGGAGAAGAGGAGGAAGCCGATGGTGGCGGCCCGGACGATGATCCAGAACGCCCGTTCCCAGGAGGAGCCCACGGCCAGCAGGATGGCCACGACCATGACGAGTGGGAGCCAGAAGACCGGGCGTGTCAGGTCTTGGAGACCCGCCCGAAGCCCCTGGCGGAGGCCTTGGCCGGGGGCGGCGGGCCGGGAAGACCGGTCGCCGCGGGCCCGGGAGCCGAACCCTCGGGCGCCCCGTCGCAGGGCGCGCTCCAGGCGATGCGGGAGCCGCCGCCTCCGCCACACCGCCCAGGTGGCGCCGGCGGCCACGAGGCCGTAGCCGGCGATCCAGGCGGTGAGGGCGGCGGCCACCCCCACCCGGCCCGGCGCCCACCGTGCCGTGATCCAATCGATGACCGACTGGTAGGCGACGAGCAGGTCGGTCCCGATCAGGAGGAGCTGGAGGAGGACGCCCTGGGCGGCGGCCCACGCGCCCACCAGCCCGCCGCCGACGGCGATCCCGACAGCGTTCCAGCCGAGGACCGTGGTGGCGCCGGCGAAGAGCAGTCCCTGCAGGCTGATGGCGAGCATGGGGCGGAGCCGGCTCCCGGCCGGGGAGATGGCCTTGAGGCCGGCCGCGATGAAGGGGACCCAGACCACCCGGGCCCGGCGCCGGAGCCCGTCGCCGGCGAAGGCCATCATGATGGCCTGGAGCGTCGAGAGGACGAGGCCTCGCCCGGGGACCCGTGGGCCGTGGAGCGCCGATCCGAGGGTCACTTCCACACCCCCCGCCCCCGCCCCCCAGGCGCCGATCCGGGCCCAGTCGTCGTGGGCACGGCACGCGGCGCGCAGCGACTCCCACGCGGTTGGCTCCGACGCGTCGACCCGGACGTCGAACCGGCGGCCCAGTCGGCGCTCCAACGCCTGCACTGCGCCGGCCCGGACCGCCACCGCCACCACCGCGGGCGCCGCCGCGTCCAGCGCTGGCCAGAGCGCCAGGTGGCCGCCGCCCTCCGCCTCCACCCGCCCGAACTCGTCGATAACCAGGAGGTCGGGCGGGTCGCCGGCGGCGAGATCCTCGGCCCAGTGGCTCAGCTCCTGGGCGGTGTCCCGGTCGAACCGGTAGGGGGGGCGCCGCTCCGGGTCGCGGACGGCGAACGGGAGCGTGCGTCCGCTCCGGACCAGCCGGAGGTCGTAGCGGTCCGCGCCCCGGTCCGGCTGGCTCCGGTCACCGGCGATGGCAAGGAACCCGTCCACCGCCCGTCCCCCGGTCTGGTACCAGGCGGCGAGGGAGGAGAGGAGCGTCGTCTTGCCGCTTCCCACGGGGCCTTCCAGAGCGATCAGGAGCATGGCCGGAGGCTAGGCGGCGAGGACGTCCGGCGCCAGCCCGGGGGTGGGGATGTCCGGCGGCAGCCGGCGTTGTGTCCGGCGGCAGCTCGGGGGTGTGGGATCCGGCCCCAGCCCCGACGTTGCGTTTCCACGGCGGCCCGCGCATGCTGGAGCAGCCCCCGCCTCCGGCGCCCGCCCGGGCCCGACCACCGGTCGGGCGGGGTCACTTTCGGCCGGGAGCCGCCATGGGCCACACCGTCGGCAAGGACGTCTACCGCGCACTGGGTCGGAAGCTCGACGGCCTGTCCGCCCGCGCGCCGTGGAGCGACGCGCTCCGGGCGATCCTCGAGGAGCTCTACACCGAGGAAGACGCCCGGCTCATCGCCGCCATGCCGTGGGGGTTCTCGAGCCTCGGCCGGCTGGAGAAGGTCACCGGCATCGAGCGCCCGGAGCTGGAGCGTCTCCTGGGCAGCCTCTGCCCCCGGGGGCTGGTCATCGACGTGTGGGCGGGCGGGAAGTACCGCTATGCGCCGTCGCCCATGGTGATCGGGGTCTTCGAGTTCACCATGATGCGCACCGGCGGGCAGCTGCCGTACGGGAAATGGGCCGAGCTTTTCCGCGACTACCTGGAGGAGGGCCCGTTCGCCGAGGCCATGTTCGGCGACGGGAAGCGGGTCTCCATCATGCGCGCGATCCCCCATGCCGGCTCGGTCCGGCCCGAGGAGTACGTGGAGGTGCTCGACTACGAGAAGGCGGCGGCCATCGTGGACGCCACGGACCGCTTCGCCATCGGGCTCTGCTCGTGCCGCCACGAGCACCGGCACCTGGGCGCAAACGACTGCGACGTGCCGCTGGACACCTGCTCCACGCTGGGCGCCCGCTCGGTGGACTACATGGTCCGGAACGGGCTGGCCCGGGAGGTCTCGAAGTGGGAGATGCACGAGAACGTGGAACGGTCCCGGGAGCTGGGGCTCGTGATCAACGCCGACAACGTGCAGCGGAACGTCAGCTTCTTCTGCCACTGCTGCGGCTGCTGCTGCAACGTGCTGGGCGGGATCAACCGCCACGGCTACACCAACGCCGTCGTGACCTCCAACTGGATCGCCGAGTCGGATCCCGACAAGTGCATTGGCTGCGGGATCTGCTCCCGGCAGTGCCCCATCGACGCCATCGACCGGATCGACGACCCGGACCCGAAGTACCGGAAGTTCGGCCGCCCGGTGGTGAATGAGGAGCTGTGCCTCGGCTGCGGCGTCTGCACCGTCCGGTGCAAGCCCGGCGCCATGCGGCTCACGCAGCGCGAGCAGCGGGTGCTCCACCCCGAGACCACCTTCGAGCGCATCATCCTCCAGTGCCTCGAGCGCGGCACGCTCCAGAACCAGCTCTTCGACGACCCGTCCAGCCTCACCCACGGCTTCGCTCGGGCTGTGGTGGGCGGGTTCCTCCGGCTCCCGCCCGTGAAGCGAGCGCTCATGAGCGACGTCCTGCGGTCGCGGTTCCTGGCGGCGTTGAAGGGGGCCGCTGTGCGGCAGGGCCAGGGCGCCCTGGTGGAGCATTGACCGGGCGAGCCGTGTCCTCGACGCGGTCGGCGACGCTGACCCGATCGTAATGTCCATCACCGCCGCGGCCGTCGGGCCGCCTGTGCACCATACAGCACCCGGCGACCTTATAGTGTAATTGCAATAATTGTATTCACACGATAAATTGGTAGCATGGAGAAACCAGGACCCTTCCGCATCGATGGCGTGGTGGAGCCGCCGTTCTTCACGGATCGGGGGGACGAGGTGGCGCGGATCCGGCGGGCGCTGGAAGCGCCGCCTGCGAAGCTGCTGGTGTACGGACCTCGCCGGATGGGGAAGACGTCGGCGCTGCACGTGGCGCGACAGACGGTGGAGCGAGCCGGTGGTGTGGTGGTGTTCGCGGACCTCTCGACGGCGTCGTCGCCGGTGGACATGGGGAACCGTGTGCTGGACGCGGCGACGCGGGCGGTGGGCCGGAGCTGGTCGGAGTTCCTGGGCGATCTGACGTCGCGGCTCCAGGTGCGGCTGGAGCTGGTGCCGGATCCGGCGACGGGTCTGGCGATCCCGGTACTGGAAGCGCGGCTGCGGTCACGTGGCGAGGGGGAGCAGGTGGACAGCTTCGTGGCGGTTCTCGACGGATTGGAGGGGATGGCGGAGGCCCGGGACACGGAGCTGGGCGTGGTCCTGGACGAGTTCCAGGAGCTGCACCGGTTCGGGGGGGAGGCGGCGGAGTGGCGTCTGCGGGGCGCGATCCAGCATCACCGGCGGATCGGGTACGTGCTGGCGGGCTCGGACACGTCGCTGATCCGTGCCATGCTGGGCGAGGACCGGGCGTTCTACGAGCTATTCGAGCCGCTCCACTTCGGCCCCATGGACCCGGAGCACCTGGGCCGCTGGATCGAGGAGCGGCTGGCGGGCGCCGGGCTGGAGGCGTCGGCGGTCGGCGCCCGGATCCTGGCGGTGGCGGGCGACCGGACCCGGGATGCCGTGCGGTTGGCCCTCGCCGTCTGGGAGCTGGGCCGGCAGGGTGGAGAGTCGACGCCGGAGGAGCGCGTTCGCCGGGCCCTGGAGCGCGTCGTCGCCGAAGAAGAAGACGTCATGCGAGCCGTGTGGGACAACCTGACCGAGCACCAGCAGGACGTGCTCCGGGCGGTGGCGTGGAACGGCGCCGGTCTTACGGCCGCCGAGACGCTGGAGCGGTTCGCGCTGGGCCACGGCGGCACGGCCCGCAACAGCGCGCTGGCGCTGGTCGGGCGAGGACTGCTCCGGAAGGCCGACACCACGTCGGGCTACGCGTTCGACAGCCCGTTCGTCCGGGCGTGGGTGGTGCGCCAGGCGCTCCCGGACGTGGGGGTGCGGGTGCCGGTCGACCACCACTGACACCCGGGGCCGGCAACCCCTGCGGGCCCTTCGTGCATCCAAGGCCCGGAACCCCTCGAATGGACAGCCACCCAGAGACGGTGCCATGAATACGACGATTCGCTTCGCCAACCGGGCGGCGCCCGGGCTGCTCCTCGTCGCGCTGCTGGCGGCCCCGGCCCCCACTCCGGCTCAGGAGGCGACGAGCCCGGCGCACGTGACCACCTACCCCGGGAGCTTCGGGCTGTTGATGACCCCTCGCCCGCTGCCGGACGGTCGGGTGATCCTGGCCGACCCGCTGGGCCGCCAGCTCATCGCTGCGGACCTGGAGACCGGCCAGGCGGAGCCGCTGGGCCGGGAGGGGCGGGGGCCCCGGGAGTGGCGCCAGCCCGACGCCGTCTATCCGCTCCCCGGCGACTCCACGCTGCTCGTGGACCTGGGCAACACCCGGCTCACCGTTATCGACCCGGAGGGCCGGCTGGTCGAGTCGTACCCCATGGTGGTGGAGGGCGCCGGCGCCGGGCCCATGGGCATGGAGGTCATCAACCCCGGCGGCGTGGACCGGATGGGCCGGATCTACTTCCAGGCCCGCGGGATGATGCGCCCGGGCCAGGGGCCGGATTCGTCCCGGATCAAGCGGTGGACCCCCGGCGACGACGGCTCCACCCCCCTCGCCGCCCTCTCCCCGCCCGCCCTCGCCATGGCCACGTCCGGGGGCGAGAACGACCA
>CAZSBL010000197.1:0-4998 GCA_964605205.1 uncultured Gemmatimonadaceae bacterium
GCAGGCGTTCAGCGGGTTCAGCAACCCGGCGCCGATCACGGTGGCGGCGCTCTTCATCCTGGCGGCGGCCACGGAGAAGACGGGCGTGCTGCAGCCGGTGATCGGGTGGGTGCTGGGGCGTTCGAGGGGACGACGTCGCAGCCTGGCCCGCGTGGTGGTCCCGGGGCTCGGCGCGTCGGCGTTCCTCAACAACACGCCCATCGTGGCCATGCTCTCGCCGCAGGTGGCGCAGTGGACGGAGCGGCAGGGTCTGAGTCCGTCGCGGTTCCTGATGCCGCTCTCCTTCGCGTCGATCCTGGGCGGGATGATCACCCTCATCGGCACGTCCACGAACCTGGTGGTCAGCGGGCTGCTGGAGGCCTCGGGCCGCCCGCCGCTGGAGATGTTCGAGCTGACGCCCTACGGGCTCCCCGTCGCCGTGGTGGGCGTGGTCCTCATCGTGCTCCTGGCCCCGGTCCTGCTCCCGGACCGCCGGGGCCCGATCCAGCAGGACGCCGAGCAGCTCCGGGAGTTCGTGGTCAACATGGACGTGGTGGACGGCGGGCCGCTGGACGGGCAGACCGTCGAGGAGGCCGGGCTCCGTCACCTGACGGGCCTCTTCCTGGTGGAGCTACGGCGAGGCGACGATGTGGTGGCCCCGGTGGGCCGGCGCACCACCCTCCACGGCGGCGACCGGCTCATGCTGGTGGGCCGGGCCGACGACGTGGTGGAGCTCCAGAAGATCCGGGGGCTGGCCTCCGCAGAGCGGGACCACCTCGACTTCTTCGACGACCCGGAGCACACCTTCTTCGAGGCGGTCCTGGGCGAGTCGTCGCCGCTGGTGGGACGCACGCTGAAGGAGGCGGGCTTCCGGGGCCGTTACCAGGCCGCCGTCGTCGCCATCCACCGCTCCGGACAGCGGGTGCCCGACAAGCTGGGCCGCGTCCCCCTCAAGGTGGGCGACACCCTCATCCTCCTGGCCGACAGCCGCTTCGCCCAGCGCTGGCGGGACCGCCACGACTTCCTCCTGGTCTCCCGCCTCGGCGGCTCGCCGCCGGCCATGACGAAGAAGGCGCCGCTGGTGGGGCTCATTGCCGTGGGCATCGTCCTGGCCGCCGCCACCGGCGTCACCTCCATCCTGAACGCGTCGCTGGTGGGCGTCATCGCCCTCATGGCCTTCCGGGTCCTTACCCCGGCGGAGGCCCGGGGCGCCATCGACTTCGAGGTCATCATCGTCATCGCCGCGGCCTTCGGCCTGGCGGCGGCCATCCAGGCCTCGGGGCTCGCCGACCGCATCGCCACCCTCCTCCTCGGCGGCCTCGGCGGCCTCGGCCCCACCGCCGCCCTCGCCGGGATCCTCCTGACGACGGTGGTCCTCACCGAGCTCATCACCAACAACGCCGCCGCCGCCATCCTCTTCCCCATCGCCATGGCCACCGCCCAGGGCGTGGGCGCCGATCCCCGCCTCTTCGCCATTGCCCTGGCCATCATGGCGTCGGCATCGTTCCTGACGCCCATCGGCTACCAGACCAACACCATGGTCTACGGCCCCGGCGGCTACCGGTTCACCGACTACGCCCGCCTCGGCGCGCCGCTGACCGTTACCGTCCTGGTGGCCGTCACGCTTCTGGTGTCCGGCGCGTTCTGACGGGCCGGCGGGAACGGCATTTCACACCGGAATCCGCGGAATCCGCGGAAGAACAGCCCGCGGAACCCTTCGTCGCGAAAACCGCCGACTCCGGGGCGGAGCTTGGTGGAGGTTTCTCATTCGGATTCCGGCTTCCACCAGCTCCCGGCGGTACTCGACGAACCTTCCGTGCCCTTTTCCGCGGATCCCGCGGATGCCGCGGTTGAGCGAAGGCCTGAATCATCCCCGGCGTCTGTACACCCCGCCTTGCGGCACTCCCTGCCTTTCCCTACGATCCGGCCGCCCATCCCGCGGTCACCCGTGCCCCGGGATGGTTTTCGACGATGTTCGCCCACTTCCGAAGAGCTCGACGTGTCAGACGCTTCGATGTCCACCGAGATGCAGACCGCCGTACCCCTCGCCCGCAGGGCCGCCGACGCCGCGCTGCGCTTCTACGGCACCGCCACCGCAGACATCAAGGAGGGCGGCTCCCCCGTCACCGATGCCGATCGGGCCGCCAACCGCGTCATCGTGGACGGGCTGCGCGACGCCTTCCCCGACGACGCTATCCTCTCCGAGGAGTCCCGGGACGACCGTTCCCGGCTCGACGCCCGCCGCGTCTGGATCGTGGACCCGCTGGATGGCACCAAGGAGTTCCTGGCGCAGAACGGCGAGTTCGCCATCATGATCGGGCTCGTGGTGGACGGCGACCCGGTCCTGGGCGTGGTCTACCGCCCCGACGGCGACCGTCTCTACCGGGCGGCCGCCGGCCAGGGCGCATTCGTGGAACGGCCGGCGGACGGCGTTCGACAGCCCGCGGTCGACGGTCGGCGGTCGGCGGACCGAATCGAGCGTCGTCTCGAGCCCGCCGAGGCCGACATGGCCGCGCTCCGGATGGTGGGCTCCCGCTCCCACGGCGATCCCCTCATCGACCGGATCCGCGACGCCCTGGGCATCGAAGACGTGAAGCCCAGCGGGAGCGTGGGGCTGAAGTGCGCCCTCATCGCCGAAGGCCGGCGGGACGTCTACGTGCATCCCGTCCCCTACCTGAAGGAGTGGGACACCTGCGCGCCGGAGGTCATCCTCCGGGAGGCCGGCGGAACGGTGACCGACTGCCTGGGTAACCCACTGCGGTACAACAAGGCGGATACCCGGCAGCCCCACGGGATCCTGGCGGTGGCGCCGGGGGTTCACAAACGCGTGCTGGATGTCATCAAGCCCATCTATCGGGCGGCGCAGGGGTGAATGGGCCCTCAATACGAGTACAATCATAACTACGATTACAAATTGCATTTGAATTCGAATTCGAATTTGAATTCAAATTGAAAACGGAAACTCTGGCGAGGCCAACGGGATAATGCCGAAGTCGAAGAATATTTATTGGGAGAAGGGGAAGATCTCACGGGGAGACCGGGAGCACTTCCACGGGCACAAGGGCGCCATCCTCTGGTTCACGGGGCTCAGCGGCTCCGGGAAGAGCACGCTGGCCCGGGCGGTGGAGGAGAAGCTCTTCGAGCACGGGTGTCATACCTACGTGCTGGACGGTGACAACGTCCGCCACGGGCTGAACCGCGACCTGGGCTTCAGCCCCGAAGACCGGACGGAGAACATCCGTCGCATCGGCGAGGTGGCGAAGCTCTTCGTGGACGCCGGCTCCATCGTCCTGACGGCGTTCATCAGTCCCTACCGCGAGGACCGTGACGCCAACCGGGCCATCGTGAACGACGGCGAGTTCGTCGAGGTCCACGTCGACGCCCCCCTCGAGGTCTGCGAGGAGCGCGACCCCAAGGGCCTCTACGAGAAGGCCCGCTCCGGCGAGATCCCCAACTTCACCGGGATCGACGCCCCCTACGAGGAGCCGCTCCACCCCGAGATCGTGGTGAAGACCGGCGACCAGTCCATCGAAGAATCCGTCACCCAGATCATCGCCTGGCTCGGCGAGAACGGATACCTGGCCCGCCTCAACAACGAGGCGGCCAAGGCGGAAGCCGCGCGGTAATTGGGAGAGCTAAGAGCTAAGATCTAAGATCTAAGAGCTAAGATCTAAGATCTAAGACCTGAGTGGCTCGCGGCCTGTTCGACGCGCGCGGCCCACTTCGGCCACAACCGTAGATCTTAGTTCTTAGCTCTCAGATCCAAAGTACCTCGCAAGAACTTTCGACATACACACAGGACTCTCCATGCCCATTCCCCCCTACGGCGGGACACTCGTTGACCGCACCCTGACCGGCGATGACGCCGCCGACGCCCGAGAGAAGGCCGCCTCGCTCCACCCCGTCCAGCTCGACGCCATCGCCATGTCGGACGTCTACCTCCTGGCCGTGGGCGGGTTCAGCCCCCTCACCGGCTTCATGGGGCGGGAAGACTACGAGAGCGTCCTCGAAGACATGACGCTGGCCAACGGGCTGCCGTGGTCCGTGCCCATCACGCTGCCCGTGGACGACGTGTCCGGCTTCCACCCCGATGACGAGATCGCCCTCATGGCCCCCGACGGCTCCGTGGCGGCCTTGATGGAAGTGGACGAGATCTACGGCTGGGACCGGGCCAGAGAGGCGCTGGCGGTCTACGGCACCTACGAGGCCCGGGAGATCTTCGACCGCGTCGATGCCGACCAGCTCGGCATCCAGCCCCTCCGGTTCGAGCACGCCATGTTCTGCATGCGCTGTGACCAGATGGTCAGCCGCGGCGAGAAGCCGCCGCCGGAGTTCAGCCGCCCCGAGGTGGCCGACGTGCTGATGAAGGCGTACCGGGGCTGACCGTGGCTGAACGCAGGGGTTGACGCGGGGCGAGCCGCCGCATATCAGTAGTGGTCGTCGGAACAATAGACGCACCTACCGTCATTTCGGCCCCCTGAGCCGCGGGCCACAGCCATTACCGAGCAGCAGCCGACGTTTCTGCCCGAAATCGTTCGGATCTTCCCGGAGGAACACATGGACAAGCCGCTCATCATCATTGCCGATCCGGATACTGACCGATCGGACGAGATCGCGGCCACCTTCAACGGCACCTTCGCCTGCATCCGCGTGACCGACGCCCACGAGGCACTGGCCCAGATCCGGGAGCGCCGACCCGCCGCCGTGGTCCTGGACTTCCCCTTCCCCATCGGGGACCACCAGTGCCTCTCCGCCGCCATCCACGAGGACATGGACATCAACGGCATGCCCGTCATCGCCTACAGCGGCTGGAACTACCCGAAGACCCGGGCCAAGGCCGAGGGCATGGGGTGCACCGCCTTCGTCGCCCACGAAGAGGGCGCCGGGAAAGTGGTGGACACCGTGAAGGGCATCCTGCGGAAGCACCGGCACGCCGTGGCCTGACCAGCGGTCCTTCAAGCGGCCGGCCGGCGCACTGGAAAACGGCGTCACCGGATTTTGTAGTTGTAATCGTAGTTG
>CAZSBL010000198.1:0-4957 GCA_964605205.1 uncultured Gemmatimonadaceae bacterium
GTCGGTGAGGGGGTGGAGAAGCACGGCGCGGGGGTGGCGGCGGCGGCGGAGGAGGCGGGGCTCGAGGCGCGGGTCGGGGCGCCGGACGCGCAGCCCCGGGCGTCGTCGCTGCTGTGGCTGGCCCACCATCACCCGGGCCCGGGCCGGGTGGCGGACACGGCGGCGTGGGAGCCGCTGTACGTGCGGGGGTCGAGCGCGGAGCGAGGGATACGGGGATGACGGGATGAGCAGCACGGAGCGGGAAGCGGGTACGCCGGGGCTGGGGGCGCCGGAGGCCGGGGGCGCGGCGTCGTCCGTCAGGATCCGGGCCATGACGCGCCGGGACCTGCACCGGGTGCTGACCATCGAGCGGGCGTCGTTCGGGGTGCCGTGGACCATGAGCACGTTCCGGAACCTGCTGGACCAGCGGGGGACGGCGCTGTGGGTTGCGGAGTCGGGGGACGGGATCGTGGGGTACGCGGTGGTGTGGACGGTGCTGGACCAGGCGGAGCTGGGGAACGTGGCGGTGGCGGCGGGCTGGCGCCGGCGTGGGATCGCGAGCCGGCTGGTGGAGACGGTGGTGGCGTGGTTGCGGGAGCAGGGGGTGCGGGAGGTGTTCCTGGAGGTGCGGGAGTCGAATCACGGGGCGCAGAGGCTGTACGGGGGCCACGGGTTCGAGGCGGTGGGCCGGCGAGCGGGCTACTACAGCCATCCGAACGAGGATGCGCTGGTGCTGCGCCGGACGGTCTAACGAATTGACACGCCCGGACTTGGCGGGTAGCTTTGGCTCGTTCTCCCACCGCAACTGCGGCCCCGCGCGACACGTGACAGAAGCTCTGGAAGAAGGAGAGCCCACCATGAAATGGGTAGCGTGCCTCATCGGGCTGCTGATGGTGCTGGCGACGCCGGCGCTGGCGCAGGAGCCGGTGGAGCGGGAGCACGTGGTGCGCCGCGGCGACACCCTCTGGGACCTCGCCGCCTACTACTACAGCGACCCCTTCGACTGGCCCACCATCTACGAGGCCAACACCACGGTGGTGGAGGACCCGCACTGGATCTACCCGGAAGAGGTGCTGATCATCCCGGGCATCCAGGGGGAGACGGAGCCGCGGCCGCGGGTGGACGTGGGCCGGGCGGAAGCGCCGCTGCGGACGGTCTTCTACCGCCCGCCGCCCCCGCAGCAGCAGCAGCGGCAGGGGCTGGATCCCACCACGCTGGAGGAACCCGACGTGACACGGGTGCCGGTGCGGTCGGGGCAGTTCAACGCGGCGCCGTACGTGGGCGACCCGGATGACCTCGACCTGCGGGGCACGTTCATCGCCACGATCCGGGAGAACCGGGCTGTGGGCGGTGCGCCCACGGCGCACCCGCGTGACGAGGTCTACCTCCTCTACGAGGGGATCAACCGCCCGGAGCTCGGGGAGCGGCTGCTCCTGGTGGATGTGGGGCGCGGGATGAGTGGCGGTCGGGAGATCGTGCCGACGGGGGTGCTGCGAGTCACGCGCCTCGAGGACGAGGTGATGTTCGGCGTGATCGAGACCCAGTACGGAAAGATCTATCGCGCCCAGCAGGCGGTCACCATGCCGATGTACCCGGACTTCCAGGTCCAGGATGCCGCAGAGCTGGAGGAGCCGGACCTGGCGGGCGAGATCATCGAGTTTATCGGTGACCCGCCGCTCCCGTCGATCACGGACCTGGGCTACGTGGACCTGGGCGCCGAGGACGGGGTGAAGGTGGGCGACATCTTCACCGCCTACCTGCCGCGGCGGGCGGCCCGGGAGCGGGAGCTGAGCGATGTCTTCGCCCGGCTCCAGCGGCTGCCGCCGGAGCGCGTGGGCCGGCTCCGGGTGATCCGCGTGGGACCCGAGGTGGCCACCGTGCGCGTCGACCACCTCTGGCTGCCGCGGATGGAAGCCGGGCTCGAGGTCCGCCGCACCCACCGGATCCCGTAGCCATCGCCACCCTCTCGGCGCCGGCGGCCCGCTACTCCCGCGGGGTCGCCGGCGCCCGTGCATCCCCCTACCGGTCCCGACGCGTTCGCCGGCGCGTTCGCCAGTGCGTCTCAGCGCGCGCCGTGCGTGCGTGCGCGGCGCGCTTGCCCCCGGCGAGCGCGGTCCACAGTTTGGCCCCGGTTCGACGTCGCCCGATCGGGGGACGGCACTCAACCTGGCGGGATCGAGGGCGGTAGATGAGTCGGAACGTGCTGGTGACGGGCGGGGCGGGGTTCATCGGGAGCCACGTGGCGGACGCGTACCTGGAGCGGGGCGACCGGGTGTGGATCGTGGATGACCTCTCCAGCGGCCGGCGGGAGAACCTGCCGGCGGCCGCCGAGTTCGTGCACATGGGGATCGGCGACGAGGGGCTCTCGGAGCTCTTCGCCGACGTGGGGTTCGACCTGGTGAGCCACCACGCGGCGCAGATCGATGTGCGCGTCTCGGTGGCCGACCCGCGGAAGGACGCCCGGATCAATATCGACGGGCTCCTGAACGTGCTGGAGAACGCCCGGGCGCACGGGAGCCGGGTGATCTTCGTCTCGTCGGGCGGCGTGGTCTACGGCGAGCCGCAGCTGCGGCCCACGCCGGAGACGGCGCCCAAAGTGCCGGAGAGCCCGTACGGGGTCACCAAGCTGACCGGGGAGCAGTACCTCTACTACTACGCCCGCGTCCACGGGCTGGAGTACGTGGCGCTCCGCTACTCGAACGTGTACGGGCCGCGCCAGGACCCCCACGGGGAGGCCGGTGTGGTGGCCATCTTCGGACGGCGGGTGCTGGAGGGCGCCCCGCTGACCATCTTCGGCGACGGGAAGCAGACCCGGGACTACGTCTACGTCGGCGACGTGGTGGCGGCCAACCTGCTCGTCTCGGAGCTGCCGCTGCCGCCGGTGGGAACGGCGCTGGACGAGCGGGCGTACAACGTGGGGACGGGCGAGGAGACGTCGGTGAACGCGCTGGCGGCGGCGATCATGGCCGCCGGTGAGAAGGAGGTGGAGGTGCGGTACGCCGCGCCCCGGGCCGGCGAGCTGCGGCACTCGTCGCTGGACATCAGCAAGCTGAAGGGTGCGGGGTGGGCCCCGGCCACGACGATGGAGGACGGGCTCCGTCGCACCCTCGATCACATCGCGAACGAAACCACGGCGCAGGAAGGCATCCGGTGAGTCTGCTGGCCCAGGTGGGACCGGCCCCGCAGGGGCCCATGGACATGATCCTCGGCGGGACCCTCGCCACGCAGATCATACTCGGCGTGCTCGCCCTCTTCTCGGTGGCGAGCTGGGCCGTCATGTTCTGGAAGTGGCAGCAGTTCCGGAAGCTGAACCGCCAGGGCGAGCGGTTCCTCCAGGCCATCGAGAAGACCCAGCAGCTGCGCGACGCGTACCGCACGCTGGCCCGACTCCCGGACTCGCCGTACACCCGGGTCTTCAAGCAGGGGCTCGAGTTCTTCAACGACCTCCGGCCCGGTGCGCTCCAGAACGAGAACGCCGAAAGCAAGGGACTCAGCGAGGCGCAGCTCCAGGCCATGCGGCTGGTCCTCGAGAAGGGCCAGTCCGAGGAGCGCGACGATATGGCCGTGGGGCTGGTCTGGCTGGCCGTGATCGGCAACGTGAGCCCGCTCCTCGGACTCATGGGTACCGTCATCGGCGTCATGAACGCCTTCCTCGGCATCACCGCTACCGGGAGCGCCAACATCGGCGCCGTGGCGCCGGGCGTGGCGGAAGCGCTGGTCACGACGGTGGCCGGGCTGGCCGTGGCGATCCCGGCGGTGATCGGGTACAACTACTTCGTGAACCGGCTCAACTACTTCGGTGGCGAGCTGGAGGGCTTCGCCTCGGAGTTCGTGGGCACGCTGGCGAAGGAGCGGCTGCTGTGAACCGGTTCACGAAGGGCGCCGCGCTCGCGCGGCGCAAGCGGCGGCGCCTTCGGCACCGCAACCGGCTCGGCCTGCGGCCTCGCATCAGGGGCGGGCTGCGCCCGCCCAAACGGCGCGCCGTTCCGGCGCGCAGCGGCTCGGCCTGCGGCCTCGCAACGGGCTCGGGCCTCCGGCCCTCGCAACCGGCGCCTTCGGCGCAGGGGCTCGCCCTGCGGGCTCGCAACGGGCTCGGCTTCGCCTCGCAGGCGGCGGCGCCTTCGGCACCGCAATCGGCTCGGCCTGCGGCCTGGCAATCGGCTCGGCCTGCGGCCTGGCAATCGGCTCGGCCTTCGGCACCGCAATCGGCTCGGCCTTCGGCACCGCAATCGGCTCGGTCTGCGGCCTGGCAATCGGCTCGGCCTGCGGCACCGCAATCGGCTCGGCCTTCGGCACCGCAATCGGCTCGGCCTGCGGCCTGGCAACCGGCTCGGCCTGCGGCCTCGCTAGGGGCCACCGCCGCCCTGATCTGCGATGGTGTTCCCCGCTCGCGTGGCGAGCGGTCTGCGCCCGGAGGGCGCGTGTTGCGGGCGGAGCCCGCGGACTGCGAGGCCCGCAGGGCCGAGCCGCTGCCGGCCGCCGCCGCAGGCGGCCGCCGGCGGGTTGCCCGCGCAGCGGGCCTGATGCGAGCCCGCAGGGCGAGCCTGATGCCGGGGCCCGCCGCAGGCGGCACCCGGCCTGTTGCGACCGGAGCGAGCCGCAGGCGAGCGAAGGGAGCCTAGCCCGTGTGGGAGCCCGGCCAGTCTCGCAACCGACTTCCTCTGACGGCGGACATCAACGTCACGAGCCTCGTGGACGTGGCGTTCACGCTGCTGGTGATCTTCATCATCACCGCGCCGATCCTGCAGGGCGGGGTGGAGGTGGAGCTGCCGCGGGTGGAGGCGGGGCCCATCACGCAGACGGAGGGGGTCATCGTGACCATCGGGGAGGACGGCGCCGTCTTCCTCGACGACGTGCCGATGTCGAGCCGGGAGGAGTTCCTGGAGATCTTCCCGGGCTACATGGAGGACCGGCCGGGTGCGCCGGTCTTCGTCCGGGGGGACCGGCGGGTGCAGTACGGCGAGGTGATGGAGCTGTT
>CAZSBL010000199.1:0-4928 GCA_964605205.1 uncultured Gemmatimonadaceae bacterium
TCGCCGAGTTCCAGACGGCGCTGACGGGCGGCGAGGAGCGGCTGAAGGTGTACGAGGAGCTGGGGCAGTGCTTCGTGCTGAAGGGCCAGTACAACGTGGCGCTGAAGGTGTTCGACCGGGCGTTGAAGGTACCGCACACCGATGGCGACGAGCTCCTGGGCGTGTACTACCACATGGGTCAGTGCTACGAGGAGCTCGGCCAGCGCCAGGACGCGAAGGAAGCGTACGAGAAGGTCCTGGCCATCGACGAGAGCTTCGCCGACGTGCCGGACCGGATGGCGCGACTGTGACGGAGCCGGCCCGCACATTGTCCCGTACCCGACCCGCGCTCGACCAGATTCAGGGCCCCGTCCGGGACGGTCTGGAGAGGGTGGTGGAGGAGCTCCGCCGGATCATCCTCTCGGATTTCCCGCCGGTGCAGGAAGTCAACGATTACCTGGCGATGG
Organism: uncultured Gemmatimonadaceae bacterium; assembly: GCA_964605205.1. Classification (GTDB taxonomy): domain Bacteria; phylum Gemmatimonadota; class Gemmatimonadetes; order Longimicrobiales; family RSA9; genus JAWVYT01. The sequence goes on from CAZSBL010000199.1 coordinate 447, forward strand.
CCCGGGGCAAGCTGTTCCGTCCCACGCTGGTGCTGCTGGCGAGCCGGGTGGGGGAAGGCGACGACGATGGGGCCCCGACCCTCGGGGCGGTGGTCGAGCTCGTGCACCTGGCCACCCTCGTGCACGACGACGCGGTGGACCACTCGGTGCTGCGCCGGGGGATGCCCACGGTGGCGGCGCTGTGGAACCACCAGTCGGCGATCATCATGGGCGACTACCTGTACAGCCGGGCGGTGAGCGAGCTGGCCGGCTTCGGGCGGACGGACATGATCGAGGTGCTGGCCGGGGCCGCGAACGAGATGAGCGTGGGCGAGATGCGGCAGCTGGTCTCCGCCGACGCGCTGGCGTTCACGGAGGACGATTACTACCGCCTGATCCGGGCGAAGACGGCGTCGCTGATGTCGGCGGCGTGCGAGCTGGGCGCCATGATCAGCGACGCGGCGTACCGGGAGCCGCTGACCCGGTTCGGCCACTACATCGGGATGGCGTTCCAGATCGCCGACGACCTGCTGGACTACACGGCCACCGAGGCGGCCACCGGGAAGCCCACGGGCCACGACCTGCGGGAGCACAAGATGACGCTCCCGCTCATCGCGGCCATGGAGGAGATGGGCGCGCAGGCGCGGGCGGTGGTGGAGCGGTTCTTCGGCGATCCGGAGCCCACCGATGACGGAATCGAGCGGGTCATCGAGCTCGTGGTGGATCACGGCGGGCTCGAGTACGCCCGGGAGCGGGCCGAAGCCTTCGGCGATGAAGCGGCCGATGCGCTGACGGCGCTGCCCGATGGGCCGGCCACCCGGGCGCTGGAGTCGGCCGTGACCTACGTGGTGGAACGCAAACGATGAAACCGTGGAGCGACGCGTGAACCTGGGACCTCGACGCAGGGGCGTGCCCCGCATGGTGTGGGCCACCATCATCGGTCTCTTCCTCGGGGCGCTGTTCAGTCGACTCGCGACCCACTACCTTCCGGATAGCGCGGGTCGGGAGTTTCTGACCACCACGGTGTCGGCCTCGGTCGGACCGCTGGGCATCGATCTCGTGGCGTTTTCGTTCGTCGTGGGCCCCGTGGTCCTGAACCTGAATGTGCTCAGCCTGGTCGGGATCGTGGTCGTCGCCCTCATCATGCGTTCATGGTGGTTCTAGTGATTGTCGGAGGAGTGACTCATGCCGGGGTTTGGTAGCGTGGGAATCTGGGAAGTGATTCTGATCCTCGCCGTGCTGCTCCTGGTCTTCGGCGCCAAGCGGCTGCCCGAGATCGGTGCGGCGCTGGGGAAGGGGATCCGGGAGTTCAAGGGCTCGGTCCGGGAGATCGAGAACGAGATCAACAAGCCGCAGAGCCGCGGCGACCTGCCGCGCCAGGAAGCGCCGCAGGCCCAGTCGCCTGAGCAGCCGCCCCAGCAGCAGCCGGCCCAGCAGCCCGCCGAGCAGGCGGGCCAGGCAGGGCAGGCGGGGCAGGCGGAGGCGGAGGCGGAGTCACCGCGGGAAGTGGACAGCACCAAGCCGCAGGGCGACCAGTAGGCGGCTGCGGCGCCGACCGGGGCGGCCGTGACCTTTCCCGGCGGCCCCGAGGACAAGAGCACGCCCCGGCCGGGCAGGTCCCGGCCGGGGCGTGCTTTCGAAGGGTACGGGGCGCCGGTGGGTGCGCCGGCGTAAGCCCTATGGTGGGGGTCCCGCCGGCTCGCAGGGCGGAACTGTTGTACCGGGCCGGTCTCCGATCGCTAGAAGCCCAGCGGTCCCTGCGGCATCTGTTGCTGCTGCTGGGTGGGGGATGCGCTCAGGACCTGGTCGCGGTTGTCCACGATGTCGGCTTCCTCGCGGAGGGCGTCGAGGAACTGGTTCAGCGCCTGGTTGCGGAGCTGGCCGACCACCTGCTGGCGCTGCTGAGGCAGCTGCTCCCGCCACGCCTCGCGGCTGGCCTCGGTCCGTTCGGTGACCCGGATCAGATAGAAGGCGTCCCGGGTCTCGACGAGCCCGCTGACCTCGCCGAGGGGGAGTCCGAAAGCGGCGCCGGTGGCCGCGTTCCCGGCGCCCACGCCCGGCACGAACTCGAGCCGGGTGAACGGCCCGGCGGTGCGGACCGTCAGGCCCGCCTCCCCGGCGGCCTCCTCCAGGGTGGCGCCGCCCTCGATCAGATCCACGAGCTGGTGGCCCATGCCCCGGGTACGGTCGCGCTTTTTCTGTGTGGTCAGGATCGCGCGAATGCTCGGGGTGGCCTCCTCGAGGGTGAGGGCCCGGGCCTCCTCGCGCCCGATGAGCTCCACCACGTAGAAGTAGCGGTCGTTTTCCAGGATGGGGCTGACGGAGCCGGGGAGCGGCCGCTCATCGAAGACCCAGTCCACGGCCTCGGAGACGGCGCCGACGCCCGGTACGGTGGGCACGGCCGGCGTCAGCTCGGCGGTGCGGAGCTGGAGCCCGAGCTCTTCGGCCGCGGCCTCCAGGGTGATGCCGTCCACCAGCGCCTCCAGGGAGTCCACCGTGGCGAGCATGGTGTCCTCGCTCTCCAGCGTCCGCCGGATCTCGACCAGGATATGGGAGACCTCGGCCTCCTCCTCGGTCCGGCTGTCGACCCGGATGATGTGGTAGCCGTACTGGCTCTGGACCGGGTCGGTCACCTCGCCGATCCGGGCGTCCCATACGGCGGTCTCGAATGCCGGCACCGTCTGGCCCCGCCGGATGGTGCCGAGGCTGCCGCCCTGCTCGGCGGAGGTGGCGTCATCGCTCTCGCGGAGCGCCATATCGGTGAAGTCGGCGCCCTGGCGCAGCTCGTCTCGCACCGCGCGAGCCCGCTCCAGCGACGCGGCGGTGTCGGCGGCCATGGGCCAGGTGTCGACGGCCACGATCTGCACCTCGGCCCGGGCCGGGCGCTCGAAGTCCTCCCGGTTCCGGTTGTAATAGTTGGCGACCTCGGAATCGGTGACGGTGACCTCCTCGTCGGGCACCAGACGCTGCGGGTCGAGGAGCACGTAGTCCATGGACGCCGTCTCGACCCGCTCCCGGTACTGGCGCCAGAGCTCGCCGTCGGTCACCACCACCGACGCCGCGACCTGCTGGAACAGCTTGTTCCGCGGCAGCATCCGCCGGTAGTAGTTCTCCAGGTCGTACAGCAGCTGGGGGTCGGCGGAGGCGGACGACAGGAACTGATGGTACTTGTCGAGGTCGAACTGCCCGTCGGTCTGGAAGACCTCGTACTGGTAGAACTCCGGCGGCGGCGAGTAGCGGGCGGCCTGGCGGATCTCCCCCTCGGTGATCTGGATCCCACGCCGATTCAGCTCCTGCTCGACGAGCCGTTCCATGACCAGCTGGTCCCACGCCTGGTCCTCGAGGTCATCGTTGTCCTGGGAGGAGACCGGCGCACCCTGATCCTGCTGCTGCTGGTAGAGGTTCCGGTACACCTCGTTCCACTGCTGGTACGTGATGGGTACGCCGTTCACCTCACCGAGCTCGCCGCCCGTCATGGCCGCGGCGCTCTGACCGCTCATGTCCATCCCCCACTCGAAGACCATGAGCGCCACGAAGGCCAGTGCTGTGATCACCATGATCCACACTGTGTTCTCACGCATCTGCTGCATCATACGACGACGACTCCTGCGCTGACGGGACTGGCTGCACAAACGATAAAAGATACACTGGCACACGCGGCCCTTCAACCACCGGCAAGCACTGGCCGGGGGTTTCGGCCAGGGCGGGGGCCACCCTCGGGTCCGAGCCCCGGATCACGTTGACAGCCTCGCGCGGGGGGATCTATCTTGCACCCCTCACCGACGTTCCTTCACCAGCCGCGTCCCCAGGAGTACTCGATGTCCGACGCGCATCGTGACGAAATTGCCAAGCTGGAAGCGCTCTACGCCGAGAACCCCGGCGGCCGGATCTTCACGCACCTGGCCGAGGCGTGCCGGAAGGCGGGCGATCTCGGCCGCGCGCGGGAAGTGCTGACCGAGGGGATCCAGCAGCATCCGGACTACTCGAGCGCCCACGTGGTGCTCGGCCGCGTGCTCATGGACCAGGGCGAGCTGGACGAGGCCCGCTCGGAGTTCCACCGTGTGCTCGAGCTGGACAGCCAGAACCTGGTGGCGCTCCGCTCGCTGGGCGATATCGCCCGGCTGGAGGACGACACGGAGGAGGCGCTCGAGCACTATCACCGGCTCCTCGATCTGGAGCCGTCGGACAGCGAGGTCCGGGAACTTGTGGACGAGCTCAGCGAGGGCCTCGTCGTCCCCGGGCCGGAGCCGGCGCCGGAGTCGGCGTCCGCGTGGGAGGAGCTCGCCGCGGAAGAGCTCGCCGGGGAGGCGGTCGGCGACGAGTGGGGCGAAGCCGACGAAGCGGGTCGGGACGAGCCCGCGTCGCCGGATACCGTGGAGGAGGTCGAGGGCGTGGAGCCGGACGCGCTGGTCGAGGCCGCCGAGGAGGCGAAGGCGGCCGGCTGGGATCTGGACGAACCGGGCGTGTTCGAGGAAGCCGGAGAGGAAGCCGGAGAGGAAGCCG
>CAZSBL010000200.1:0-4868 GCA_964605205.1 uncultured Gemmatimonadaceae bacterium
TCGATCAAGACGTCAGTAAGGCGTCAGGCCGCGGGAGCGTCGCCCCGCGCCGCGCCGCCAGAGCCGGCGCCCACGGCGTACGGCCACCGCTCCAGGTCCGTCTGCAGCAGCATCAGCGACCCACCGGCCAGCGCCATGTCCTTCAGGAAGTTCGACATGGTGGACATCTGCTGTTCCGGGCCCACCGCCCAGAAGTTGTGCATGATCAGCGCCGTGGGGATCAGGAACGCCACCAGGAGCCACAGCCCGATCTTCGGCTTGTAGCCCAGGATGATGCTCAGGCCGCCGAGCAGGATCATCACGCCCGTGACGTACACCATGATCCCGGGCAGCGGCACGCCCTTCGCCGCCGCGAACTCGGTGAGCTGCGCATGGCGCACGAAGTGCCCCATGACGCCGTTCATTACGAAGATCATCCCGAACAGGATCCGGCCGAGGAGCTGTAGATAGTTCATGTTACCTCCGGGGGGTGGGGGAAAGTTCGGATTGGACTATCTAGGCCCCGAGATGTGCAAGCGGCGTGCCGGGTCCGGAGGGCCGGCCTCATCGCCGGGATCACGCTGCTGGTGATCGCCATCAGCGCGCCCATCGCCGATTTCGGCCTGATGCCGCGGCTGCTCGCCGGCGACGGCGCGGCGGAGGCCGTAGCCAACGTCACGGCGAACCGGGGGATGCTGGTCACGGCCATGTTCATGTACCTGATCGCGTTCGTCGGGGACGTGGTGCTCGCGTGGGCGCTCTACGTCTTCCTGGCCCCCGCCGACCGCGACTTCTCGCTCCTGACCGCGTGGTTCCGAGTAGTCTACGCGGCCATCGCCCTGGTGGCGGTGCTGAACCTGATCACGTTCTTCGGCGAGCTGATCTTCATGATCTGGCTGCTGGGGTGGAGCTGGCGCATCGAGTCGCTGGACAGGACCTGAGATCTACAATCGGTTCAGCGACATCTGGAGGTGGGTTGGAGCGCCGTGCAACAGACCCGTGTGCGCGTGCTCCGTGCCAGTGCGACCTACGTGGCCCGACTCCGTGGGCGAGTGCGTGCCCCGAGCCCGTGGGCGTGTCCGGCCGTGGCCGGCGGTTGCTCTGCCCCCGGGGAATGTCGAAGAACCCATAAACCCAGGATCTAAGAGCGGGTATTCTCCAGATTTGTTGATGAGGCTCTTCGACATTTCAAGTGGGTCGTGGGCTCCGGAGCCATCGTTAACCGCGGAGACACGGAGGCGCGGAGCACGCGCGGAGAACTTCTTTGGAGTTTGATCCGGGGAGGGCAGGCTGGGTGGCGGAAGACGCGAGCTTCGCGTTGACGGGGCCGTTCTTCGCTCGGAAAGACAGCCTCGCCGGCATTCCGCCCCCGCCGGCCGCTCGGGATACGCAACGTGCCTTCCGCGCCCTGTCCGCGGGTTCCGTGAGTTCCGCGGTAAGGCGAAGGGGGGATGCCCCCGGATGCCCGGGCTGTGCCCGTCGCAGTCGTGTGACCCGTCGCCGGACCCCTTGCCCGCTCTTCAACAAACTCGGAGAAGCGCGGATAATTGTAGCCCTGGTTGTAATGAGGAAAGCGGGGTTCGCGGCGATCCCGGAAGCGCCGGTAGTATTCCCACCTTCATTACAGCTGCAACCACACATCACCCGCATTGACGTCCGACCTGACACCTCGGAATATTCCAGTCATTGTTGCCCCACGCGCGAGGCTGAAGTACAAGTACGTTCGGGCCAGGCTCCGAGTTCGCCAAAGACCGCTATGTCACATTCATCGACGAAGAATTGAAGGCCATCGAGGCAAAGAGCGACGGCTCCGTGGACATCGAGGAGTTCGTGCCCCGCAGCGAGGTGGGCACGGTATGAAGGGCTACACCACGCGCGACGTCGAGAACCTCCTGGGGCTGTCCCGGCGCCAGGCCCGGGAGCTGGGCCGCTCCGGCGTCCTCGACCCCGACCGGGGCGCCGGCAATCGCTACCTCTTCTCCTTCCAGGACCTGGTCCTCCTCCGGACCGCCAAGGCGCTCCTCGACGCCGATGTGCCCCAGCGCCGGGTGCTGCGCTCGCTCCGGCGCGTGAAGGAGCAGCTCCCCGGTGACCGATCGCTGACCGGCGTCCGCATCGCCGCCGAGGGCGACGACGTCCTGGTCCACGACGAGGGCCGGGCCTGGCATCCGGAGTCGGGCCAGCTCCACTTCGTCTTCGACGTACGGGAGCTGGCGGAGCAGGTCGAGCCGCTCGACGAGCGGGCCATGGCGGACACCGACGGGGTCGCCGAGTGGCAGGAGCTCGGCGAGGAGCTGGAAGCGCACGCCCCCGCACGGGCGAGGGAGGCGTTCGAGAAGGTGCTCGAGCTGGCACCCGACCACGCCGGCGCCCTGGGCAGCCTCGGCCGGATCCTCCACGAGGAGGGCAACCTGGAAGGCGCGGTGGTCCACTACCGGAGGGCCCTCGAGGCCTCCGGTGGCGATGACCCCCTCGCCGCCTTCAACCTCGGTCTCGCCCTCGAGGAGCTCGGCCGCCAACGGGCCGCCGCCGACGCCTACAACGCCGCCCTCACCATCGACTCCACCTTCCCCGACGCACACCGGAACCTGGCCCGGGTCTACGAGCGGCTCGGCGACAACGTCTCGGCGCTCCGGCACCTGAAGAGCTACCGCACGCTGGCGGGACGGTTGGGCGGGCACTGACGGCGGCACTCCGCCTGGCGCACCCGCGATCCAGTCGTTTCGGCCTCGCCCCGCAGTCCTTCGGCCGCCTTCTTCGACCGCCAACCTCCCACGTCCCTCCACGGCGGTGGGTGGGGCGTTGTCCCACGTACCGTGCGGGATTCCCCGACAGCGCGTTCGATTCGGGCCTGTAGGGTGTAGGGAAAACGCTCTGTAGTTTGGTGGATTTCCTGATTGTGACAGAAATCACATGGGCTTTGTTTTCACCCGTGAGCACGCGGCACGGGCCGCACGAACTGCCAGACAACGGATACGGATCCCATGCGACGCTGGGTACTGATCGTGACTTTCCTGGGGCTGCCACTCGCGGCGTGCGACAGCGGCGCCTCGCCGGAAGCCCACGACGAGCACGCCTCGTGTGTGGGCTGCCACAGCGACTACGACTACCTGGAGCAGATCGCGACGCCGGACTCTGTGATTCCGACGGGGGGGTGCGGTGGACCGCCGCCGTACGTGGAGCCCCACGACCGTGTGTATCTGGAGGAGGATGGGTTCGCGGCGTTCGAGGCGTCGTCGCACGGGGATCTGGGGTGTACGGAGTGTCATAACGGAGTGGACGGGACGGCGGACAAGGCGGAGGCGCACTCGGGCGACTTCGTGAAGTGGCCGTCGTGGGACAACCTGGAGAGCTGCAGCGGCTGCCACACGGAGACGGTGGCGAGCCACGAGAACAGCATCCACTTCAACGGGTGGGGTCAGAAGCGGAGCCAGGTGCTGCGGGCCGGGGTGGAGGAGTTCCACCTGCTGCCGGAGGGGATCCAGACGGGGTACGAGCAGAACTGCGCCACGTGCCACGCGTCGTGCGGGAGCTGCCACGTGAACCGGCCGCCAGCGGGCGGGGGCGGGCTGATGAACGGGCACGCGTTCGAGGCGCCGGAAATGCGGGACAACTGCACGGCGTGCCATTCGAGCCGGGGTGGCCACGCGTACTACGGTGTGGGGACGGGGACGCAGCCGGACGTGCACCTGACGGAGGCGGGCTTCGACTGCATGGCGTGCCATTCGACGCACGAGCTGCACGGTGGAGACGGGACGGTGGTGGAGCAGCGGTACGCCATGCCGGAGCTGCCGTCGTGTGACGACTGCCACACGGATCTCCGGCGGTCGAACGACTATCACTCGGTGCACATGAACGACCTGAACTGCCACGCGTGCCACGCGCAGGCGTACAACACGTGCGGGAGCTGTCACGTGGGCGGCGAGGGAGCGCGGATCCATTCGCACCAGTCGTTCAAGATCGGGATGAACCCGATCCCGGAGATCAAGCCGGGCCCGAACTTCGTGACGGTGCGGCGAACGCCGGCGGCGCCGGACAGCTGGTCGGTGTTCGGGGTGGACGCGCTGAGCAATTTCGACGCGAAGCCGATCTACAACTACACGACGCCGCACAACATCCTGCGCTGGACGGAGCGGACGCAGGTGGCGGAAGGCGAGAGCTGCTACGCCAATTGCCACATCATCCAGGAGGGTGACACGTATCGGAACCGTCACCTGTACCTGTTCAGCTCCGACATGCTGATGGACTGGGAGATTTCTTCTACCCAGGAAGTGTTCGTGGACGGGCATCTGCCCTCCAGCTGGGGCCTGCCCCAGTAGTAGCTGATTCAACCACAGAGGGGTCATGAAATACGCGAAGAATCGCTGGTATGTACTGCTGCTGCTGGTCCTGGCCGGGCTGGCGGCGTGTGACGAGAACGCGACGGAGCCGGTCAACGAGGCGCAGATCCTCGTGGAGTACGCGGAGGCCAACCGGGACTACGACGTCCACGGCGGCTTCATCATGAGCGCGGCGGATGTGCGGACGAACATCGTGACCGCCCCGGACGACTACTACGTGATCGACATCCGGGCGGCGTCGGACTTCGCGGCCGGGCACGTACCGGGCGCCGTGCACGTGGCGCTGGGCAGCCTGCCGGACCATATGGCGAGCATGTCGCCGGCACCGTCCACGTACGAGAAGGTCATCCTGGTCTGCTACACCGGTCAGACGGCGGCCTACGGCGCGGGTGCGCTGCGGGCGCTGGGCTACGAGAACGTGTTCAGCATGAAGTTCGGGATGAGCGCATGGCACAGCGATTTCGCCGGTCCGTGGAACGGGAACGTCTCGAACCAGCGGGCCACGCAGTTCGAGTCCACGGCCTCGCCGGCGAAGAACGACCCGGGCGC
>CAZSBL010000201.1:0-4863 GCA_964605205.1 uncultured Gemmatimonadaceae bacterium
GAGATCAGCGTCATCATCCCCGGCAGCCGGTCCTTCAGCTCCCGGATCGCGCCCTTGATGAACACCCGGCCGCCGTACAGGAAGACCGCCGTCCCGAACACCGGCGAGACGTACGCCGAGCCCGGGAACGCCGGCGCCGTATAGCCCAGCCACTCCTGGAGCAGCTCGCCCCACACCAGCGTCGGCACCGTCAGCGCCAGCGACCACCAGAACCGGTCCCGGAACATGGCCTCGCCGTGGCCGTCGTGGCCGTCGTGGCCGTTTTCGTGCTGTTCCCCCGACCTCGCCTGCGCGTCGGTCATGCGTCACCCTCCCGGATGAATGGGCTCACTCCGGAACGCTGCCAGCTCCATGCCGGGGACCGCCACCCCGGTGGAGATCAGCCCCGCGCGCCACGCTCCCTCACCGAACCCGATCGATTCCCAGTGGGTGGTGCGCTCTGGAGGCATCGTTAACCGCGGAGCCGCGGAGGCGCGGAGCACGCGCGGAGAACTTCTTTTGAGTTTGATCCGGGCAGGGCAGGCTCGGCGGCGGAAGACGCATGCTCTGCGTTGGGATCACGGAGGCCGGGTTCGGGTTCACCCACACCGGCTGTCAGCGGCTGTCTCTGCCCGGAAAGGCGGCCTCGCCGGCATGCGCCCCCGCCGGCCGCGCCGCCTTACCGGAAACAGAAGAAGGACTCTTCTCCGTATTTGTTGAAGAAAGCAATGGGGCGGGGGCGGGGAACAGCTGCTCACACCGGAATCCGCGGAAGACGCGGAAGGACAGCACGCGGAAGGCCGGGTCGCGGCATCCGCGAAGCCGCGGTCAGGCGATGGGAAGGATCACTACGCCGTCCACCCCGACCGGGATGGCCATATGGGGCTGGAACCCCAGCCCTCCATGTGAACCGCTACCGTGCCACCTGCGGCGTTCGGCGAGCCCCGGGGGCCACGACCCGGCCCCTCCTGTGCTTGTAGGCGGGAGGCTTGCCGGCAGGGCCGGGGTAGCGGCGAACCTCGCTGGCTTCATTACAACTACAACTACCATTACGAGTACAGAACCGGGTGTTCGATCCGCCGATACACCCGGGAGCCGACCCTGGCTCCATTTCACCCACTCCAGATGTCGAATATCCCCTTTTCGTTGGTGTGTCTCTAACCTGGCTCCACGAATCCCGGGGTCCCGGGTCTCGTCCGGCTTGCACTCGAATCGTAGGCGCGTCGGCTCGCCGTCGGGGACCGCACCGGCGGCACCCGCTTGAACGTATTACCAGCCGCTGATACGTTCCGGCCATGACGAATTCCCCCGCTCCCGGCTGCCGCTACACGGTGGAGGGGCTGTGCTGCGCCACGGAGGCCCGGCAGATCGAGGCGAAGCTGGGCGGGCGAGCGGACGTGGAGTCTCTCCGGATCGACCCGGTGGGCCACACGCTGGACGTGGTGGGCCGGATCCCGTCGTCGGAGGTGGCGGAAGCCATCGGATCGCTGGGGATGAAAGCGAGGCGTGCGGGCGCGCCGGCGGCGGCGGCCTCGTGGTGGCAGCGACGGGGTCGACTCATGCTGGCCGCGGTGTCCGGCGTGCTCTGGCTCGGGTCCATCGCCGCGGGCGTGTGGGCGGACTCGGAGCCTCTGAAGGCGGCGCTGGCGATTGGCGCGGTGGTCACGGGTGGGTGGTACGTCTTCCCCCGGGGCTGGCGGGCCGCCCTCAATCGGGCCCTCGACATGAACTTCCTGATGTCGGTGGCGGCTATCGGCGCGCTGGGCATCGGGGAGTACGCGGAGGCGGCGTCGGTCATGTTCCTCTTCGCGGTGGCGCAGCTGCTGGAGTCGGCGTCCATGGACCGAGCCCGGAACGCCATCCGGTCTCTGATGGAGCTGACGCCCGCGCAGGCCACGGTGATCCGGGACGGCCGGGAGGTGCGGGTCCCGGCCGAGCAGGTCGGGGTCGGCGAGATGGTGGTGGTCCGGCCCGGGGAGAAGATCGCGGTGGACGGCGAGGTGCTGGAGGGGCGGTCTTCGGTGGACCAGTCGCCGATCACGGGCGAGTCCATGCCGGTGGCGAAGGACCCGGGCGACGAGGTCTTCGCCGGCACGCTGAACGGCGACGGCGTGCTCCAGGTCCGCTCGGCCCGTCCCGCGGCGGACACCACCCTGGCCCGGATCATCCACGCGGTGGAGGATGCCCAGGCCACGCGGGCGCCCAGCCAGACGTTCGTGGACCGCTTCGCCCGGGTCTACACGCCGGCGGTGGTGGGCGTGGCCGCGCTCCTGGCCGTGGCGCCGCCGCTGCTCTTCGGCGCCACGTGGGGCGAGTGGTTCTACCGGGCGCTGGCGCTCCTGGTGGTGGCGTGCCCGTGCGCGCTGGTGATCTCCACGCCGGTCACGGTGGTCAGCGCCCTGGCCGGCGCGGCCCGCCGGGGGATCCTGATCAAGGGCGGGCTGCACCTGGAGAACGCCGGACGGACGGCGGTGGTGGCGCTGGACAAGACCGGGACCATCACCGAGGGCCGGCCCGAGGTCACCGCGGTGCGCCCCCTGAACGGCGCCGCGCCGGACCGGGTGCTGGCGCTGGCCGCGGCGGTGGAAGCCCGGAGCGAGCACCCGCTGGCCGCGGCCATCCTCGAGCGGGCCCGGGCCCGGGGGCTGTCGCTGCCCGCCGCCCAGGGCACCCGGGCCTATCCGGGCCGCGGCGTGGAGGCGGTGGTGGAGGGGCGGCGCGTGCGTGTGGGCAGCGAGCGGCTCTTCCGGGAAGAAGGCCTCGCCGAGGGCGATGGCCCGGCCATCGCCGCCGCCCGCCGCCTCGAGACGGAAGGGCGGACCGTGGTGCTGGTGGCCGCCGACCACGAGATCCTCGGCGCCATCGCCGTGGCCGACCGCGTGCGGCCCGACGCCGCCGCGAGCATCGCCGCGCTCCGGGCCGCGGGCATCCGCACCGTCGCCATGCTCACGGGAGACAACGCCGCCACCGCCCGGGCGGTGGCCGACGCCCTGGGCGACTTGGCGCTGGAGGTGGAAGCGGAGCTCCTCCCCGCCGGGAAGGTGGACGCGGTGCGTCGCCTGGAGGCCGCCCACGGCCCCGCACTCATGGTGGGCGACGGGATCAACGATGCCCCGGCACTGGCCGCCGCCTCCGCCGGCGTGGCCATGGGCGCCGCCGGCACCGACGTGGCGCTGGAGACCGCCGACATCGCCCTCATGGCCGACGACCTCTCGAAGCTGCCCGAGCTCATCGCCCTGGCCCGGAAGGCCGAGGGGATCATCCGGGCCAACATCGCCTTCGCGCTCCTGGTGAAGGCCGTTTTCGTGGTCCTGGCCGCCGGCGGGATCGCCACCCTCTGGATGGCCGTCCTGGCCGACATGGGCGCCAGCCTCCTGGTTATCGGCAACGGGATGCGGGCGCTGAAGACGCCGAGCTGAACGGAGGATCGCATGACCACCACCTACACGCCGTCACTCGAGACCCGGGCCAAGCTCTTCCGGGGATTCTCCGACGCCTCCCGGCTGGCGATCCTCGACGCGCTGCGCTCGGGGCCGCGCAACGTGGGCGACCTCGTGGAAGCCACCGGCCGCGGCCAGTCCAACGTCTCGAACCACCTGGCCTGCCTCCTCGACTGCGGACTCGTGACCCGGGAGCAGCGGGGCCGATTCATGGTCTACCGGCTCAGCGACGACCGGGTGGCCGAGCTCCTCGAACGCGCCGACAGCCTCCTGGCGGAGGTGGCCGTCGGGGTGGAAGCCTGCCGCCGTTATCCCGACGAGACCACGCCGTGAACCGTGCCGCGTTCGTCCCATTCAACCGTTTCCGCTTCGCGGCGAGGAACCTATCATGTACGCGCCATGTACGGATCGACAGCCCCGGTCCGGCTCGGGCCGGGAACCGTCCCGAGAGGAGCCACTAGCCACCCCCGAGAGGAGCCGAACCGTGCGCACCTTCCTCCGTCGCCTCCCCACCCTCCTCCTCATTGCGAGCCTCAGCGGCTGCGCCTCCCTGGCCAGTGGCACCCGTGAGCCCTTCGCCACCATCATCGTCGAGAACGACTCGACCATGACCGTCAACATCTACGTCCTCCGTCAGGGCGCCCGCCTCCGCCTCGGACAGGTCACCGGCCTGAGCCAGAAGGAGTTCCCACTCCGGCGAGGCATGATCAGCGGCGCCAGACAGCTCCAGCTCATGGTCGACCCCGTGGGCTCCCTCCAGAACCACCCTTCCCAGTCCCTCTACATCAGCGAGGGCGATGTCATCGAGCTCCGGGTCAGCAGTTTCATCCGGTAGCGCCCCTCCTTGATGCGATTCCCCCGGGCTGGACCCTCGGGGTGCACGTCCTCCGGTCCCCTCGGGGTCCGGTGGGGCTGGACCCGTACGGGCCGACCCGGAACCGCCCGGCACCTTCCAGACCCACCTTCCAGACCCACGAACGCCCCAGCGGTCTGAGCCACTGGGGCGCAATCACTTCCCGTTTTCCCTCATGGTCGCACTTGGACTCCCGTAGGTTCCGGTTGATTCCGGCTGATACCGGACAATCCCCTTCGTTCCTCGGGTTTCAGCGGTATATCAGGCCGTCAGAGGTCTGACGGGTCCGAAAGTCGGGGGATGTTCCACACCCTGCCGGCGGCTACCTCTGACCTTCGACGACGTCACGTTGCAGCCGTTCCCGTCGCTCCTGATTGCGGCGGAGCAGATTCCGGTTCTCGGAAAGATTTTGCAGCAGCCTCTTGAGCTTGGCCGAGGATGATAAGCGCGGAATCCGGACGGCCAGTCTGCTCCAGGACGAACCCAAGTCCCCAGGTGGCTGGCCTCGCGCAAAACCACCTCTGCCGAGTCTAGCTGGAAGTTACCTCTGTAAGGATCTATGGATCTTGTTGTCGTCGCGCCATTTGTCTT
>CAZSBL010000202.1:0-4738 GCA_964605205.1 uncultured Gemmatimonadaceae bacterium
GAACCGACGACCCCTGCAACCCCATTGCAGTGCGCTACCGGACTGCGCCACGTCCCGAGTGCTTCGTTCCGGGGCGGAAGATAGTGGAGGGGCGGGGGAGTTACAACCCGGAGAGCAAAGCCTGGATCGTCCTACCGCAACTTGGCGTGGTAGAGGTCGATGACCTCATGTCCGTCCTTTGTCTGCCGGGGGGCGTAGAGGAGATCGCTGCCGGCCACCGGTATCAGGATCCCGTGCGGAAACCGCGAATGCGCCTCGACCGTCCGTGTCTCCGGGTCGATCACTTCGATCACGACGTCGTGCTTCTGGTTCAGGACCTCGAGATTTAGGAATCTGACCGGATCGTCATTCGCGACGAGGCGGCCGAAGACCCAGAGTCGGCCGTCTGCGTCCGTAGTGAGCCGGAGGAGATACGGGTTTTTCACGGGATCGGCTGCAGTCCAGGGCTGGAACCACCGGGTCTCGCGTCTGAGCACCTCGATTCGATCACCACGCAGGCTCCATCGGGTCAACCTGTACCGGTTGGGGGGCAGCGCCCAGATACCACCCTCGGCCGCCGGGGCGATAGCAGGCGGGATGCGACGGTTGGTCGACCACTCGCCGAAAGACCGGATCACTCGGCCGCTGCCGGTCAGAACGTGCAGTGGGCTCGAAACCGTGCCTGCAAGCAATGGCAGCGTTCCGGCCACCACGACGCGGTTACTGTCCAGCGGGACCGTGCCGTAGTCCACGAGCGAGCCGTGGAACGGAAAGGACCGGCCGGTGCGGGGCCCCGGGAGCACCTCGGTGATCCGGCCGGTCCCCCGGTCGACGATCCACGCCCGTCCCACCGGTCCCGGCTTGGTTCGTGGCGCGATAAACTCACCGGGCCCGGGTCCTTCGCGGCCGATCGTCGTAACGAATCGGCCAGTCGAATCCCAGACCGAAACCAGCGACTCGTACCGACTGCTTCCGACCAGGAAGAACCCGTCGGACATCCACGTGACGTCCACCATCCAGCTCAATGTCACGGGCGCGGTCGCGCTGCCCAGAGTGAGTACCTTCTGCAGGACGATCTCCCGGCACGGGTCACAATCCCGGATGTCGTGGGTCGGGACAGTAGCGGCCCCGCCCAGATCGCAGCCGGGACCCGAGGCACCCACTGCAACCATCGCGGCGAGGAACACGCCTCTGCAGTGTCGGGGTCCAAGGCCTCGGTCCATCGGTCAGCGGATGGGCCGCCCTTTCGCCCCCATCACCAACCCGATCCCGAGGAAAACCGCCACCGCGAGGAGCGAGAACAATATGTCGATCGCGCGCATCCCGGTCCGCTCCGACTCGGGCAGTCGGGCGGCCGCCCACTCGGCCACCCACTCGCCCAGCGGCCGACCCAGGGCGTCGGAGAGGGCGGCGTGGACGGGGGCGTCGGTGCGCCAGACGGCGGCGAAGCGGTCACGGCCGATCTCGGACTCGATGTCGGCCAGGAGGTGCGCATCGACGATCCCGAAGGGGTCGCCGGCGTAGATGTCGTGGTCGTAGAGGACGAGCCCGTGGGGCGCGTCGGCGTCGTCGACCCCCCAAGGCCTGCTCTGGGGCGTTCCGATGGGGTCGAGGGCCACGGCGCAGGCCTCGACGTTGCCGGCCCGGCACGCCCGGGCGAGGCGGGTCGGGCGGCGGTCCGCGTGGCGATCGGCGCCGGCTTCCGGGCGGTCGGGCAGCGGGGTGGACGGCTCGAGGGTGCGGGCGAACCGGCCGCCCCCCCACTGGATCCACGCGCGCACGGTGTCGGAGGGCGGCCCGTAGCGAGCGACCCACGCGCACGGTCCCAGGAGGTGGGTGGTGGGGAAGTAGCGGTCGAGGACCGACGGCGTGGTCATGCCGCCGGGCACGAACATCACGACCTGGCAGGGACCGCCCTCGGGGAGGAGGTAGTCGGTGCCGTGGCTCTCGATGTACGACTGGTAGCGGGTGCCGTCTTCGGGGCGCTGCCAGCGCCGGGTGGTGAGGGCTATGGCCACGTCCACCCGGGGCTCCGGGTCGACCCGCGACCGGGCCTCCGCCACTCGCCGGACGAAGCGCTCCTGGACCGGGAGGTGGGGGCCGAGGATGAGGAGGGTGTCGGCGTCGTCTACGGCCCGGCTCCAGCGGATCCGCTGGACGGCGGTGGCGGTCCGACCCGCCTCCCGTATCAGGCTGTCGTGGACCAGCTGGAGCGAGTCCCGGGGCACGCCCGGGAAGGACCGGGCGACGCTTTCGTACCACGCCGTGAGGCCGGCGAACGTGGCCAGCGACCCGACCACGACCACCGCCAGCCAGAGCTTCAGCCCGCGCGCCATCGTGTGCTCCTCGTTGCCAGGGCCAGGAGAAGGAGGATCCAGAGCAGCGACGTGCCGGCCACCGACGCGGGCGTCACCGCCGGCGCCCGGTCGAGGACGGCGTTCCGCCAGTCGGCGATGATCGGGTCGAGCGACGACCCGGCGGCCCGCTCCAGGAGCGCCCGCACCCGCGGCACGGATCCCGGGCCTCCGGGCTCGATCCCACGGGCGGTACCGGACTTGGTGGCGTCCCCCGGCTCGTCGGCGTCCCCCGGCTCCTCGGCGCCTCGCCCCTCCCGGGGCTGCCCTGCGTCGAGGGTCAGCAGCCGCTCCAGCGCGCCGGGCCGGGTCCGGAGGAGGTGGTGGAGGAAGCTGCGCCGGGCCTGGGGAGTGAGGGTCGGCGATGCGTCGTCCACCGGCGTCAGTCCCAGCGCTCTCGCGCACGCGGGAACGTCACCGCCGCGGCACGCCCGGACCTCCGGCGTCGGGTGGGCCGACAGCTCCCGGTAGGCCTCGGCCTCCGTGCCCAGCGGTCCGGCGAGCCAGTGGGCCACCGGTCGGGGGAGCTCGTGGGCCAGCGCCTGGGCGGCCACGCCCTCGACGCCCCGACGGATCATGCCGGCGGTCCACCGGGAGACCAGGAGCCGGCGGGAGTCGTTGAAGTGGTACAGGGTGGTGGGGTGCCAGTCGACCCAGATGGTGGGCGGGCTCGGCACTTCGGGGATCGGACCGAGCCGACCCTCGAACGCCTCCACGGTTCGCCGGGTCCAGGGCGCCGCCTTCTCCACGTCTTCGACGGGGGCGACCACGCGGAGGCCGCCGAACATCACGGTGTCGAGCTCGGCCGGCACCGGGTCCGTCCGCTCCCGGCGGCCCCTGGGCGGGATGGCCCGAGCCTCGGCGAGGAGCGTGTCGAGGTGGGCCAGGAGCCGGGCCTCGGTCTCGGCCAGGGCGGCCGCGGGTTCCTCCGTCGCGGGTTCCTCCGCCACTCCCTCCTGCCCCGCGACGGGGCCCGCCGCCAGGACGGTGACGCCGAACGTCAGGATCGCCGGGAGGCCGGCTCCCGCCCTTCGTCGCCTAGACACCGAGCAGACTCCAGCCGCCGGTGAGGACGGCGAATGGGCCCGGCCACTCGTAGAGGGCGTGGTAGATCAGCTCGGCGGCCCGGAGGAACCAGGGGCTCCCCGACGCGTCCACGAAGAGCGGGAGCACGGGGACGAGGACGGCCAGGACGGCCAGCGCCGCCAGCGTCTTGAGCGTGGTCGGGATCGTCCCGGCGGCCAGGGCGAAGAGCAGGCTGTAGACCACGGTGGCCCCCAGCAGGAACCGGAGCGTGACCCCGAAGGGCTGGCCGTGGAGCCAGTCGGGGAGGTCGAGCCCGGCGATGGCCACCAGCGCGCCGGCAAGGAAGGCGACGGTCACGGGGAGGAGCAACGCGAACCCGGCGGCGAACTTGGTCAGCACATAGCGCGTCCGGGAGACGGGGAGGCTGAGGGCGAAGACGTGATCGCCGTCGTGGTCCGGGTACCAGACGCCCAGCGCCGCCAGCGCGCCCGCCGCCACGGCCAGGAACGGGAAGAGCTGGTCGGCGTCGGTATGGAGCGTGCCCGTATTCCAGAACCGGGCCGCGATGGCCGGGTCCCAGCGGCCCATGACTGCCGATGCGGGCCCGGTCCAGAGGAGCGGCGCCGCGAACGCCACGATCGCCAGGATCGCCAGCGGCCAGCGCAGCACCTTCCAGTGCACCTCCAGTGTGCGGACGAACATCACGCCACCTCCTTCTCGGCGGGGTGCGCCCCGGTACGCGCTGTGGAGAGGAGCTCCACGAACGCCTCCTCCAGGTCCAGGTCGACGACGTCGCGAATCCGACCGCCGGCGCCCTCGACCTCCGCGGCCATCTCCGGCTGCCATCCCCGGACCACCCAGCTCTCGCCGGCGCCCACGGGGCCGGGCCGACGGGCCAGGACGGTGAAGGAGAACGCCCCGGGACCCCCTGCCACGGCCCCGGCGACGCCCTCCTCGCCGACCCCCTCGCCGACCCCCTCGCCGACCAGGTGGAGACGCTTGATGTCTTCCTTGAACGCCTGCATGGGGAGCTGGGTCACCAGTCGGCCGTCGTCGATGACGCCGACGGTGTCGCAGAAGCGCTCCAGCTCGTGGACCAGGTGGCTGGAGATGAACACCGTGGCGCCGGACTCGCTGACGTACTCGAGCATGGCCTCCAGCACCTCCCGGCGGACCACGGGGTCCAGCCCGTCGGTGGGCTCGTCCAGCACCAGCAGCTCCGGACGACGGGCCAGCGCCAGCAGGATCATCAGCTTCCCCACCTCGCCCTTCGACAGCTTCTTCACCTTCGCGTCGCCCCGGAGCCGGAGGGCGCGACGCAGCTCATCGGCCCACGTCGCGTCCCAGCTCGCCCAGTGCGCCGCGTGGAACGCCTCGGT
>CAZSBL010000203.1:0-4703 GCA_964605205.1 uncultured Gemmatimonadaceae bacterium
CCCCGGAGCGCGTGTGATTCGGTTCGGCGTATCGATGGACGAGGAGCTGCTGGAGCGGTTCGACGAGTGGATCGAGGGCAGCGGCCAGGTGAACCGGTCGGAGGCGGTTCGCGACCTGGTTCGTGCACGGCTGGTCGAGGCGACGACGGCGGACGAGCATGCGCAGGGCTTCGGCGTGCTGACGCTGGTGTACGATCATCATCAGCGGGAGCTGCAGGATCGGCTGACCGCGGTGCAGCACGACCACGGCGATTCGATCATCAGCACTACGCACGTGCACGTGGACCATCACAACTGCCTGGAAGTGATCCTGCTCCGGGGCGGAGTGGCCGTCATGCGGCGGCTGAGTGATGAGCTGGGTGGACTGAAGGGAGTGCAGCACAGTCGACTAACCCTGACCTCTGTGGAGTCGTGACCGCGGCTCACACCCCCGAGAGGAGAAGACCATGAGGAACATCGTGAGTTTGCCTGCTCTGCTGCTCGGTCTCGCGGCGTGGGTCGTCATGCAGCCACAGGGGGCGACGGCGCAGGGCCCGACGGATCCAGACACGGGGGACGTGATCGTTCTGGACCCGCTGGTGGTGACGGTCACGCACCTGGAAACGCTCCGGAGCCGCCTGCCGAACTCGGTGTCGGTGGTGAGCGGCGATCAGATCCGTGAGAGCGGCGATGCGTCGGTGCTGGAAGTCCTGAACAGGCAGGTTCCGGGGGTGTTCGTGACGCAGCGCGGCGTGCTGGGCTACGGCGTGGCGCAGGGTGCCGCGGGGCGGATCACGATCCGGGGCGTGGGCGGCTCACCGAACACTCAGGTTCTGGTCATGACCGATGGTCGGCCGCAGACAATGGGGCTGATGGGTCATCCGATCCCGGACACGCACGTGAGCAGCGGCGTCGAGCGGATAGAGCTCGTGCGCGGCCCGGCGACCGTGCTGTACGGCACGAACGCCATGGGCGGCGTGATCAACGTGATCACTCGCCGGCACTGGGCGGAAGGCGCCTCGGCGGAAGGCGCCGCGTCTTACGGGACGTACGACACGCGGCGCCTCGAGGGCGCTGTGGAGTACGGGCTCGGCCCGTCCAACGGGGTCGCGGTGTCCGGCAGCAGCTACCGCACGGACGGTCATCGGCCGTGGAGCGCCTTCGCCATCGACAACGGCGGGGTGCGCGGCTCGACCGCGCTGACGGAGCGGCTCACCCTGCTGGCGGACGCATCCGTGTCGAACCTGGACGCCTACGATCCGGGCCCGGTGACGGACCCGCGGGTCGACAACTGGCTCGACATCCTGCGGGGGAGCACGGGGATCTCGCTGGAGAACCAGGGCGAGAGGGTGTCCGGCGCGACGCGCGTATTCCTGAACTTCGGCCGTCATCGGCTGTACGACGGCTTTCGCTCGACGGACTACACCGCCGGCGTGCAGCTGCACCAGGCGCTGCGGCTGGGCGGCGAGAGCACGCTCACCCTCGGCGCGGACGCCAGACGGTTCGGTGGCGACGCGCGGAACGTGGAGCGCGATATCGACTGGGGCGAGCACGACGTTGACGAGCTCGGCGTGTTCGGCATGCTGCACCTGCCCCTGCACGAGCGGGTGATCGCCACGGGCGGCATGCGCCTGAACCACCACAGCCAGTACGGGGCCGAGCTGGCGCCGCAGCTGGGGCTCGCCGTCAACGCGACGGGGTCGACCACGGTGCGCGCCCACTCCGCCCGGGGGTTCCGCAGCCCCACGATCCGGGAGCTGTACCTCTTCCCCGCGCCGACGCCGGAGCTGGAGCCGGAGCGGTCGTGGAGCCACGAGGTCAGCGTCGAGCAGCGGTTCGGCACCAGCACGTCGCTGGAGGTGACGGCGTACACCATGGAGGGGTCGAACCTGATCCGCACCGTCGGGGCGTGGCCGGACCTGCGGCTGGAGAACACGGGTCGGTTCCAGCACCGGGGCGCCGAGGTGGCGGTCACGACCTCGCCGGTCGAGCCGCTGACCCTCGACGCCTCGTACGGCTACCTCGACGTCGGGCACCTGACGCTGTCGCATCCGAAGCACCAGCTCGCCGCGGGCGCGCGGTACGGCTGGAACCGGCTCACGGCGCACGTCGGCGTACAGCACGTGGCGGGGCTGTACGGCGCGGACTTCGCCCGGAACCGTCTGCCGGATTACACGCTGGTCGATGCGCGGGTCGCGCTCGAAGTGCGGCCTGGCGTCACGCTCCACGTTGAAGCGGACAACCTGCTGGACGAGCAGTACCAGGTGATGCCGGGCTACCCGATGCCGCAGCGGAGCCTCCGCATCGGGGTACAGGCGCGAGGCCGGTGATGCAGCGTGTGGGTGCGGCGACCGGCCCGCGGGCGCCGCGTCGCGCCATCACGGCGAGGGACCTGGCGTTCGGCGGTCTCTTCGGTGCGGCCGGGCTGCTGCTGCCCACCGTGTTCCACCTGCTCCAGCTCGGCCGTGTGTTCATGCCGATGTACCTGCCGCTGGTGGCGGTGGCGTTCATTGTCTCGCCGCGCGTGGCCGTCATGACCGCCGCCATGGTGCCCCTCGTTTCTGCGGCGGTGACGGGGATGCCGCCGCTCTACCCGCCCATCGCGTTCGTGATGGCGGCGGAGCTGGCGTTCATGGCGCTGTGCATCAGCCTGACGATGGCCCGGTTCCCGCGCGCGAACCCCCTGGTGGTGCTGGTGCCCGTCCTGCTCGTCGGCCGGGTGGTCAACGTGGCGCTGATGTACGCCGCGGCACGGGTCATGGACCTGCCCGCCGGCCTGGTGGCGGGCCTGTCGCTGCTGTCCGGCTGGCCGGGCATCATCCTCATGCTGGTGGTGGTACCACCGCTGGAGATGGCGGTGCGGCGGGCAGGGAGCGGACATGACTGACGCCCGGGCGTTCTTCGACGACATGGCCACCGAGTGGGATGCCCGCGTGGCGACCCCCTCGTTCATGCAGCGATTGAGCGAGGCCGTGGAAGACCTCGGGCTGGAGCGAGACGAGCACGTGCTCGACCTCGGCTGCGGCACCGGCAACCTGACGCGGGCCCTCCTCGAGCGGCTGTCTCCACGGGGACGCGTCACGGCCGTGGACTTCTCCGAAGCCATGCTCGCCGTGGCACGCGGCAAGATCGACGATGGGCGTGTGGAGTGGCTGAACGCCGATGCCAGGGACCTGCCCCTGCCGGAGGCGGCGGTGGACCGCGTGATCTGTTTCTCGGCGTGGCCGCACTTCACCGAGCACCCCCGTGTGGCGGCCGGGCTGCTCCGGGTCACGCGGCCGGGCGGCATGCTCCACGTGGTGCATATCGACGGGCGCGAAACTATCAACCAGGTGCACCGCGATGCCGGCGCCGCGGTGGCCCGCCACGCCCTGCGGGAGGCGGCGGCGCTGTCCGCCCTGTTCGCCAGCGTCGGGTTCGACGAGGTCGCGGCGGTGGACACCGCCGAAGACTATCGGGTGACCGTGCGCCGCCCGGGCTGAACGCCATGCTGAGGGGCGCCTTATTCGGGAGCGGCGGCGGCGCCGTCGGCCGGGCCACACCGCCGGCGCGCCTCCTCTTCGCCGCTCTGCTCGTGGCCGCGTGCGTCGCGGTGCCGAGGGAGCTCCCATGGACGCTCGGCTTCATCACGATGGTGGCGGGTGCGACCGCGTACGCGTGCGCGGCGCCGCGGCGCGTGGTCGGACGCGCCGTGGGATTCGGCGCACTCCTGTACCTCCCCCTCGCGCTGCTGCTCATCGCGCCCGCATGGTTCGACGCCCACACCGATGTCGGCGCCGCCGCCGCGCACGCTACCGGCATCGCGGTGCGCGGAACCGGCGTGTTGCTGGTCACCCTGGCGGTACTGGCCACGCTGCGGCCCACCGAGCTGCACACCGGCATCGGCGGGCTGCCGTTGCCACGGACCGCACGCCTGCTGCTGATACAGATCGCGCACCAGACCGGCGTGCTCTTCGATGAGACCCGGCGCGTGACCCAGGCCATCGCACTGCGCCGCGGTCGGCGGTCCGGCCTCCGCCTCCTGGCCGCGCTGCCCCGGGTCTGGCTCGAGCGGATCGTCTCCCGCGCCAACCGCACGGCGGCCGCCATGGACCTCCGCGGCTACGCCGAGTGGGATCCCCGAGCCCGCGACGAGGGGTCCGGCGCGGACCGTGCCGTCCTCACGGCCGGCGCGGCAGCGCTTCTGACGGCCCTGCTGCTCCACGCGGTCCCGTGACGATCCTCCGGTTCCACGACGTCGGCGTGCGCTACCCCGGCGACCATCGCCAGGCCCTGGAGGGGTGCACCTTCGAGATGGCGGCCGGCGAGCGCGTCGCCCTGGTCGGCAGCAACGGGTCGGGCAAGACCACCGTCCTGCTCGCCACCGTCGGCCTGGTGCCCCACACCGGCCGCATCGAGGTCTGCGGAGAAAGGCTCGACAGCGCCGATCCCTCCCACGCCCGCCGGAACGCGGGGATGCTCTTCTCCAATCCGGAGGACCAGCTGCTGTTCCCGCGCGTGCTGGACGACGTCGCCTACTCGCTCACGAGCCGCGGCGTGCCGGATGACATCGCCTTCCCGCGGGCCCGTGAGACCCTCGAGCAGCTGGACGCCGCGGAGCTGGCGGACCGTTCGCCCTACCGGCTCTCCCGTGGTCAGCGCCTTCGCGCCGCGCTGGCCGGCACGCTGGTCACGGAGCCGCCGCTGCTGCTCCTCGACGAGCCGACCAGCGGCCTGGACCCGGC
>CAZSBL010000204.1:0-4661 GCA_964605205.1 uncultured Gemmatimonadaceae bacterium
CGGTTCACCCGTTCACTCCCCAACAAATCTGGAGAACAACCGTAGTTGTAATGAAGCCAGCGAGATTCGCCGCTACCCCGGCCCTGACGGCAAGCCTCCCGCCTTCAAGTACAGGAGGAGCCATCCCGATCGGGGTGGACGGCGTAGTGATCCTCCCCATCGCCTGACCGCGGCTTCGCGGATGCCGCGACCCGGCCTTCCGCGTGCTGTCCTTCCGCGTCTTCCGCGGATTCCGGTGTGAGAGGCTGTTCCCCGCCCCCGCCCCATTGCTTTCTTCAACAAAGCGCAGAAGAGCCATGATTCCATCAACCGCTGCCTGATCGCCCGCTCACCCTGCTCCTCACCGCTCGGCGGGTGCGCCTCGAGGGGGGGCCACCTCACCACCCCCGGGCGTAGTGTGCCCAGAAGAAGTCCCCCAGCTCCCACCAGCGCTGCATGGTGGCATAGGCCCAGTTGTTGGTGTACCGGGTCAGGAACTCCCGGAACTCCATGGGCGGGTCCCCGCCGTCGGTGGCCGCGAGCCCGGCGTTCCGGAGCTCCACGGCCTTCTGCTCGATGAAGGGCTGCTCCATGAACAGCTGCGCTTCCAGCTCCATGACCGCGGGCTCCAGGTGCTGGCGGGCCCAGCCCCACTCGATCTGGGCCAGGCGATTGGCCCGGCGGAAGGACCAGCAGGCGGCGTCCTCGCGGTAGCTGTGCTGGCAGTCGACCTTGAAGCTCTCGGGGAGGGACAGGGTGCCGGCGTAGATGGGAATCCGCGGGCTCTGGCCGGGGTTGTCGAAGGAGAAGTAGGCCACGGTCCCGATCTCGGGGGGCAGCCAGTCCCGGGCCTGGATGACCTGGGAGTAGGAGCAGCGATCGACGGCGATCACCCGCACGGGCTCCACGATCCCCGGCTCGATGGAGTTCAGGAGAGCGCCCAGGTCCCGGACCAGGTTCCAGTTGTTCACCACGGGGCTCCGGACCTTCTCCGGGGCGTCGGGGTCCCGCCGCGCGGCGGGGTTCTCCACCATGAGGTTCCGGCCCATGTCGAGCTCGGTCCCTTCGTACGTCTCGCGGTAGAAGCCCAGCACCTGCTGGACGGACACCTTCTCATCGGGCTTCACCGAGAAGGGCAGCTCCTCCATGTCCATGGTCAGCCCCAGCGAGGGCGCCAGCGTGCTCAGCACGTAGAACTCCCGGGTCGAGTAGGGCTGCCGGCCGCTGTACGCCTTCCAGAACCTGAACTCCTCGCCGGAGCCCGGGTCCCAGTACCCGAACTCCTCGGCCAGGGAGTACACGTTGTCGCTGGCCATGTAGTGGTCCGGGTCGTCGAGATCCAGCGTGGAGATCCGCGGGATGTTGGCGGACACGCCCACGTGCTCGTCGGGGATGCGCACCGCCGCCCACACGGCGCCCGGCTCCAGGGGCCCCGCGCCCATGATCTCGAAGTGCCACACCTCCCTGGGATCGGCGAAGGTGAGGCACTCGCCCCTGTCGGCGTAGCCGTACTCCTCGACCAGCTCGCCGATGAGCCGGATCGCCTCCCGGGCCGTGGACGCCCGCTCGAGGGCGATGGCCTGGAGGTTCTCGATGAGGAAGAGCCCCTCGTCGTTCCGGAGCTCCCGCCGACCGCCAATGGTGGTCTCGCCGATGGCCAGACCCGCCTCGTTCATGGCCGGGTACGCCACGTTGAAGTAGCGGTAGGTCTCCGGGACATCCGGGATCGATCCCTTGAGGCTCACCCCGCGCAGGTCATCGGGGGTCTCGGTGTGCAGCAGCCCCCAGTAGACCGGGCGCATGGTACCGGCCGGGTTCTCCCGGGCGGGCTCGATCTGGAGCCAGGTGCGGTAGTTACCGTCGCAGCTGTGGGCCGTCATGACCGAGCCGTCGGTGGACGCCAGACGCGCCACCTGGATGCTGGTGCACCCGCAGTCCTGGACCTCGGGATCGCAGCCGCAGTCTTCTCCCTCGGCGGTACACCGGGGGCCCTGCAGCGGGATGTCCACCTGGGCCGAGGTCTGAGCCACCCCCGGGATCAGGATCACGAAGAGGGCCAGGACCCACGGCCCCAGCGGGACGCTTCGGACGATGTTTCTCACGGAAGTGCTCCTTGCTGACGTTCCGGGCTCCGCCGTCCTGGCCGAGCCTCGCTCATTGTCTCTACTCGATCCTCACCCGCCCCGGCGGCGCCGCCGCGGGGTCGTGCAGCCAGTGTCCCGACCCCCGGGCGACCACCGCGTCGTACCGGGGCACGCCGGTGCAGCGCAGGGGCCGGTCCGGGTACAGCTCGGTCCACGCCTCCATGGTCTGGAGCACCGTGGAGGTGTGCCGGCCCACGCGCACGTCGATGGGCCAGCCGCTCTCGTCCATGCGCTCGAAGAGGAGCCCCGCCTCTCCCGCCCGCACCACGAACTCGTCTCGCCCCGTGAGGAGCTGCTCACGGGTGGTACGCCCGCGGGTCGCGTCCAGGAACGGCTCCGGGGCCTCGAAGAGGAGTGACACCGCGTCGGAATGGTCCCCCACCTCCCGATGGGACAGCCCGTGGAGGTTCGGCGGCGAGTATTCCATGCCGATGCTGAACTCCATGTCCGAGACCATCATGGACACGAACGTGGCCAGCTCCTGCCCCGTTTCGTGGGCCACGATGGTACTGATCACCGGGTACTGGAGCTCGGCCTCGTGGAGGTCCACGAAGAGGTCCACGCCCTCCTGGCGGATGAGCTCCATCAGGGCGTAGGTGGTGCGCTCGGTCAGGGTGCCGCCAGGGCGACCGGGCCAGGCGCGGTTCAGGTTCCGGATGTCCACCCACGCCAGGTACTGCCCGCTGGGGTAGTGAATGTAGACTTCCGGGTCCGGCCACTGGTCCAGGGGGTTCGTCCAGCGGTCCCCCATGCGGAAGGTCCGCTCCCCCCAGTCGGTCTCGATGGTGAAGTCCGGGGGATAGGCGCCTCCCAACCGGGTCACCGTGGTGGCGCTCCGGTTGGCCGAGAGCACCACCAGGAGACGGCCCTCCCCCATGACCGCGTTCTCCGCCAGGAGCCAGGCCGCCAGGCGGGACGCCGGCTCCTCCGGGTGGGTGCCGCCCACCACCAGCATGGTGCCCCCGGGCACGCCGCTGTCCAGGATATAGACGTTGGCGTCGTTCACCGTACCGCGGACGCCCTCGAACCAGTCCCCCAGACTCCGCACCTCCGTAACGCCGGGGCTCAGCACCACCGGCTCCTCCAGGTGGCGGCTCCGGTGGAAGCTGATGCCGGAGGAGACCAGGAGCAGCAGGCCCAGGGCGGCGATGACCACTTTCCGGATCACCACGCCCTCCTTCCTCCGGCTGCCTTCTCCCCGGGCCGCCCCCTGATCGAGCCCGTGCATCCCCGGGTGCCTCATTTCAGCTGGAGGAGCCGCAGGAGGAACGGGACCAGGACGATGACGTACAGCACCTCCTCCCTCCAGTCTTCCGACCGCGCCAGGTTCCAGATCATGAGCACGGCCACGAAGGCCACCAGGAGGTAGTAGAGAACGGTGACGAAGCCCTGGAGCAGGATCACGTGCGCCTCCTAGATCCCCGTGAGGAAGGAGAGGCGACTGGAGTAGATCACCATCAGGGTGCCCACCACCATGATGATCACCGCCGGGACCATACACGTCTTCAGGAACCTCCCGTAGGAGTCCCGGTAGCCCACTACATCCACCGTGAGGCGGCCGATGATGGCGGTGGGCGGCAGGCCGTCGCCCAGGGGCCAGATGACGCTCATCCCCGCCAGCGCCACGACCGGGTCCAGGCCCATGGTGTTGAACAGGAGCACCAGGGGCACCCCGAGCACCGGCGCGGCGCCCCACATGAGGACCGCCTCCGACGCGGGCAGAACCACGAAGAGGGTGCCGAAGACCACGGCCACGGGGAGCGTCACGGCGGTCACGGCCAGCAGCCCCCGCACCCCCGTGAGGGCCATGATCTGCACCAGGATGCCCACACACGTGAGGGTCCCCACCAGCGGCAGGAGCTGGTGTACGGTCTCCCGGGAGATCCGGAGGATGTCCAGCCGCACCGGCGAGAGCGCCCACGACGCCCCTGCCGCCACCAGGAACATCAGAGGCAGCCCGATCACCGGCGTGCTATGGGGCCACACACGGCCGACCCAGATGAGGAGGACGAACGCCGCAAAGGGCAGCAGCACCCGGCTCCAGCTCATCCCGGCGGGAGCCGAGGGCAGCTCCCGCAGTGCCCGCTCCAGGTCGACCTTCTCCCCCCTCCACCCCAGCAGGAAGATGGTGGCCAGGGAAAGGAGCACGCAGGGGAGCAGCAGGGGCCAGAAGAAGCCGATGTACGGCATGTTCACGCCGGCCGCCGTGATCATGGCCCACAGGCTCACCGGAGGCGCCGCGGCGCTCAGCCCCGCGATGATGAAGATGATGGCCACCGTCCGGACCGTGGAGACACCCATGGTCTGGAGCACCACCGCCACCATGCCGCCCGTGATCAGCACCGTCACGCTCCCCGCCCCCGTAAGCGCCCCGGGCAGGAGCAGGAGCACGGTGAGAAGGGTCACCAGCAGCGCCCGGCTCCAGTGGAAACGCACCAGGATGCCCCGGACCGCGAAGGCCACGCCTCCCGACTCCTTCAGCACGTTCATGAAGAGGGTGGCGGTGATGAAGATGAGGTTGATGTCCAGGTAGGTCAT
>CAZSBL010000205.1:0-4610 GCA_964605205.1 uncultured Gemmatimonadaceae bacterium
CCTCCGTACGCTGCAGGGACTGGACCGGACCGAGGGCCGCGCGGAGCAGCAGGTCCGGGAGAAGGAGCGATACGCGTGGTTCGTGGCGGTGGCCCTCGTGCTCCTGCTGATCGATGGTGTGGTCGCGACCCGTGGCCGGGCCCGCCCGGCGCCGGGAGAGGAGCTTCTGCATGCGTAAGATGGTGGCACTGACGGTGGTGGTCCTGATCACCACCGGTGGTGTGCTGGCCGGTGTGGAGCGGGGCAACCGCCTGTACCGGGCCGGGGAGTACGCGGAGGCGGTGGCCGAGTACCGGAGCGCGCTGCGGGACGGCGAAGACAGCCCCACCCTCCGCTACAACCTGGGCACGGCGCTGCTTCGACTGGGCCGGTACCGGGAGGCGCAGGAGCATCTGGAGGCGGCACTGGCCGCCGTGGACCCGGAGCTGCGGCAGGCGGTCCACTACAACCTGGGGCACCGGTTCCTGGAGGAGGCCCGGGCCGTCCAGGGCGGCCAGGCGGCGACCCGGCTCTACGACGCCGCCGTGGAAGCCTACAGACAGGCGCTCCGGCTTCGGCCGGATGACGTGGACGCCAAGTGGAACTACGAGCTGGCGCTCCGGGAGCAGGAGGAGGCGATGCAGCAGGGCGGGGGCGGCGGTGGCGAGCAGCAGGATCGGCCTCCGGAGCAGGACCCGGCGGGCGACCCGGGAGAGGGCGGTGCCGGCGACCCGGAGGAAGATGGCGAGCGGCGCCGTCCGCAGGCGGGGCAGCAGCCGCTCACGCCGGAGCAGGCGGAGCGGATCCTGAGCGGGGTGGAGCAGGACGAGCGGGAGCTCTTCCGGGACAAGCTGCGGCAGGGGCAGCCGCAGCGTCGCACGGCGAGGGACTGGTAGGATGGGCACGCTTCTCCTGGTGCTGGCGCTCCTGGGCCAGGACCCGGTGCGGGTCGGGGCCCGGCTCACGGACGCGGAGATCCACGCCGGCGAGACCACGATCCTGCGGGTGGACGTGGAGACGGAGGGCGAGCGGGCCCGGATCGACCGGTTCCGCACGCTTCCGCCCGGGATCGAGGTGGTGGGGACCCGGGACTACGACCAGCGGCAGTTCAGCCTGCCGGGCGGCACCCGCCGGTTCATTACCCGGGAGTTCGTACTCCGGGCGAGGACGGCGGGCCGATACCGGATCCCGTCGGTGGAGGTGACCGTCGATGGCCGGGTCTACAGCACGGAGTCGGTCCTGCTGACGGTCACGTCGGCACCCACCCGGGAGCGGGGGGAGACCCGGGGCAGCGACGAGGGCGTGGTGCTGCGGGCCTGGCTCGACGCCGACACCGTCTACGTGGGCCAGCAGGTCACGCTCCAGGTGGACGCCATGTTCTCGCAGACGGCCCGGATGCGGCTCCGGCGGGCGCCTGAGTACGAGGCGCCGAGCCCGTCGGGCTTCTGGGTCCACGAGCTGCCCGACGCCGGCCGCCCCGTGAGCCGGAGCATCGGCGACGAGATCTACGAGGTGCAGCGCTTCCGCCGGGCGTTCTTCCCCCTCTCCGCTGGGAGCTACACCATCCCACCGGCCCGCCTCGAGTACGAGATGCGGCGAGGCCTGCTCTACGCGCCGGAGACCCGGGAGCTGTCCAGCGAGCCGCTCCCCCTGGTGGTCCTGCCGGTGCCGGCCAGCGCGCCACCGGCGTTCCACGGCGCGGTGGGCGACTACGAGGTGACGGCCCGGGTCGAGCCCGCCACCGTACCGGTGGGCGAGGCGGCGGTGCTCTCGGTGGCGGTGGAAGGCGTGGGGAACGTGAAGGCGCTCCCGGCGCCGGTGCTGCCGGAGCTGCGGGGGATCGACGTGTTCCCGCCCAGCGAGGAAGCCGAGACCGCCACCCAGGGTACCACCATCCAGGGGCGGAAGGTCTTCAGCTGGGTGCTTATCCCCCGGCAGGCCGGAGACCGGGAGATCCCGGCGATCCGGTACGCCTTCTTCAACCCCGACGACGGTGGATTCGAGACCGCCACCGTGGGCCCGCTCCCGCTCACGGCTACGCCCGCGGCGAGCACGGACGCCGCGGAGCCGGCGCCGGCCACGATCCGGTTTCTGAAGACGTCGCCGGCCTCCGATCCGCTGCGCTGGGTCCGGTCACCGGGGTACGCGGGGCTGATGGCGGTGCCGTTCCTCCTGCTGGCCCTCGCCCTGGTCTGGCGCCGACGACAGCACCGGTCGGAGCGGGACACCCCGGCGGGGCTGCGCCGGGAGCGAAAGCAGGCGGTTCGGCGTCTGGAAGCACGCGTCGGGGAGGCCGGTGCGGAATTGTCCGCCGAGGCCGAGACGTTTGCCCGGGACTGGCTGGCCCGCCGTCTGGGGCTGGAGCGGGGGCGGGTGGCGGACCCGGACGCCCTGGCCGCGGTGGGTGTGCCGGACGCCCTGGCCCGGGCCGTGCGCCGGGTTCTCGACCGGCTCTCGGCCGGCCGGTACGCACCCTCGCCGCCGCCGGCCGCCGAGCGGAAGGCGGGGATCGGGGAGCTGGCCCGGGTGCTGGAGGGGGTGGACGAGGCGGCAGATAGATCGATCGTGAACGATCGAAATGCCGCGGATGATGGGTGGAAAAAGCGGCCGTGGGCCGGTGTGAGGCGCGAATGATGGGCGCGGCTCCGTCGCCGGTGGCCGGCGAGGCGGGACCGCATCGGGCGCCGGAGATGGCGGTGCTGTTGCTGCTGGCGTGGGCCGTGGCGGCCATGCCGGCGGGATCCACGGCGCAGACCGCGGGAGACACCGTGGCGGAGACGGGCGGCGCGCCAACCGCCGAGGCCGTTCCGGACCCGGCCGCTCCGGACCCGGCCGGTGTCGTGGGCCAGTCCGCCGAGACGCCCTCGGACCTCTTCGTGCGCGGGCTGGTGCTGTTCGAGAACGGGGACTACGGGGCCGCCGCCAACGTGTTCGACCGCTACACCCGCCGGGCGGCGGGTGACCCCGCGGGGTGGTACAATCTGGGGACCTCGTACCACCGGGCGGGACACCTGGGGTGGGGGGTGTGGGCGTGGCTCCGGGCGCTCCGGCTCGATCCCCGGGATGTCGATGCCCGGCACAATCTCCGGGTGGCGGGGGCGCGCCCGGAGCTGATCCAGCGGGTCACGCCCCCGGTCCCGCTTAGCCCGTCGGAGCTGCTCCTCCTGGCGGGGGTCCTCTGGCTGGTGGCGGGTGGGGCCGGGGCGGCCTGGGTGCTGCGGCGCCGGCGGGCCGCGGGGATCGGGGCGTTGGCGTCGCTCGCGGTGGCGCTCCTGCTGGCCGGCGCCTGGTGGGGCTCGACGCGCGGCGGCGAAACCCTCATCGTGCGGGACGGTGCCACCCTCCGGGCGGGCCCGGCGCTCCGTGCCGAGCCCGTAACCACGCTGGAGCCGGGGTCCGGACTCGTGCCCGTGGACCGGTACGGGGATTGGGTCCGGGCCCGCACGCTGCGGGGCGAGGAGGGGTGGATCGAACGGAACCGAACGGGGAGCCTGTAACGATGGCAGGGACCGAGAACAGCACCACCGAAGGGGGCACCGCCGCGAAGAACGGCGCCGCCGGACATCCGAACCTTCACGTCGTCGATCACCCGCTGGTCCAGCACAAGATGGCGCTGCTGCGCGACGAGACCACGTCGAAGAAGGCGTTCCGGGAGCTGGTGGACGAGCTGGCCATGCTGATGGCGTACGAGGCGACGCGGGAGCTGCCGCTGCAGCCGGTTACCGTACGCACACCGCTGGAGGAGGTGGAGGCCCGCCAGATCGCCGGGAAGAAGGTGGTCCTGGTCCCGATCCTCCGGGCCGGGCTCGGGATGGTGGACGGCGTGCTGCGGCTCATGCCGTCGGCCCGGGTGGGGCACGTGGGGCTCTACCGCGACGAAGCCACCCTCGAGCCGCAGCACTATTACTTCAAGATCCCGGGCGAGGCGGAGGCCCGGCAGTTCCTCGTGCTCGACCCGATGCTGGCCACCGGCGGCTCGGCCTCGGCCGCGGTGCAGAAGCTCAAGGACGGCGGCGCCACCGACATCCAGCTCATGTGCCTCGTGGCCGCGCCCGAGGGCGTGCGCCGGCTGGCTGCCGACCACCCGGACGTCCGGATCATCACCGCCGCCCTCGACCGACAGCTGAACGAGAACGGCTACATCCTGCCGGGGCTCGGCGACGCCGGCGACCGGCTCTTTGGCACGCTCTGAGACATCACCGAACGGAAACCCATGGATATCAGTATTACCGGAACGGTCAAGCAGGTCCTGGACGAACAGTCGGGCGAGGGGAAGAACGGCCCGTGGCGCAAGCAGGAGTTCATCCTCGAGACCGAGGGTGACTATCCGAAGGAGGTCTGCATCGTCCAGTGGGGCGAGAAGATCGACGAGTTCGGGGTCCGGGAGGGCGAGCGCCTGACGGCCCACGTGGACATCCAGAGCCGCGAGTTCAAGGGCCGATGGTACACCGACGTGAAGGCGTGGCGCGTGGAGCGACCCGACGAGGGCACCTCGCCCCCGGCCCCGGACGCCGACGAGCCGTGGCCCGAGGCGCCGTCCGGTCCGTTGGAGGAAGACGACGGTCTTCCGTTCTAGGCGGAAGTTACCCGCTCGCAAAGTGGCCTGAGGTGGCCGGAACCCCTTTGTAGCC
>CAZSBL010000206.1:0-4570 GCA_964605205.1 uncultured Gemmatimonadaceae bacterium
CGATGTTCTCCCTCGACAACGCCTTCGACGCCGACGAGCTCGCCGCCTGGCAGAAGCGGAACAGCCGCATCGTGGCCGAGGTGGAGACCGGCGGCTACATGGCCGAGCTCAAGATCGACGGCACGGCTATCGCCCTCCTCTACGAGGGCGGCGTGCTGGTCCGGGGCGCCACCCGCGGCAACGGCCACCTGGGCGAGAACATCACGCCCAACGTGAGGACCATCAACGACATCCCCCTCCGGCTGCGGGAGTCGGACGTCCCGATCCCGTCCCGGCTCGAGATCCGCGGCGAGGTCTATATGACGCTCTCGGGCTTCGAGCGACTGAACGAGCGACGGGCCACGGAGGGGGAATCCACCTTCGCCAACCCGCGAAACGCCGCCGCCGGCAGCCTGCGGCAGCTCGACCCGAGCGTCACCGCCTCCCGACCGCTGCACTTCTTCGGCTTCCAGATCCAGCTCGACCCGGACACCGACGGCGACCTGCCCATCACCACCCAGGCCGACGTGCTCGAAGTTCTCGGCGGATGGGGCGTGCCCACGAACCCGAACCGCACCCAGTGCAGCACACTGGATGACGTCGTCGCCTTCGCCGAGAAGGCCGAGGCCGAGCGTCCGGAGCTCGACTACGAGATCGACGGCGTGGTGGTCAAGGTACTCCCGCTCCGGCTCTGGCCCGAGCTCGGGATCATCGGCGAGCGGGAGCCCCGGTGGGCCATCGCCTACAAGTTCGCGCCCGACCTGGCCACCACCCGGCTCGAGGAGATCCGGATCAACGTGGGACGCACCGGATCGCTCAACCCGTACGCCGTCCTCGAGCCCGTGGAGATCGGCGGCGCCACCGTCAAGCTCGCCACCCTCCACAACTTCGAGGACATCGAGCGCAAGGGCCTCATGCACGGCGACGTGGTCCTGGTCAAGCGAGCCGGCGACGTGATCCCCCAGGTCGTGGCCCCCGTCACCGAGGAGCGGACCGGCGGCGAGACGCCCTTCGAGCCGCCCACCGAGTGCCCCGCCTGCGGCACCCCCGTGGAGCGACCGGAAGACGAGGTCATTGTCTACTGCCCCAACAGCTCGTGTCCGGGCCGGATCTACTGGGGCATCGTCCACTTCGTCTCCCAGGGCGCCATGGATATCCGCGGGCTCGGGGAGCGAACCGTGCAGCAGCTCCTCGACGAGGGCCGGGTCGAGGACTTCGCCGACCTCTACGCCCTCGACAGAGAAGATCTCCTGGACCTCGAGGGCTTCGGCGAGATCAGCGCCAGCAACCTGCTGGCGTCCATCGAGGCGTCCAAGGAACAGCCGCTGCACCGACTCCTCATCGCCCTCGGCATCCGCCACGTGGGCGGTCACGCCGCCGGGATCATCGCCCGGAAGTACGGGACCATGGACGCCCTCATGGACGCCGGACAGGAAGAGTTGGCCGCCATCCACGGGATCGGCGAGACCACCGCGGCGGCCTTCGCTACCTTTCTCGACGAACCCCGCAACCGGCGGCTCATCGAGCGCCTGGCCCAGGCCGGCGTGAACATGGAGGAGCCGGTGGAGCGAGCCGGGAGCCAGGTCTTCGACGGATTGACCTTCGTCGTCACCGGCACGCTGCCCACGCTCAGTCGGAAGGAGGCCAGGGCGTTCATCGAGGAGCGGGGCGGGAGGGTGACGGGAAGCATCAGCGGCAATACCGACTATCTTGTAGTAGGTGAGGACCCCGGCTCCAAACTCGACAAGGCCCGGGAGCTCGGCGTCGATATCCTCGATGAGGCCGGGCTCCGACAGTTGTCCGAACGGCTCGAAAGCGATACCTGATACAGACAGTACACACACCCGAACTCCGCGACCCCATGGCATCCAATCGAGAGATCCGCATCCCCACCGCCTCCGTGCTGGCGCTCCGGACCACGCTGCGTCAGGAGGTCGGCAGCCAGGCGGCCACGCTGGCGCTCCAGAAGGCCGGCCACGCCGCCGGCGACGCCGTTTTCGACCAACTCGAGCGTGACGGCGCCCTCGATGACACGCCGCAGCACACGTTCTGGTCCCGCCTTTCGTCCCTGTTCGAGGAGATGGGCTGGGGCACTGTCGAGCACCAGGAGGTGCACGCGGGTGTGGGCGCGCTCGTGGCCCGGGACTGGTTCGAGATCGATCCGGCCGCCGCCACACCCACCTGCCCGTTCACCACTGGCGTGCTGGCCAACATCCTCGGCCGCGTGGCCGGCCAGGACGTGGCCGTGATGGCCGTCCCGTGCGAGGGCGGCGATGACGGCTGCTGCCGGTTCCTCTTCGGCGCCGGCTCCGTACTGCAGCAGCTGTACAGCGGACTCCGCGCGGGGTCGGAGCTCGAGGCGGCCCTCGGCGCCCTCGGCTGAAGCTCCCATGCCCCGGATCCTCGGCGTCGACTACGGCGAGCGGCGCGTGGGACTCGCCCTCAGCGACGAGACGGCCACCATCGCGTCTCCCCTGCCGACCCTCAAGCGGCGGAAGGGGAAACGACCGCCGGTGGCCCCCGTGGCCCGGATCGCCCGGGAGAACGACGTCGCCGAGATCGTCATCGGCCTGCCCCTCGACCTCGAGGGCGAGGAAAACGAGTGGACCCGGGAGATCCGGGAGTTCGGCCGCAAGCTCGGGGAGCGGACCGAGCGCCCGGTGGCATACCAGGACGAGCGGATGACCTCCGTCCAGGCGGAGCGCGCGGTCCGCTCCCTGGGGCTGTCGAAGGACCAGAGAGAAGAGAAGGAGCGGATCGACGCCGCCGCCGCCGTCCTGATCCTCCAGTCCCACCTCAATGCACGGTCCCAGTCCAACGGACCGAACGGACCGTCGAGCGAGCACGATGGCCCGTCTGCGGAGCGTCACGAGTGAGGCGTTTCCTCGTGCTCGCCGTCGCGGGCGTCCTTGCCTGCGGCGGCGTGGCGGCCTGCGGTGCCGACCCGGGCGATGGACCCGTCCAGCGGTTCCGGGTGCCCCAGGGCGCCGCCTTCAACACCGTCGCCGACTCCCTCGAGGCCCGCGGCATCATCGACGCCCCCCGCCTCTTCCGGCTCTACGCCAGGGGCACCGGGGCCGTCGATGACGTGCAGGCAGGGACCTACGAGTTCCGGGAGGGCGCCGGGTGGCGAGCCGTGCTCCGCGACCTGACGGAAGGCAACATCGCCTACGACCGGATCACTGTGCCCGAAGGGGCGGAGATCCGCCAGATCGCGCCCCGGGTGGCGGAGCTGACCGGACTGTCGTTGGATTCCGTCGTGGCGTGGATGCTCGACCCGGCCACCGCCGCCCGGTTCGACCTGCCGGGCCCGAACCTGGAGGGCTATCTCTACCCGGCCACCTACACCATCCCCGCCGATTCCGACCTTGAGGGTGTGGTCGCTCCCATGGTCCGGGAGTACCGGCAGCTC
Source organism: uncultured Gemmatimonadaceae bacterium (assembly GCA_964605205.1). Taxonomy (GTDB): domain Bacteria; phylum Gemmatimonadota; class Gemmatimonadetes; order Longimicrobiales; family RSA9; genus JAWVYT01. The sequence goes on from CAZSBL010000206.1 coordinate 3,392, forward strand.
TGGAGCCCCGAACGGGAGGCCCGGGCGGACTCCATGGGGTACACCCGGCGGGAGATCACCACCCTCGCCTCCATCGTGGAGCGGGAAGCCCTCGTCGCCGACGAGATGCCCACCATCGCCGCCGTGTTCCTGAACCGCCTCGAGATCGGCTACCCGCTCCAGGCCGATCCCACCGTCCAGTACGCACGGCGCCAGCACGAGACTCGCCTCCTCTTCGCCCACATCGATGAAGTGGAGGACAACCCGTACAACACGTACACCCACGGTGGCATCCCGCCCGGGCCCATCGGCGCGCCCAGCGCACGGGCCATCGACGCCGTGCTCCACCCCGCCGACGTCAACTACCTCTACTTCGTGGCCCGCCCCGACGGGACCCACGAGTTCAACCGCCACCTGGTGGACCACAACCGCTCGGTGGCCCGGATCCGGCGCGAGATGCGCGAACAGCGGGATTCCTCGAGGGGTGACGAGCGATGACCGCGGCTCCGACCCCGACCCCGCCGCTGACCATGCCCGACCTCGACCTCCGTCTCATAGTCATCACCGACGCCCCAGCCGCCGCACCCCGGCCCGTCGAAGACATCGTGGCCGAGGCGCTCCAGGCCGGTGCGCCCGCCATCCAGCTGCGGAACAAGGATATCACCGCCGCCGAGCTCTACCAGGAGGCGATCCAGCTCCTCGACCTCGCCCGCACCTTCGGCGCCCGCCTCTTTATCAACGATCGCCTCGACGTGGCCCTCGCCGCCGACGCCGATGGCGTGCACCTGGGACCCCACGACCTGCCCATCGCCGCCGCACGGGCCGCCGCACGGGCCGCCGCACGCCCCGATCTCCTCATCGGTGCCTCCAGCGACGACCCCGATACCGCCCGTCGTCTCGTGGCCGACGGCGCCGACTACATCGGCTGCGGCGCCGTCTTCGGCACCACCTCCAAGCCCGGCCTCGAGCACGAGCGGATCGGCCCGGAAGGGCTCCAGGCCGTGGCCGAGGCCGTCGATGTCCCCGTGGTCGGGATCGGCGGCGTTACCTCGGAGAACGTGGCCGCGGTCGCCGATACCGGTGCCAGCGGCGCCGCCGTCATCACCGCCGTCATGGGCACTCAGGACGTCGCGACGGCAGTCAAGTCGCTCCTTTCCGCCTGGTAGATCACGCAGCACGCGAAGACGGCAGAGCACGCGG
>CAZSBL010000207.1:0-2359 GCA_964605205.1 uncultured Gemmatimonadaceae bacterium
ATCCGGGGCTACGAGCCCGGCCGGTTCAGCTTCAACGTGAAGGGCGGCCGCTGCGAGGCGTGCAGCGGCGACGGGCTGGTCAAGATCGAAATGCACTTCCTCCCCGACGTCTACATCCCGTGCGAGGTCTGCCGCGGGAAGCGGTACAACCGGGAGACGCTCGAGGTGCTCTATAAGGGGAAGAACATCGCCGATGTCCTCGATATGACCGTCGACGAGGCCCTGGAGTTCTTCGACGCCGTCCCGCCCATCAAGCGGCGGCTCGAGACCCTCAGCGACGTGGGGCTCGGCTACATCCACCTCGGCCAGTCCGCCACCACCCTGTCCGGCGGCGAGGCCCAGCGGGTCAAGCTGGCCACGGAGCTCGCCAAGCAGGCGACGGGCCAGACACTCTATATGCTCGACGAGCCCACCACCGGGCTCCATTTCGAGGACATCCGGATGCTCCTGGACGTGCTCCACCGCCTGGTGGAGAAGGGGAACACCGTCATCGTCATCGAGCACAACATGGACGTCATCAAGACCGCCGACTGGATCGTCGACCTCGGCCCCGAGGGCGGCGAGCAGGGCGGAGACATCGTGGCGGAGGGCACGCCCGAGGAGGTGGCCGCCAACCCCGTGAGCCACACCGGCCGCTTCCTGGCCGATGTGCTGCGGATGGCGCCTGTAGGGTGACGGCTCAGTAGTCGTGGGTGCCGACCATCACCGGCACGCCCCACATCTCCTCGAGCTTGGCGCTGATCCCGTCGATGTTCATCGGGCAGTTCATGAGCGCCTGGGCCTTCTTCACACACGTGCCGAAGTATATGGCGTCGACGCTCTCGTCGATGGCGTCGAGGAAGATCTTCTGGAGCTCGAGCTTCGGCGCGGTGAGGCCCGGGCAGTCGCCGCAGCCGGTCTTGAAGACCACCCGCACGTCTTCCGCACCCTCGAACGCGTGGGTCCGGTTGTTCACCGCCTTGTAGCACTTGGCGCAGCCGACGCAGCTCGCGTCCTGGATCTTCCTGCAGTAGATGATGCCGATTCGCTTCGTCACCGGTCCCCCGTGGACACCCCGTTGATATCAAGAGCTGGCGACGGGACCCCCGGGCCGTCGGCCATCGTACTGGGATGATCGACAGCGGTGCAGCCCCGGGCAAGGGGCACCCGGAGTCGCCTACGGCCTCGCCACCACCGCCACCCGCCCGTCCGCCTGCGCGATCCACAGCTCGTCGCCGAAAGCCGCCAGCCCCACGGGTGCTTCGAGACCCGCCACCGCGTAGGCCGCCGTGACGGCCTTCGACTCCAGGTCGATGACGAGGAGCGTGGAGTACGCAGCGCTCATGACGTAGAGCCGGCCGTCCATCACGGTGGCGCCGGTGACGACGTACTCCGCCAGACCCCGGCCCTCACCGCTGAGTGTCAGCCCCGAACCGAGCTCGGGGACGAACTCGGAGGACAGCACGAAGTCGTCGCGGTCGAACCGGGAGACCACCCAGCGCGGATAATGCTCCGACGGCACGCTGACGGTGATCAGCTCGCTCGCCCCCGGGTCGTACGCCAGCGACGACGCGTACTGGACCCGGGCCCGGACGGTGGCGAAGCGCGAGCGACGAAGCTCGGTCACGTCGCCCGTGGTCTCCAGGAAGTGGCGGAACTCCCGGACCGGGTCGGCGTCGGGGTCCGGTCGGAGTAGCAGGTAGCTCTTGTTCACCGTCCCGATGGCCAGCGTGTCGGGGCCCAGAAACGCCGTGCCGGCCAGCGGCGTGACATCGATGCTGAAACCGGGGTCGATGGCCACGTGATGCAGCACGGTGGTCAACGCGCCGTCGAGCACGTAGACGCCGAAGTCATCCGTCGTCAGCAGTACGCCGCGCGGATGGCCAGGCGACGCTTCCGGTGCGGGCTCCTCGTCACCCAGCACGCTCGGGGCCGGCGCCACCGCCAGGCCGGTGATCCGGCCGTCCACCGGCGCGGTGATCCTGGCGCGTCGCTCGACGGGGAGCGTTTCGAGCCCGGCCAGCGGCCCATTCGCCGGATCGGGATCGACGGCCGGCTCCGCCGGGTCCGGCCGCTCTACCGCCCATGAGCCGCGCCAGCCCAACGGGCCCCGGTACTCGCCCATAGACCAGACCCACTGCTCCGGGTCGAGCGACATCCGGATCGGATCGCCCTGACCCAGGAACGGCGGCGGGCCGGTGGAAATGAAGGCCTGCACGGCGTTGCCGGCGACGAGCACCACGAACAACCCCATGGCGAACCGGCCTGCGCGGCCGGGAACGGTCCGTGGCTCGTCATCCCGTTCCCCGACGCTCCGTTCCCCGACGCTCCGTTCCCCGGCGCTCCGTTCCCCGGCGCTCCGTTCCCCGGCGCTCCGTTC
>CAZSBL010000207.1:2459-4563 GCA_964605205.1 uncultured Gemmatimonadaceae bacterium
CCCCGGCGCTCCGTTCCCCGGCGCTCCGTTCCCCGGCGCTCCGTTCCCCGGCGCTCCGTTCCCCGGCGCTGTCGGCCTCACCGATGGGCCCGCGGTACGCGACGAGCAGCACACCGGCCACGATGAGCACTACCCAGTGGATGACCCACGCCCAGACGTACGTGTGAGCGCCCAGGATGTTGGCGGCGAAGCCCTGACCGATGTCCCGGGCCACGTGGAGAGAGGAGTGGCGCGTCGCCATCCAGATGCCCCACACCCCGAGCAGGATCAGCACGCCCAGGTAGCGCGGCCGCGGGCCGTAACGGACCACGAAAAGCGCCACGAGCGCCATCAGGATCATGGACGTCCGCTGCGCCCAGCACAGGATGCACGGACTCTCGCCGTGGGCGACCCCCAGATACAGAGCCCCGCCCACCGGGACCACCAGCAGTGCGATCACCAGCCAGGTCAGGACCTGGCGCAGCCGGTCCTCTGACAGCCCCATCACAGATTCACCCTGGGCACGAAGGACGTGTGCGTGCCCACCAGGAAGAGGAACGCCATGAGCAGGCAGCTCACCACCAGGAGCCCGAAGGCCAGCCGTTCACGCTCGGGCCGCCGCCAGACCAGCCAGCCGGCCGCGAGAATGATCAAGAAGTTGAGGAATTCCATGGGGCGTAGGATGGGGGGTGGAAGGGGGGCGGGCAACACCAACGGCAACACCAACGGACCTGGTTGTAGATTTTACATTTTCCGCCGGGTGAAGCATTAAGGGTAACTGGAATGGCGTTGCCCATTTCGCGTCGGGTCATGTGTATGGCCAACTGGGACAAATCGTAAAATGTGAAACCAGGTCCGTTCACGGGTTGCCGAAACCCCGAACGCCTTGCTACCGTACGTTTTGGCAGGTTTCCCGAACTGGAGAACGCCATGATCGATCGTGAAGACATCGAGGGCTACTTCATCCGGATGGGGGTCGAGGCCGAGGAGGTCGATGACAACATCTGGGTGCTGCGGTCCGACGACGAGGAGGAGCCGAGCGTGGTCGCGACGTACGCGGAGCCGGTGATGCTCCTCCGGATGAAGGTGATGGACCTGCCGCAGGACGCCTCGGACGAGGCGCTGGCGCCGCTGTTCCGCAAGCTGCTGGAGCTGAACGCCACCGACCTGCTCCACGGCAGCTACGGGATCGAGGAGGGCGATGTGGCGCTGAGCGACGCGCTGGAGCTGGAGACCCTCGACTTCGTGGAGTTGCGGGCGTCGTATGAGAGCATCGTGTTTGCCGCCACGAGTCACATGAAGGACCTGGCGGAGCTGGTTCCGGTTTCGGAGAAGGGCTGACGCACCATGGGGATCTTTCAGAAGCTATCACTGCTGCTTCGCTCGAACATCAACGATGCCATAGCGCGCGCGGAGAACCCGGAGAAGGTGCTGAACCAGCTCATCTCGGACATGCGCGAGCAACTGAGCAAGGCCAAACAGGAAGTGGCCGTGGCCATCGCCGACGAGCAGAAGCTGCGGGCGCAGGTCGAGGAGGAGGCCCGTCAGGCGGCCGAGTGGGAGAAGCGGGCCATGCTGGCGGTGAAGGAGGACCGGGACGACCTGGCCAAGCAGGCGCTGGTCCGCCAGCAGGAGCACTCGGAGCGCGCCGCCACCCTCGAGGAGACGTGGCGGAAGCAGGCCGAGGAGACGGAGAAGGTGAAGGCGTCGCTTCGTGAGCTGAACGACAAGATCGAGGAGGCGAAGCGGAAGAAGAACCTCCTGGTCGCGAAGCAGAAGCGGGCGCAGGCGCAGCGGCGGATCCACGAGACCATGTCGGGCCTGAGCGACAAGTCGGCGTTCGACGCGTTCGAGCGGGTGGCCGAACGGATCGAGGAGGGCGAGCGGAAGGCGCTGGCCTCGGCCGAGGTCACCGAGTCGCTCAGCGGTGACACCCTCGAGACGGAGTTCAAGCAGCTCGAGGGCGGCTCCGACGACGTGAACGTCCGGCTCCAGGCTCTCAAGGAGCAGATGGGGCTGCCGTCCGGCAAGGAGGCGCCGGCGCTTTCAGCCGGTGAGGCGGAGGAGGCCGCCGACATCGAGGAGGGCGAGATCGAGGAGGGCGAGATCGTGGAGGGCGAGATCG
>CAZSBL010000208.1:0-4532 GCA_964605205.1 uncultured Gemmatimonadaceae bacterium
TTTTGTCCTTAAAAATATCACGGATAAAGAGTATGGGCTGCTGAAGGATATTTAGGAGGGCGTGGCCGAGCCCGCGGAAGCCGGGATCGCGGAGGTCCCGGCGGAGGCCGAGTCTTCCGGGTCGCCGTGGACGGAGGAATGGGACGAGGACGAGGCGGAGACGCCGCACGCGTGGGGCGAGCCGGAGGAGGAGGCCGATGACGGGTCCGCCCCGATCCGGGACTACCTGACGGGGGTGCTGGCGTTCGGCGGGGCGGAGCCGGCCGTGGAGGCGGAGACGGCACCGGCCGAGGGCGTGGCCCCGGAGACGGGCACGCCGGAGAGTGCGCCGGACGACGATGACGACCTGGAGATGTTCCGGTCGTGGCTGGAGAGCCTGAAGCAGTGAAGCTCCAGGTCCTCCACGGTCCCAACCTGAATCTGCTGGGCACCCGGGAGCCGGAGGTCTACGGCACGGTCACGCTCGCGGAGATCGATGAATCGATCCGTGCGCTGGCCGCCGATCTGGACGTGGAGGTGGAGATCGCCCAGTCGAACCACGAGGGCGCGCTGATCGACGCGGTGCAGGCCGCGTCCGGTGAGGTGTCCGGGTACGTGGTGAACGCGGGCGGCTACACGCATACGAGCGTGGCGCTCCGGGACGCGCTGGTGGCGACGGGGCATCCGTTCGTGGAAGTCCATGTGAGCAATGTGTTCGGACGGGAGCCGTTCCGGCGGGAGTCGTTGCTGGCCGGAGCGGCGTTGGGTACCGTGAGCGGGTTCGGTGCCGACAGCTATACGCTGGCCGTACGGGGACTGATCCGACATCTGATGGAATCGAATCGGGGGTAGCAACGTGGCTACAAAAGGGGAATCGACGGCGGACATCGGGGGCGACGAAGCGCCCGAGGCCGCCGGAATGAGTGTGGAGGTCGGCGGGTCGCCGCCGGGTCAGGCGCCGCTGATGGACCTGGAGTTCGTGCGCGGCCTGATCGAGGCTGTGGATGAGAGCGGCATCGACTCGCTGGAGATCACCCGGGCGGGGACCCGGGTCAAGATCTCGAAGACGCCGCCATCGGCGGGCCCGGCCCCCACGTACGTGGCGGCGCCGCAGGCGTCCCCCGCCCCCGCCCCCGTACCGCCCCAGGCGCCGCCGGCGCCACCGGCGCCGGCCGGTGGTGCACCATCGGTCGAGGCGGCCGGAGCGGCGGTCGAGGCGGCCAGAGCGGCGGGCGAGGCGTCGGAGTCCGACGGGCTGGTGGAGGTCACGTCACCGATGGTGGGCACGTTCTACCGGGCGCCGGCGCCGGACGCGCCGCCGTACGTGGAGGTGGGCACGAACGTGAGCCCGGGCCAGACGCTGTGCATCCTCGAGGCCATGAAGCTCATGAACGAGCTGGAGGCCGAGGTTGCCGGCGAGATCCGGGAGATCCTCGTGGAGAACGCCGAGCCGGTGGAGTACGGGCAGGTGCTCTTCCGCGTGGCGCCCAGCGGCTGACGTCGGGATGTTTCGCAAAGTACTGATCGCGAACCGCGGCGAGATCGCGCTGCGGGTGATCCGGGCGTGTCGGGAGCTGGGGATCCGTACGGTGGCCGTCTACAGCGAGGCTGACCGGGAGAGCCTCCACGTGCGGTTCGCGGACGAGGACGTGTGCATCGGGCCGCCCCCGGCCCGGGACAGCTACCTGAACATCCCGCGGATCATCGCGGCGGCCGAAGTGACGGGCGCGGATGCCATCCACCCGGGGTACGGGTTCCTGGCGGAGAACGCCGAGTTCGCGGAGATCTGCACGAACAGTGATATCGTCTTCATCGGCCCCACGGCGGAGCAGATCCGCAGGATGGGCGACAAGGCGGTGGCCCGGGAGACGATGATCGCCCAGGGCGTGCCGGTGGTCCCCGGCAGCGACGGCGCCGTGGAGGACCCGGAGAGCGCGCTGAAGGACGCGAAGAAGATCGGGTTCCCGGTGCTGATCAAGGCGGCGGCGGGCGGTGGCGGGAAGGGGATGCGGGTTGCGCCGGACGAGGAGACGTTCGCGAAGGCGCTGCAGCAGGCGCAGACGGAAGCGGAGGCGGCGTTCGGCGACAAGCGGGTCTACCTGGAGAAGTACCTGTCGCGGCCGCGTCACGTGGAGATCCAGGTGATCGGGGACCAGCACGGTCGGGTAGCGCACCTGGGGGAGCGGGAGTGCTCGATCCAGCGGCGGCACCAGAAGCTGATGGAGGAGAGCCCGTCGCCGGCGGTGGACGCGAAGCTGCGGGAGAAGATGGGGCAGGCGGCGGTGAAGGCGGCGCAGGGGATCGACTACCAGTCGGCCGGCACCGTGGAGTTCCTGCTGGATGAGGACGGGAAGTTCTACTTCATGGAGATGAACACCCGGATCCAGGTGGAGCACCCGGTCACGGAGCTGGTGACCGGCTACGACCTGATCAAGGAGCAGATCCGGGTGGCGGCCGGGGAGAAGCACTCGGTGCCGGACAAGGGCCCCATCGAGCTGGAGGGTCACGCCATCGAGTGCCGGATCAACGCCGAGGACCCGGCGAGGAACTTCGCGCCGAGCCCCGGTAAGATCACGATCTGGCACGCGCCGGGTGGGCCGGGCGTGCGGGTGGACTCGCACGCGTACCAGGACTACCTGGTCCCCCCGAACTACGACTCGCTCCTGGCCAAGCTGATCGTACACGGCAAGAACCGCGACGAGGCGCTGATCCGGATGCGGCTGGCGCTGGAGTCGTTCATCGTGGAGGGCGTGAAGACCACGATCCCGTTCCTCATCGAGCTGCTGGAGGATCCGGACGTGGTGGCGGGCAACATCCACACGAAGTTCCTCGAGCAGAGGATGGCGGAACGGGCCGAGGCCTCGTGAAACTCGACGTCTATTTCACCCCCGGCGAGCTGGGCGGCGAGCTGCCCGGCCGGGTGGTGGTGGTGGATGTGCTACGGGCCACCAGCACCATGGTGGAAGCGCTGGCCAACGGGGCCCGGGCGGTCTTCCCGGTGGGCAGCGCGGATGACGCCGCCCGGATCGCCCAGAACATCGGGCGTGACTCGGTGCTCCTGTGCGGCGAGCGGAAGGGGCTGCCCATCGAGGGCTTCGACCTCGGCAACGCGCCGGAGGAGTTCACCGCCGAGCGGGTCGTTGGGCTGTCGCTGGTCATGACCACCAGCAACGGGACGCGGGCGTTCCTGGCCGTGGCCGAGCGCTGGGCGGGGCCCGGCGACGAGGGCACCGGGGCGATCCTGGCCGGCTCGCTCCTGAACCTCTCGGCCACCGCGCGGGCGCTGGCGAGTGCCGGGTCCGGAGACCACGGAGCGGCGGTCGGCAGGTCGGTGGACGGCGGAGGCTCGCCCGATACGGCCATCGTCTGCGCCGGGCGGGAAGGCCGTTTCGGACTCGATGACGCTCTCGGCGCCGGCGCGCTGATCCGGGCGCTGGAAGAAGCGGGCGTGGAGCCCGCGCTAAACGACGCCGGTGTGGCCGCCCGCGCCCTGGTGGGCCGGCGGCGGAACTTCGAGACGGCACTGGAGAAGACGGCCCACGGTCGGTACCTGAAGGGGATCGACCGGGCGGCCGACATCGCGTTCTGCGCCCGGGTCGACCGCACCGACGTGGTGCCCCGCTTCCGGGACCGGAAGATCACCGCGGAATAGCCCATGGCGTCCAAGAAGAAAAGGAAGAAGTCCGACGGGCTGCTGACGGACGAGCAGCGACGGGACCTCCTGGGTCTGGCGCTGGTCCTCCTGGCGGTGTTCATGGCGCTGAGCCTGGTCCCGCCCGCCGCCCTCGGTATGGAGGGCACGGACAACCTCATGGGCGCCGTGGGGGCGGCCTTCCGCGACGGTGGGTTCTTCGCCCTCGGCGCGGGCGTCTACCTCACGCCACTCATCCCGGCGTTCGCGGCGCTGGCGTCCTTCGGGTTCCACGCCGGGACCGCCATCCGGTGGGGGATCCTGACCTCGATCGTGGTCCTGCTCCTCCCGATGGCGGTGACCGTGGCCGGAGGGTCCACGGCCGCCGGGTGGTGGGGCGTTCTGGTGGGCACGCCGCTCATGGACGGGCTGGGGGTGGTGGGCGCCGCGCTCCTGCTGGCGTTCGTGGCCATCGCCGCCAGCATCCTGACCATCGGCTGGAACCCGGCCCGCACGGCGGCGGGCGGCGCCACCAAGGGCGCGAAGGCGCTGAAGGGCGCGGTGGGGGCCATCGACCCGGGCGCGGTCTCGGGCCCGGTGCGACGGCTGTTCGGCGCGCTCAAGCCGAAGCGGAAGCCGAAGGCGGCGATGGAGGAGGGCGTGCAGCTCGGGGAGGACACAGAGGACACAGAGGCCGGGTCGTCGAAGGAGGTGGAGGCGGAGCCGGCAGGAGAAGGGCCGGTGGGGGGCGGGCCGTCGGGGCCGGCGCCGCCGATGGACGCGCTGCGTGCGAAGCCGGAGCGGGACCCGTCGATCACGGCGAAGGAGTTGGACCGGCTGGGGCAGGTGCTGGTGGACACGCTGGAGACGTTCAAGGTGCAGGGCGAGATCGTGGGCCGGACCACGGGCCCGGTGGTGACGC
>CAZSBL010000209.1:0-4440 GCA_964605205.1 uncultured Gemmatimonadaceae bacterium
GGAGCGGCTCGTCGCATGTGGTGAGGATGACGGCTGCCGCAGCCAGCACCGCGGCCGCGCCGAGACCTCGCGCCGGGATCCGGGTGCGTCGGCTCATCGGCCCGGCCCGAGCACGATGCCCATGGGCAGGTAGCGGTCGTGGCTCTGGCTGCCGATGGACGGGTGCTGGGCGTTGCGGGTGGCCCGGGCCACCTCGGTGCGGACGTACTCGGTCAGCTCGCCCCAGCGGACGATCCGGTCGCCGTCCCGGTCGGCCGCGCCCCGCAGTCCTTCCAGCAGGTAGTACGTGAACACGCCGTGGCCGCCGCCCCACTGGTCCCCTTCCTGGGACAGCTCGCGGGCCTCCGACGCCGTCAGGATCGCCAGCCCGGTCCGGCTGGCACCCAGGTCCATGAGAAACGCCTGATTGATGGCGTTCATGGCGCCGCCGGACAGCGCCCGTGTGGCCGCACCCCCCGTCCCGACACCGCCGGAGTGGCACGCGTCGGTGATGAGCACGGTGTGATGGGCGTAGAGCCGGCGGATGGCCTCGTTGACGTCGGCCATGGGGAACGCGGTGCCGGGGATGTCATCGGCCTCGGCATCATACGGCAGCACGTAGAGGTCATCGGGCCGGCGGGGGTTGGGCGCACCGTGGCCGGCAAGGTAGACGTACACGATGTCCTGCTCGGTGGCGGCCTCGAGGAACGTGAAGAGCGCGCTCCGCAGGTTGCGGTACGTGGCCTCCTCATCCACCAGGAGCTCGATGTTCTCCGCCGGGATCCCGCCGGCGCCGGCCCGGTTGGAGGTGAGGAACTCGTAGAAGGCGCGGGCGTCGTTATCGGCGTAGGCCAGATCCGGGATCCGGGGGTCGGCGTAGTCGCTGATCCCCACCACCACGGCGAAACGCCGGCCCTCGAACGCGCCGGCCACCGCGGCCTCGAGCCCCGCCGTCGGCGCGGTGGGCCGGACGTCGTAGACTACGGCGTTGAACCGGCCGTCACCCGTCCACGCGGCGACCTCCACCTCCCGGGTCTCCGGCTGAATCGGCACGTAGCCGGTGAACCGAACGTGGCCCTGCTGCGCCTGCACGGCCGCCAGGTCGCCATTGATCCGGACCTCACGGATAGCGCCACCCATGGGGTCCGTCACCGTGCCCCGGACCCGGATCGACGTCCGGCTCTGGGCAGCCAGCCCGCGGGTCCCCGCGCCCGCCCACTCCCGGGGCTCCTCCACCCGGATCACGGGCTGGGCCTGCATCTCGGCGACGGCGGCGGACCGGACCACCTCGTGGCGGGCCACGTCCTCGTTCCCCGAAACGTCGGCGGCCGCGATCGAGAGCTCGTTCGTGCCCACGGCGAGGTTCACCTCGGCCTCGAATCGCACGGCCGTCTCACCGGGCTCCAATGGAGGCGGCTCCGGCCGGCCGGCCTGTGTCGGGACCTCGCCGGGGCCGGGCCGGACGCCACTGACGCCGATCCCGCGAGCGGCCTGCCCGGAGATGGTGGTGAGCCGGGCCGGTACGCCGTTCACCGCCACGTTGGCGATCCGGCCGGCATCGATGACCCACCCCGCCACGCGGACGCGACTCGTGCCCAGCACGGCCTGGGCGTCAGGCTCCGTCACCGTCACACGCGGAGCGTCGTGGTCCGGCCGGAAGACCGGGTGGTCGACGAACGACTCATTGCCCACCGTGTCGCTCGCAGCGACCTCCAGCACCGTCTCGCCGGCGCCCACCGCCACCTCGGCCGTGAACCGGAAGATGTGCTCGTACGGCGCGTGCTCGATCTCGCCCGCCTCCGCCTCCGAGGCCGGTTCGAGCGCGGCCTCCACGCCGTTCACACGAAGGGCCGCGATCCGGGACTCGTCGGCCACCAGCCCCGTGACGCGCGTCACGGCATCCGACAGGGTGTCTTCGGCCGCCGGGTCCAGCACGGCGATGGTCGGTGCCGCCTCGTCGGGGGGTGGCCCGGCCAGCACCAGCTCGTGCTCGGTCCGGTTCCCGGCGCCATCCACGGCCGCCACCTCCACCGTGTTCCGTCCGGGCCGGAGGTCGAGCTCCTCGGCGCTCAGGACGGCCGCACGGTCCTGCCCGTCGGTGCGGTACAGCGTCACCGACCGACCCTGGACCTCGATCCGCTCCACGAGGCTGACGTCCGAGGCCCGCAGCCGCAGCACGCCGCGGCCTACCGGTACCACACCGGCGCTGTCGGGCCGGGGGGCCGAGACCATCAGCGTGGGACCCTCCCGGTCACGATCGCCGGTCCGCCAGTACCAGACGTCGTCCTTGCGGGCCAGCCGGAGCCCGATCCCGGCCATGGGGTAGTCCCACGTGGCGTCCTGCCCCGCGAACATCCAGTAACCGCCGGTGAGACGGACCGTCAGCCCCGGACCGAGGATCACGTCCGTCAACACGCCACCGCCCCCGCCGGGCGCGCCGCCGGCGATGGGCCGGCGGAACGGGCGGTAGACGCCGTCCACCATCACGCCCCCGGAATCCACCACCGCGTCGTAGACGCCGTAGCCGGCCTCGGCGAAGGGAGAAACCCGGAGCCGGCCCCGGGTGAGGTTGAGCTGGAACCCGGCCATCCCCGACCACAGGCGCAGGTCGGTGGGGGCCATGTGAATGGCCCCGATATGGAGGCCGAACTGCGGCGTCAGCTGGTAGGACAGGGTGGCGCGACCGCTGGGAAGGGCGTCAGCGGGCAGCAGAACGGCGTCGCCGATGGGCGCGAGCAGGGAGATGCCCGTGCTGAATCGGTAGGCTTCCGGACCCGTGTTCTGTTGCGGCTGCTGGGCCGACGCCGGGAGGGCGAACAGGCAGAGCAGCAGCGCACATCCGCGTCGCATTGGGCTCGGCGCACCGGCCGCGTCACACCAAATCGATCAGCGTGGACGCGGCTTCAGGGGGCTACTTGGTGGCAGCCGGGAGAGTGGCCACCACGGTCCGGCCGGAGAGGCGCACGGGGCCACCTCTTGAAGAAATACCCTTGATGCCCGTTATGCAACTGTTTTCTGGCCAGGACTCGAACGAATCCACCGGTGCAGCCTACAGCACCCCCCTCATCCAGTACGCCACGCCGAGCCCCAGGTAGTTCCCCACGGCGTAGCCGAGCAGCCCCACCACCACGCCGGGCAGCACCAGCGCCTTCCAGTCGCGGCCCACGGCCAGGGCCAGGGCGGAGGACGGGCCGCCGACGGCGGCCTGGCTGGCCACGCTCGTCGTCTCGACGTCCAGGCGGGCTAGGCGGGCGCCGCCGTAGGTGAGGACGCCGTGGATCAGGACCACCAGGGCGGTGAACCAGAAGACCTCGGGGCCCACGCGGATGATCTCGGAGACCCGGGAGGCGATCCCGATGGTGGCGAGAAAGAAATGTAGCCCGAGGGAGCCGAGGTGCATGGCGCCGTGGAGCTGTCGCACCCACGGCGTGTGGCCCACGGCCAGGGCGAACGTGGTGAGCCAGAGGATGGACGGCACGCCGGGCATCAGGGCGGCCACGGCGCCGGCGGCCCACATCAGGGCGAGGCCGAGGGCCAGGAGCACGGACAGGTCCAGGACCTTGAGGGGCGCCTCGGCGAAGAACGGGTGGTCGGCCATTGGGTCGGCATCGGCGAGCGTGCTGTCGGCCCGGCTGGCGGAGTGGTCGTGCTTCGGCGCCGGGTACCACTTCCGGAGCCAGATGGGGAGCATGAGGGTGGCCCCGAACCAGACGGCGGTCAGGCCCGCGTCGGAAGCGGTGGCGGCGCTGAAGAGGGCGGGGGGGAAATCGAGCTCCCGGCCCACGGCCACGAAGTTCAACGACCCGCCGGCGTACGTCCCGGTCATCACTCCGGCCAGCTTCCAGGTGTCGCCGCCGAAGGAGCCGGCGAAGACGAAGGCCGCCACGATGGCGCCCACGGCCGTCGCCAGGATGGCGATGATGAACGCGGCCAGCATGCTGGGCCCCGCGTCCTTCAGGTCCCGTACGTCCACGGCGAACAGGAGCCAGACGATGGAGAGGGACGTGACGGGCCCGGAGATGGCCGTGTAGACGGGGCTCTGGAACGGCACCAGCCCCAGGTTCGAGACCACGGCGCCGAACACGATCACCAGCATGGTGGCGCCCACCGTCCGGGCCCACCCGTAGCGCAGGTCGAGCCAGAAGGCCAGGCCGGTGAGGGCGGCGATGAGGCCGGCGAGGAGGTAGGGATCGGAGATCATCTGTGTCTGACTCGGCGAACGCGGCGAACTCGTCGAACCCGTCGAACAGCATCCGGGCGTCGGGTGGGCGGGACATAGGATGCCGAATCGAGCGCCGGCGCGCCATGCCGGGAGTCGGAGCGGCCGGAGGCGGCAGCGCGGCGGTCATCGATGACGTCCACGAAAACGGCGAGGCCGTTGAATGCATCAGGAACCGATTTTCTGATTAGGCTCTTCGACATTTCGAGTGGGTCGTGGGCTCCGGAGGCATCGTTAACCGC
>CAZSBL010000210.1:0-4348 GCA_964605205.1 uncultured Gemmatimonadaceae bacterium
GGTCATCCAGGAAGTCGCCCAGGCCCCGGAAGTGGTAGACCGCCGGGAAGGCCGCGTGCTGCACGTGGGTCAGCGCCGGCGCCGGCTGCTGCGTGTTGTACGTGGGTGTGTCCACGTCCGCCCGGGCCAGACCCCGGGTCCGGGTCCACGCGAAGTACGGCACCCCCAGCCGGTCGGCCAGGTGCGTGAGCAGCGTCTCCGCCCGCTCCTCCTCGGGCGTGTCCAGCACCACCAGCCCGTGATTGGAGCGGACGAGAACCGCCAGCTCGTCGAGTGGATCGGGACGCTTCATGCCGACTAACGTCGGGGGCGAGCCTCCGGCTCGCAACAGGCGGCGGCTGACGCCGCCGCAACCGGCGAGGGCGCCACGGGTGGGTCGGCGGGTCCGTTTCGCGGCGGACGCCCTCGCATCAAGCGGGGCGCACCACGGGGTCGGCAGGTCAGGGCTCGGGCGCGGCGCCCCGCAACCGGCCGGCTTCGCCGGCAGCGGCTCGGCCCTGCGGGACCTCGCAACAGGCTCGCCCTTCGGGCTCGCAACAGGGCCGGCCTGCCGGCCGGCCAACGGCGGCCTGCGGCCGCAACCGGCTCGCGGCGATGCCGCTGGCAGGAACACCATCGCGGGGCACGGGCCGCCCCGAGGCGAGCGCAGCGAGCCCTCCACCTTGCGAGGCCCGCAGGGCCGAGCCCCCTTGCGAGGGCGAAGCCCGAGCCGGTTGCGCCGCGACGCGGCGCCGCTGCGAGGCCCAACGGGCCGAGCCGGTTGGCGAGCCCGCCAGGGCTCGCCGTGATGCGGTCGAAGGCCGCCTGTTGACCGGGCGGAGCCCGGGCCGATTGCGAGGCGGGCGGAGCCCGCCGAGCCACAATCGTTGACGACGTGCACATTTCCCCCACACTTTGTCCCCACTCTGACGATCCCACACACGGAGCTCACCATGGCCACGACCGCACCAGACGCGATGGATACCGAAGCCGAACGCCCCATCTCACTGGCGGAGATCGCGGAGGTCCAGTTCGAGGACGCCGTCGAATCCCTCGGGCTCAGCACCCCCATGCGGCAGCGACTCCGCACGCCGTTCCGGGAGCTCACCGTCCAGATCCCGCTGCTCCGGGACGATGGCAGCGAGTCGGTCTTCGTCGGCCATCGGGTCCAGTACAACGGCGCCCGGGGCCCGACCAAGGGCGGGATCCGCTACCACCCGGAGGTGGATATCCACGAGGTCCGGGGGCTGGCCGCGCTCATGACGTGGAAGACGGCGCTGCTGAACCTTCCGTTCGGCGGGGCCAAGGGCGGGATCTCCGTGGACGCCCGGGATCTGTCGGAGACGGAGCTCGAGCGGATGACCCGGACGTTCACGCGGCGCATAGCCATCGGCCTCGGCCCGTACCGCGACATCCCGGCGCCGGACATGTACACTGACGCCCAGACCATGGCGTGGCTCCTGGACGAGTTCAGCAACCTCGAGGGCTACACGCCCGCCTGCGTGACCGGGAAGCCGCTGGAGCTGGGCGGCTCACTGGGCCGGGGCGAGGCCACGGGGCGCGGCGTCATGATCGTGATGCGGGAGGCCGCCAAGGTCCACGGCATCCCGTGGCAGGGCAGCCGCACGGCCATCCAGGGGTTCGGCAACGTGGGCAGCCACCTGGCCATCGCGTTGGCGGAAGAGGGCGCCGAGGTGGTGGCCGTCACCGACGTGGATGGCGGCGTGATCAACGAGAACGGGCTGGACATCGCCGCGCTGGTCGAGCACATGGCGGAGACCGGCACGGTGGCCGGGTTCTCCGGCGGCGACCCGCTGGCAGGAGAGGCTCTCTGGACGGTGCCGTGCGACTTCATGGTCCCAGCGGCGCTGGGCGGCGTCATCAACCGGGAGGACAACGCCCGGGCGCTGGACTGCAAGATGGTGGTGGAGGCCGCCAACGGGCCCACCACCCCCGTCGCCGACAAGATCCTGACCGATGACCGGGGCATCCCCGTGATCCCCGACATCCTGGCCAACGCCGGCGGCGTGGTGGTCAGCTACTTCGAGTGGACGCAGAACCTGCAGCAGTTCAAGTGGGACCTGGGGCGCGTCCGCAGCGAGCTCCACACGGCGCTGGTCGGGGCCTGGGACGAGGTCCACGCCCGGGCCGAGGCCAATGGCGGATCGTACCGGGACGCGGCCTATCAGATCGCCGTCCAGCGGGTGGCCGACGCCGAACGGATCCGGGGACATTAGAGCAGCGGGAGGCACCGGGGGCGCGGCCTCGGCATCGCCGTAGCGCTCTCCGCCCGGGGCGCGGCCGCACTGGCGATCCCGACGGCGGCGGCCCACTTTCCATCCGTTCCCTGCCTCCCAAATCCCGACAGCCATGAGTCCAGACACAACGCCAGGCGCGTCGGGCGGCGTCCTGCCGCCGATCCGCGAACGGTTCCGGGCGCTGGCCACCGCCATCGTGCCCGAGACCGCCGGGCTGGGGCCCGACGGCTGGGCCGACCTCGAGGCCGTGGTCGAGAACGCCCTCTCCAAGCGGCCGCCCGGCATGCGACGACAGCTCGCCGTCTTCGTCCGGCTCCTCGACTTCCTCCCTCGCCTCCGCTGGCTGCGGCCGTTCCGGACGCTGGACCCGGAGCGCCGGGCCCGGTTCCTACGGGGCATGCAGAGCTCCCGCATCTTCCTCTTCCGCCGGGGCTTCTGGGGGCTCCGCACGCTGGTCTACATGGGGTATTACGCCCGGCCGGGGGCGTACGCCGAGATCGGCTACGACGCCCACCTCCGGGGCTGGCTCCGCCACCCGGAGACGAACGACGCCGCCAGGGAGGCCACCCTCCAGGGGGCCACCGGGTCCGGCGGTGTGCGATGAAGCGGCTCGCGTACGACGTCGTCATCATCGGCTCCGGCGCCGGCGGGGGCACGGTGGCCCGGGCGCTGGCGCCGCTGGCCGAGCAGGGGAAGCGGGTGCTGGTCCTCGAGAAGGGCGCCCGGGTCGACCCCGAGCAGCGGAACGGCAGCGAGCTCGACATGGCCGAGGCGCTCTACGAAGACGATGGCGGGTTCCTGACCTCCGACGGCGCCATGACGCTGGCGTTCGGCCGGGCGTACGGGGGCAGCACCGTGGTCTACACCGGCACGAGCCTGCTCCCACCGGAGCGGGTGATTGACGGGCTCTGGTCGGTGCCGGGGCTGACCCACGCCGATCTGGAGCCCCGGGCCGAGCGCTATGCCGGCGAGAACAACGTCCACCTCCTGGATGACGCGCTGATCAATGACAACAACCGGCTCTTCCGGGAGGGGTGCGAAGCGCTGGGGTGGGAGGCCGAGCAGTTCCCCATCAACGTGAAGGGCTGCCACGGCTCGAGCCTGTGCAACCTGGGCTGTCCCAACGGGGCGAAGCAGGGCACCCACAACGTGCAGCTCCCGGAGGCCGAGCGGCGGGGCGTGGAGGTGGTGACCCGGGCGGAGGTGCTGCGTATCGACCCCGCCGACCGGTCGGTGCACGTGCGGGTCACGGCCAAGGAGCCCGGCAGCAGGGGCCGGGCCGGCGAGTGGGAGCCCGGCGAGTACGTCATCGACCCGGAAATCGTGGTGGTGGCCGGCGGCTCCATCGGGACCAGCGCGCTCCTGCTCCGGTCCGGGTTCGGCACGCCGCTCCCGAGGCTGGGCCACGGTTTCACCTGCCACCCGGCCCACATCCTGGTGGCGGAGCACGACCGCAGCATCACCAATACCGTGGGCCATCCCAAGAGCTATTATCTCGACCACTACGAGCAGGGGTACGTGCTGGAGACGTGCATGTACTTCCCGTTCATCACCGCCAAGAACCTCACCGGGTTCGGCGCCGAGCACAGCCGCCTGATGCGCAGCTTCGGCCGGCTCCAGATGATCCTGGTGCTGGCGCTGGACAAGGCCGTGCCGGAGAACCGGATCGAGGTCGACGACGATGGCGCCCCCGTCGTCCACTACACGTTCACCGACCCCGTGGTGGAGTCCCTGGTCCAGGCCACCCGGGACAGCGCGAAGATCTTCTTCGCCGCCGGCGCCGAGCGGGTCCACGCACCCGAGGCCGACCCGCCGCTCATCGAGAAGGCCGACGCCGACCGGGTGGACGAGTTGATCACGCACGCGAACTTCCTCCCCGGCAAGATCAGCGTCTCCGCCGCGCACCTCATGGGCGGGGCCGGCATGGGCCGCGACGCCACCGACTCGGTGACCGATTCCCGGGGGCGGGTACACGGCGCACCCTGGCTCCGGGTGGCCGACTCGGCCCTCTTCCCCGACAGCCTCGAGATCAACCCGTACCTGACCATCATGGGGCTCGCGGACCGCGTGGCGGAGACTATCAGCAACGACATCAACTGATGGAACTCCTA
>CAZSBL010000211.1:0-4345 GCA_964605205.1 uncultured Gemmatimonadaceae bacterium
GCGGTGCCGGGGGCGAGGCGCTTCCAGCCGGCGGGCGGGTC
Source organism: uncultured Gemmatimonadaceae bacterium (assembly GCA_964605205.1). Classification (GTDB taxonomy): domain Bacteria; phylum Gemmatimonadota; class Gemmatimonadetes; order Longimicrobiales; family RSA9; genus JAWVYT01. The sequence goes on from CAZSBL010000211.1 coordinate 42, forward strand.
GGCGGAGAAGTCGTCGCGGTCGATGAGGATCCGGCCGGAGAAGGGCACGGGCCGCGTGCCTTCCCGGTCCATCTCCCGGGGCCAGTCGGCGGCCTCGATCTCCTCGGCCTGGCCGCGGTAGTTGGTGATGGTCAGCGGCAGCGGCCGGAGTACGGCCATACGCCGCGGAGCTCGATCGTTGAGGTCGCTGCGGATGGCGAACTCGAGCTTGCCCATGTCCACCCGGCTGTCGGTCTTGGCCACGCCGATCATGTCGGCGAAGGCGCGGATGGACTCGGGTGTGTAGCCCCGGCGTCGGATCCCGGCGATGGTGGGCATGCGGGGGTCGTCCCAGCCGTCGACCCGCCCCTCGTTCACCAGCATCAGCAGCTTCCGCTTGCTCATGATAGTGTAGTCGAGGTTGAGGCGGGCGAACTCGGTCTGCCGGGGGCGCGTGTCCAGCGGCGCGTGCTCCACCACCCAGTCGTAGACGGCCCGGTTGATCTCGAACTCGAGGGTGCAGAACGAGTGGGTCACGCCCTCGATGGCGTCCTCGAGGGGGTGGGCGTAGTCGTACATGGGGTAGATGCACCAGTCGTCGCCGGTGCGGTAATGCTCGGCGTGGCGGATCCGGTAGAGCAGCGGGTCGCGCATGAGCATGTTCGGGCTCGCCATGTCGATCTTCGCCCGGAGCACGTGGGCGCCGTTCTCGAACTCGCCGGCGCGCATCCGGCGGAACAGCTCCAGGTTCTCCTCGGCCGACCGGTCCCGGTACGGGCTGGGCGTGCCAGGCTCCGTAACCGTCCCCCGGTTCGCCCGGATCTCCTCCTCGCTCTGGCTGTCCACGTAGGCCAGGCCTTCGGTGATCAGGTGCTCGCCCACCTCGTACATGGTCTCGAAGTAGTCGGACGCGAAGTAGAGGTGCTCGCCCCAGTCGAAGCCGAGCCAGGCCACGTCGCGCGTGGCGGCATCGACGTACTTCATGTCCTCGGTCTCCGGGTTCGTGTCGTCGAACCGGAGGTGGCACCGTGCGCCATCGACCTCGTCGGCGATCCCGAAGTTCAGGCAGATGGACTTGGCGTGGCCGATGTGGAGGAAGCCGTTGGGCTCCGGCGGGAACCGGGTCACCACCCGGCCGCCATCGCGTCCGCTCTTCAGGTCTTCGGCCACCCGGGTCCGGAGGAAGTCCCGTCCCTCGAGGCGGGCTATGCTCTTTTCGTCCATGCGACGTGGCTTCTTCGTTTTCGGGGCTCGATGGGGCGTCGGCTTCGAAGCTAAGCCCTGGGGCGGGGATGGAGGAAGGGGCGCTGCCCGGACGCCCAGGGAACCGCGAAGATACGGAGGCGCGGAGCGTACGCGGAGTGTTTTGAGTTGGGTCCGGGCCCGGCGGAGGTCGGTGCGGAGTGGGTGGCTTCGTGGCGGGGCAGTGTTCAAGAGGTGAGCCACGGATTGCACGGATCGCACGGATTACGCGGTGAGGCAGGACGCAGCCTCTCGGGGCCCTGTTCTGCCGCGAATCGGGATCCTCCGCCGCGGATCCAGCCTCGCCTGGATAAACCCCCAAAGAAGTTCTCCGCGAGTACTCCGCGCCTCCGCGTCTCCGCGGTTGATCAGCCCTCTCCCACGCGAGCCCGGAGCCACGGCCCGGGGCCGGTTTCGATCCCGCCCGTCTCCCGGTAGAATCGGGGATGCCCCGATCGCGCCCGCACCCGTACCGCCTCCCTCTCCTCACCTTCGGCGGCATCTGGCTCCTGGCCATGGCGTTCCTGGCATCGCGGGGGCTGTGGGACTGGGTGGGGCGGGGAGTGGGCCAGGCGGGGCTCCTGGGCGTCTTCGTCTGGCTTACGTTCCGGCTCACCCGGGGACGGCCGCCATTGCCGGAGGCCGGGGATGGCGACGGAGCCGAGCCCGACGAGCCCGTGCGGCACGACGGGCCTGCCGGGACCGGCGGCGGGAGCCCGCCCGGCCACGAGGGCCGGGCCCGTGCCCGGCTCGTGGCCCAGCTCGTCGTCGTACTGGTGCTGGCGGGGCTGACCGTGGTCCGGTTCGCGGACATCCCGGTCTGGTCGGCGCTGTTCCGGGCCGTGTACCGGGCGGGCGAGGCGCTGCCGGGGCACAACCCGAACTGGCTGGTGAACCCGGTCCTCTACGTGGTGCTGCCGGGAGCGGTGGTGCTGGCGTTGGGCGCCCGGTGGTGTGGTCTCGGGTTCCGACCGGGGTGGCGCCCGTGGCGGGTGATGGCCGTCTGGTGCGCGCCGGTGGTGGCCGGTTGGGTCTGGGCGCTGGCCACCGGCGCGGCGAGCGTTGGGCGGATCGTCGGTGCCGTCGCATCGAACGCCGTGCTGAACGGGGCCAGCGAGGAGTTCCTCTGGCGGGGCGTGATCCAGACCCGGATCGGCCGGCTCTGGACGCCCGAGTGGGGACTGGTCCTGGCCAGCCTCGCCTTCGGTTGGTGGCACATCGACTCGATCCACGACTGGGCCGGAAGCAGCCTGCTGGTGGCCGCCGCCCTGAACGTGACCGTCCAGGCCACCATGGGGCTGGCGTTGGGCGTGATCTTCGACCGGACGCGGAACCTCCTGGCGCCGTCCGTCATCCACGCGGTGGTGAATTCCGTCCAGGCCTGACGGACGGTGTCGAACGCTGCCTCGCCGCGAACCCCGGGAATCCGCCGGCACCACCGGGAGTCCGTCGTCTTCGAGATACGGGTACCGGAAGCCGGGTGTCCCGTGTAGCTTCAGGGTCCGGCGTCGCCCCGCCCTTGGTTGAGATGGGACTCGAACAGCGGCCCACGGGGCCGGTTGGAGCATAGATATGTTTGACACTTTCGAGGACGCACGGCGTCATATCGACGACCACGGCGTCCGCATGATCGACCTGAAGTTCATCGATCTCTGGGGGCGGTGGCATCACGTCACGCTCCCGTCCGACTCGTTCACGGCGGACGTGATGGAGGAGGGCGTGGGGTTCGACGGTTCGAGCGTGGGATTCCGGAGTGTCGCGTCCGGTGACATGGTGCTGGTGCCCGATCTGGAGACCGGCGCGCCGGACCCGTTCTGGGACGTGGCCACGCTGGGCTTCATCTGCGTGGTGAAGGAGGCGGCGTCGAAGCAGCCGTACCCCCACGACCCGCGGAACACGGCCGCCCGGGCCGACGCGTACCTGGCGGAGGTGGTGGACGGCGCCGTGAGCCGGTGGGGCCCGGAGTTCGAGTTCTACGTCTTCGACGAGGTCCACATCGACAACGGTCCGAACCGGGCGGAGTACCGGGTGGACTCAAGCGAGGCGGAGTGGTCGGTCTCGAACGGCGGCCGGGGGCACGTGATCCCCATGGGCGGCGGCTACCACGCCATCCCGCCGAAGGACCGGCTCTACAACCTGCGGGCGATCATGTCGGAGCACCTGCGGGCCATGGGCGTGCCCGTGAAGTACCACCACCACGAGGTGGGCGGCCCAGGGCAGGTGGAGCTGGAGATCCCGCTGGGTGGGATCGTGGAGGCGGGCGATCACGGCATGCTGGTGAAGTACGTGGCCAAGAACGCGGCGTTCGCCGTGGACCAGACGGTCACGTTCATGCCGAAGCCGCTCTTCGGCGAGGCCGGGAGCGGGATGCACTTCCACCAGCAGCTGGTGGCCGGCGACGAGAATCTCTTCTACGACCCCGACGGCTACGGGCTCCTCAGCGACCTGGCCCGCTGGTACATCGGTGGGCTCCTCGTCCACGCGCCGGCGCTCCTCGGGCTCACGAACCCCAGCACCAACTCGTACCGTCGGCTCGTGCCCGGCTTCGAGGCGCCCGTCCGCAGCTTCTTCTCGCTGGCCAACCGGAGCGCGGCCGTGCGGATCCCGAGCTACGCCACCCACCCGGACGCGGTGCGGATGGAGTTCCGCCCGCCCGACGCCACGGGGAACATCTACCTGTCCATGGCCGCCCAGCTCATGGCCGGGATCGACGGGATCAAGCGCCAGATCGAGCCCAGCGACCACGGCTTCGGCCCCATCGACGAGGACGTCTTCAGCCTCCCGCCGGAGGAGGCGGCGAAGATCGGCCAGCTGCCCACCAGCCTGACCGAGGCGCTGGCCGCACTCGAGGCCGACCACGACTTCCTCCTCGAGGGCGATGTCTTCAACCACGCGCTCATCGAGCGCTGGATCCAGACCAAGATCGAGAAGGAAGTGCAGCCGGTACGGGCGCGCCCGCACCCGTACGAGGTGATGCTCTACTTCGATATCTAGGCCTCGAGTCTCAGGCCTCGAGAGTCAGTCATCGAGGTCCTCGGGGATCGAGTCCTCGTCGTAGTAGTCGAGCTTGTGGAGCGGCATGA
>CAZSBL010000212.1:0-4345 GCA_964605205.1 uncultured Gemmatimonadaceae bacterium
AAACGAGTCGCCTGATGGCACCCCCGGAAATGACCAACAAATTCGGAGAAGAGCCCTATTTTCTTTCGTGGGGGGCAGCGCTCGCGGCGAATGCCGCCAACGCCTCGACGTACGGGTGCGGAAGCAGCGGCGCCCGTCAGTGCATCGGCCGGGCGCCTTCCCGGGCACTCTTCGCCAGCTCCAGGATCGCCGCCACCTGCTCGTCGAAGGTGAGGGCCGTGGTATCGACCCGTACCGCATCTTCCGCGGCCACCAGCGGGGCCACTTCACGTTCCCGGTCCTGGCGGTCTCGCTCTTTGAGGCGGTCGATGGCCGCCAGGAGCGTGTCGCGGTGGGGCTTGGCCACGCCTTGCTCCCTCAGCCGGCGGCGGGCGCGGACCTCCGGGTCCGCCACCAGGAACACCTTCAGCCGGGCGTGGGGGAAGACGGCGGTGCCGATATCGCGGCCGTCGACCACCACGTCTTCCCGTTCGGCGAGCGCCCGGAGCCGGGTCAGCAGCCAGGCGCGCACGCCGGGTATGCGGGCCACGTGGGAGACGTGGGCGTTGATGCCTTCGGTCCGCAGCTCCCGGTGGACGGGTCGATCTCCCACCACCATGCCCAGTTCGCCCTGGCCATCCTCGCCGGCATGCCTGCGCTCCCCGCGAACGCCGAGAGCGTCGAGGCGGTCTGCGTCGAGGTCGTCCCACTCGCTCTCCGACACGTCGGCCTCCAGGAGCGCGTAGGTCAGGGCGCGGTAGAAGGCGCCCGAGTCGACGTGCAGGAACCCGAGGCGCCTCGCCACCTCCCGGGCCGTGGTGCTCTTCCCGGACCCCGCAGGCCCATCGATGGCGATGATCACGCCGCCTCCATCTCCCGGTTCACGCGTTCCAGCTCCGCCCAGAATCCCGGGTAGCTGATCCCCACCACATCCCCGCCCCGGATCCGGATCTCGCTGCCGGGCAGCGCTCCGAGCACCCCGAACGCCATGGCGATCCGGTGGTCGCCGAACGCGTCTACCGCACCGGACAGCGTGCGGTCGTTGCCCCGTACAGCCAGCCAGTCGGGTCCCGACTCCACCTCCACGCCGAGGGCCTCGAGGTTGCGGGCCAGCGCCGCCACACGGTCGGTCTCCTTCACCCGCAGCTCGGCCACGCCCTCGAAGCGGGTCTCGCCCGCTGCACGGGCGGCCACGGCGGCGAGGATCGGGATCTCATCGAGGAGCGTGGGGATCTCCTCCGGCGTCACCACCGTGCCCACCAGCTCCCCCGGCGCCGCGACCACGTCCCCCACGGGCTCACCAGCCGAATCGGACGCCGGCTCCGCGCTCACCACCGCGCCCATCCGGCGCAGCACGTCGAGGGCGCCGGTGCGGGTGGGGTTGAGCCCCACGCCCCGGACCCGAACGGCGCCGCGCAAGACGCCGAGGCCGAGAAAGAACGCGGCGGACGAGATGTCGCCGGGCACCCGGAATGACCGGGGCTCCAGTCTCACCGGCGGCCGGAGGTGTACCACGTCGCCGTGCTCCCCCGGTGTGGTCTCGATGGAGGCGCCCATGGCCGCGAGCATCCGCTCGGTGTGGTCCCGGGGCCGACCCGACTCGGTGACCCGGACCTCCACGCCGGCGGTCAGTCCGGCCAGGAGCATGGCCGTCTTCACCTGCGCGCTGGAGCGGGCGTTCATCACGTCGATGGGCCGGAGCGTCGGGGTACCCCGGACCCGGATGGGGAGGCGGTCGGGTGCGCCCAGCTCCTCGAAGCGGGCGCCGCACGCCTCCAGCGGGCCGGTCACCCGCCGCATCGGCCGGCCCCGGAGCGAGGCATCTCCCGTCACAACCGCCTCCACTTCCGAGCCGGCCAGGGCCCCGAGGAGCAGGCGGGCCGTGGTCCCGCTGTTCCCGCAGTCCAGCTCGCCCCCGGGGCTCCGCAGCCCGTGCAGCCCGCCGCCCGCGACCACGGCCTCGCCGGACCCCGTGGTGTCGATCTCCACGCCCAGCCCTCGCATCGCCGACCGGGTCGCGCCGGTGTCCGCCGCCTCCAGCAGCCCGCTCAGATGGCTCGCGCCGTCCGCCAGCCCCGCCAGAATGTAGGCTCGGTGCGTGATGGACTTGTCGCCGGGTACACGGACCTCGACCGCCGTCATTCGTCGGCGTCGGGGTACGGGATCTCCAGCTCCATCCCGTCCCGGGCCACCACCGTCCCCGGGAACACCGCCCGGGCCTCCTGCTCGAGAACGGAAGGATCGATCCCGTAGCGGGGCGAGATGTGCGTCAGCACGAGCCGTCGGGCCCCGGCCTGGCGGGCCACCTCGGCGGCCTCCCGTGCCGTGGAGTGGTCCGTCTCCCGGGCCCGATCCGCTTCCTCCTCGGCGAAGGTGGCCTCGTGGATCAGGAGGTCCGCGTCCCGGGCGTAGTCGATGGTGGTGGGCAGTGGGCGGGTGTCTCCGGTGTAGACCACTCGTCGTCCCGGGCGGGCCGGACCCACCACGGCATCGGGCTCGATGAACTGCCCGTCCACCTCCACCGCCTCCCCCTTGTGGAGCCGTCCGAAGAGGGGGCCCTCGGGGACGCCGAGCTCCCGGGCCCGGTCCGGGTCGAACCGACCCAGTCGATCGTGCTCGACCAGGGCGTAGCCCAGGGAGTGACGACCGTGACGGGTGTCGAACGGCACGATGTCGTAGCCGTCCCGCTCCACCGCCTGCCCGGGCTCCAGCTCCACGATCTCCACCGGGAACGGGATCCGCTCCACCCCCAGGTAGACCGCCTCATTCACGATCCCGCCCTCACCCCGGGCACAGTACAGCCGCATCGGCTCCTCGCGGCCCTGCAGGCCCATGGTCCGGAGCAGCCCCGGCATGCCGAGGATGTGATCGGCGTGCATGTGTGTGAAGAAGATGTCGTGCAGGGCGAAGCCCGTGCCGTAGCGCATCATCTGCCGCTGCGTGCCCTCCCCGCAGTCGAAGAGGAGCGTCTCGCCCAGCCGATGCATCAGGACGCCGCTCACGTTCCGACCCACCGTCGGCCGGCTCGCGGCCGTGCCCAGGAAGACCACCCGGATCATCGCCGCGGCCTCCGGGCCTTCCGGACGGCGGGCTCCAGCAGGAGGAGCGCGTAGGCGGCATAGATCGCCCGGGCCCACGGCGTGAACGACGGCGCGGCCAGCGCGGCCAGCCACGCCAGCGCCGCCAGCCCCGACCGGGCTCCCGACCGGGTGGCCTTCGACCGCTCCTGCTCCTGTTCCTCCAGCGCCGTGAGGTCACCGCGCCGCGCGTACAGCTGTCCCATCTCTTCCGCCCAGATCCCGGCCGCCGCCTGCCGCAGGAATCCGAACGCCGCCCGCACCAGGTGCCAGGCGGCGGCCGCGATCCCCGCAGCGGCGAGGAGTGTGAGTACCGTTTCCACGGAGGCCAACCTACCACCAACCCCCGATCCGGTACAACCGGGCCCTGTTCGCCCACCCGGCGGGCAACCGCACGCCGGCCCGCCCGCATCCAATGGACGACGCTGGATCGACGAAGACCTGCGCACCGAACCGACAGTGCCGCCGCCCGGGCGCGGCTCGCGGTTCGGCCCTGTGGCCCGGGCCCGCGACAGCGTATCTTGACGGGGTCGCAAGTGGGACCGATGAGATCGCCGATGCGGAAGGAGGTGCCTGCCCCGTGGACTTCAAAGATCTGGTCTACATCCGATACGACATCCGACCGATGGACCCCCGTGCCAGCCCCGCCCGGCACGTGAAGGCCGCCACCGGCAAGGACGACCCCGGCGACCTGACCGAGGAAGACCAGGCGGCCGTCGAGGCGTACAGGCGGCGCCAGCAGCGCCTCTCGAAAGCGCTGGTCCGCTTCTGGACCTGGGTCAAGGAGCACCCCGAGGACCGCGATGACGACGAGAAGATGCTCTGCCGCCTCGACTCCGAGATGAGTCGCGCCGGGTTCCCCGTGGTGGACGAGGGGATCACAGGCCTCGGCGACGCGTTCGTCGACGTCCCGAAGGAGTGGGGGACGGAATGAAGGGCCGCCGACCGTGAGTGGCGCGATGAGCTATGCCCCGCAAAAGACCATGAGTGCCGGGGGTGGGATTCGAACCCACACGCCCTCTCGGGCAGCGGATTTTAAGTCCGCCGCGTCTGCCATTTCGCCACCCCGGCGGGGTCCATGAAACTAGGTCAAGTCCGCGTCCCGGTCCACGGGAAGCGTCAACTCACCGACCGACGCGGTGTTCAATTGTGCGTCCCCAGTTCACGTCTTGTATCGCCGTCAACTCGAACAGCGATCAAGGGCATGGCTCGCGCGAACCGGACCGTTTCGGGGTTCCCGTCGCCCTCGCGTCCCCCACCCGGCAGCGAGCCAGCACGGCTTCCCACCA
>CAZSBL010000213.1:0-4314 GCA_964605205.1 uncultured Gemmatimonadaceae bacterium
ATCCTGCTGTGGATGGGCGTCCGGACCACCGCGCCGGAGCGTGCCACGTTCCCGGGCATTCCCGTGGAGGTGGACCTGCGCGACCCGGACTGGCAGCTGGAGCGGCTCGAACCGGCCACGGTGCGGGTGACGGTGCTCGGTCCCACCGGTGAGCTCATGACCATGGCCAACGACCCGCCGCGGATCGTGCTGCCGGTGGAGAGCGTCAACGATACCCTGGAAAGCCAGGTGGTCCCGCTCCAGTGGGTCCAGCTGCCGGGCGGGATCCGGGAGGCCCGCGTGCTCGGACTGCAGCCCGACACGATCCGGCTCCATTTCGAACGGTTGGCGTCGAGCACACTCCCCGTGAAGGTCCCGACCCGGGGTGAGATCGGGGCCGGGTTCGCGCTGGTCACCCCCATCAACACCAATCCCGCGGTGCTCGTGGTCCGTGGCCCCGAAGGCCGGCTGGCGGAGATCGACTCCGTCCCGCTCCTGCCAGTGGACATCTCCGGGCTCCGGTCCACCACCAACGTTCCGACGCGGGTGGACACGGCGGCCATCCCCGGGCTCACCGTGGTGCCCGAAGAGGTGAACGTGATCCTCCGGGTGGTGGCCGACTCGCTGGCCGAGCCGGCCGACACGAGCCGTGAGCGGCCGCCGTTCTGATGACACCATCGACTCCCGGCCCGGTGCTGGGGATCGAGACCTCGTGCGACGAGACCTCCGCCGCCGTCCTCGACGGGGGCGCGCTCCGCAGCCACGTCATCCTCTCCCAGGACATCCACCGGGTCTACGCCGGCGTGGTACCGGAGCTGGCGGCCCGGGCCCACATGCGCGTCCTCGACGACGTGGTCCGGACGGCCCTCGAGGAGGCGGACCTGACGCTGGATGAGATCGGCACCTTCGGCGTGACCGCCGGTCCGGGGCTCATCGGCGCGCTGTTGGTGGGGCTTACCTGGACGAAGGCCGCGGCGTGGGCCGCCGGGCGGCCGCTGGTGGGCGTGCACCACATGGAGGCCCATATCTTCGCCGCGAGCCTGGAGGACCCGGAGGCCGTGCCGCCGTTCGTGGCGCTCCTGGTCTCCGGCGGCCACACCATGCTCCTCTGGGTCCCGGAGTGGGGCCGCTACGAGCTCCTGGGCGAGACCCGCGATGACGCCGCCGGCGAGGCGTTCGACAAGGTGGCCCGCCTCCTGGGGATGGACTACCCGGGCGGTCCTGAGATCGAGCGGGCGGCGGCCCGGACCGAGGGCGATGCCCACCACTTCCCGCGGCCCATGCTCCACGGGGGGCAGCGACCCGGTGATCCCGATTACTACCACTTCTCGTTCAGCGGGCTGAAGACGGCGGTCCGGAACCGGGTCGAGGCACTGGAGGCCGAGGGGCGGTTGGGGGCGGAGCGGGATGCCGTCGCCCGGTCGTTCCAGCTCGCGGTGATGGATGTGCTGGTGGCGAAGACGGTTCGGGCGGTGGACGAGAAAGGCTGCCGGCGGGTCCTGATCGGGGGTGGCGTGGCCGCGAGCCGGGCGCTCCGAGGTGCGCTGGCGGATGCCCTGGGCGAGGACGGCCGGCTCTTCTATCCGAGCCCGCGGATGGCCACCGACAACGGCGCCATGATCGCCCGGACGGCCGCGTTCCGCGTGGAGCGGGGCGACGTGGCGGGGCTGGAGATCACGGCGCGGGCCGACCTCCCGTTCCCGGGGCTGGTCCGGTGAGCGGTCCGGCGCTGACTCGGCCGCCGGGACTCCACCGGTGAGCCCGACCTACGGAGCGCGCCCATGATCCCGGTCCTGTTCCGGGTCCCCGAGTGGATACCGCTGATGGGCGGGCAGGCCATCACCTCCTTCGGCGGACTCCTCCTGGCCGCGTTCCTGGTGGCCGGGAAGCTCTTCGTGGACGCGCTCCGGGCCGAGCGCCCGGACGCCCGGGGGTGGGACCTGGTGGTGACCGCGGCGGTGGCGGGGCTCCTCGGGGCCAAGGCGCTGCACCTGGCGGTGAACGGCGCGCTAGGTCTGCCCACCGGGCTGGGCCGGGCGGGGCTCGATTGGTTCGGTGGGCTCATCGGTGGCGGCGCGGCCGTGCTGTGGCAGGCCCGGACGCAGGGGCTGAGTGCGGCCCGGGTCGCCAGCGCGGCCGCCGCGCCCCTCGCCCTCGGGTACGCCATCGGGCGCCTCGGCTCGTTCCTCGTGGGCTCCGAGTACGGCGTGCCCACCGCGCTGCCGTGGGGCGTGGTGTTCCCTGCCGGGCACCCGCCCACTACCCCGGTCAACCTGATGGCGTTCTTCGGGTTGGAGGCGCCGGCGGGCGCCCGGGCCGGCGACTTCGTCCGGGTCCACCCCACGCAGCTGTACGAGGCGGGGCTCTCGCTGGCCATCTTCCTCGGGCTCCGGCGAGCTGGCGGGGAGCGGAACGGATCCCGCATGGGAGGATGGTGGATTGGGGGCCTGTTCCTTATCCTCCACGGAGCCGCGCGGGCGGCGGTCGAGCCGCTGCGTGCGAAGGCGGACCGGGTGGGCCCGGTGACCGTGGACCTGCTCCTGGCGCTGGCCGCTCTCGCAGTGGGTGCGGTGCTGGTCGGGCGCGCCGTGAATCGACGGAAGGACTCATGCTGACGATCCTGCACGTATCCGACCTGCATTTCGGCAAGCCCCACGTGCCGCGGGTGGCCGATGCGCTGCTGGACGCGGCGCACGGGATCGAGCCGGACATGGTGGTGGCGAGCGGTGACTTCACGCAGCGGGCGAAGGAGCGGGAGTTCCGGCAGGCGGCCGAGTACCTGGACGCGCTCCCGGACGTCCCGACGGTGGTGGTCCCCGGCAACCACGACGTGCCGGTCTACCGCGTGGCCGAGAGGATCTTTTCACCGTACAAGTGGTATCGCAGGTACATCTCCGAGGAGCTGGATCAGGTGGTCCACACCGATGGCGCGGTGGTGGCGGCGCTGAATTCGACGGCCCCGCTGCGGCATATCACGAACGGGCGGATCAGCCCGTCGCAGCTGGACTTCTGCCGCCGGGCGTTCGAGGGGGTGGACGACGACGCGGTGCGGATCGTGGTGGCGCACCACCATTTCGCGCCGGCTCCGGACTACGAGGGTGGACAGGTGATGCCGCGGGCGAAGCGGGCCATCGACACGTTCACCCGGTTGAAGGTGGACCTGGTCATGGGCGGGCACCTGCACCGGGCGTACATCGGGAACTCGCTGGATCTCTATCCCGGGCTGGACCGGGACCACGGGATCACCATTGTGCAGAGCGGGACCACCACCTCGCGACGAGGCCGGGTACGGGAGCGGGAAAAGAACTCGTTCAATCTCATACGGGTGACGGACGAAGTGATCCGGATTACGCACTACATGTTCTTCGAGGATACGGACCGGTTCGCCTCGGTGAGCCGTCACATCTTCCCGCGCAGCCCCATCGCCTATTTCGGCGACAGTCCGACCCTGGGATCACGCGACTGATGCGCCCGACCCGGTGGCTCGCGGGGGCCACCCTCTCCGTCGCCCTCAGCGGTGCGGCCGTTGCCCAGGGGCCCGATGTGGTCGAGCTGCGCTTCGAGGGCAACGAGGCGTTCAGCCGGTCGGAGCTGACGGCCGCCATCGTGACCCAGCCGCCGTCATGCAGCGTACCGGTGTTCTGCGCTGTCGGGATCGGCCGGGAGTACACGCAGCTGGATGCCAGCGTACTCGAGGCCGACGTCTACCGGCTCCGGGTCTACTACTTCGAGCGGGGCTACCGTGAGGCCGAGGTCAGCACCGAGACCGCCGCGGTGGACTCCGGCCGGGTCCGGGTCATCTTCCGGATCCGCGAAGGACGCCCGGTCCGGGCACAGACCGTGGAGGTGGAGGGGCTCCCGGAAGGCGTCTCCCGGCGGTCGCTTCCGCTCCAGGCAGGTCAGCCGTTCGACGTGGTGGCGTACGAAGCGACGCGGGACACGCTCCAGAGTCGGCTCTGGAACAGCGGCTACGCCCACGCCCGGGTCCTGGTGGGCTACACCATCGAGCGGGACCAGCGGTTCCGGGCGGCCGTCCACTACACGGTCTACCCCGGGGTGGTGGCCGGCTTCGGCGAGATCCGGGTCACGGGCACGGAGGAGACCACGCCCGGGCTGGTGCACCGGATGCTGACGTTCGAGGAGGGTGGCCGGTACAACCGCCGGGCGCTGCTGCAGAGCCAGCGGAACCTCTACGGGCTCCAGGTCTTCCGGTTCGCGGATGTGGAGGCACAGACGCGGAGCGAGCCCGACAGCGTCATCCCCGTGGAGATCCGGGTGGCCGAGGGGAACATGCACCGGGTCCGGCTGGGCGGCGGCATCAACACCGTGGAGTGT
>CAZSBL010000214.1:0-4314 GCA_964605205.1 uncultured Gemmatimonadaceae bacterium
ATTGCACACCAACAGGTTAGCCGGTTTCAGTCCGGATTTTTGGGGAAAGTCCTGGTAGAGCTCGGCCGATTGAACCGTCCCCATACGCCCGTTAGATTCGTGCCATGACCTCAGCGATCGACCGGATCTTCCAAGGCCGTACCCCCCTGTTCCTGGCCCCGCAGGCGGGGGTGAGCGAGTCGCCATTTCGGCGTCTGTGCCGCCGATTCGGGGCGGATGTGGTGGTGAGCGAGTTCGTCAGCGCGGAGGGGATCCGCCGGGGGAACGAGCGCACGCACGCCTATCTCCGGTTCGACGAGGCGGAGCGTCCCATCGGCGTGCAGATCTTCGGCGCCGACGCGGGCGCCATGGCCGAAGCCGCGGCCCTGGTCGCGGAGGTTTACGCCCCGGATTTCGTCGATATCAACTTTGGCTGCCCGGTGAAGAAGGTGGTGAAGCGGAACGGCGGATCGGGGTGCCTGCGTGACCTGGACCTGGTGGAGGCGATTATCCGGGCGGTGGCCGACGCCATCGATCTGCCCACCACGGTGAAGATCCGGAGCGGGTGGAGCGACGAGCTCCGGGACCCGGTGGGGATCGGGCTCCGGTGCGAGCAGGCCGGGGCGCAGCTTCTGACGCTCCATCCTCGCACGCGGACCGATATGTACAGCGGCGAGGCCCGGTGGTCGGAGATCGGGGCGGTGGTGGAGGCGCTGGAGATCCCGGTGGTGGGGAACGGGGACGTCCGGACCGGGGAAGACGCCCGCCGGATGCGCGAAGAGACCGGGTGCGCCGGGATCATGATCGCCCGGGGGTCGCACGGCAGCCCGTGGATCTTCCGCCAGGCCCGGGCGGCGCTGGACGGTGAGCCGATCCCGGCGGCCCCCGACGTGGCCGAGCGGTTCGCCATCGCCCGCGAGCACGCCCGCAATTCCATCGCGTTCGGCGGCGACGAGGAGCGGGCCATGCTCGAGTTCCGCAAGCACCTCGGCTGGTACACGAAGGGGCTGTCCCAGGGCCGGTCGCTGCGCCAGGAGCTCTTCCAGGTGACCACCCTCCGGGAGATGACCGACCGGCTCGACGGGTACCTGGCGCGGGCGGAAGCGGGGGCCGGATCCGGGAGCGAATCCGGGAGCGAATCCGGGGCGGCCGCCGCCGCGGGAGCAGCGACGGAACCGACCGCGACGGGGGCCTCCCCATGAGGGACCGGGTGCTGGAGCTCCTGGCCCGTGTGGCCGCCGGGGAGGCCACCCCGGAGGACGCCCTCGAGCGGCTGGCGTGGCTGCCGGTGGAGGCGGTGGGCGGGGACCCGGGCGAGGACGGGCGGCGCCTCGGGAACGAGGGCGTGCCGTTCGCGCGCCTCGATCATCATCGCGCCCTCCGGCAGGGGCAGCCCGAGGTGGTGTTCGGGCCCGGCAAGACGGCGGAGCAGCTGGTGGAGATCGGCCGCCGGTTCGCCGACCGGGGCGATGGCCTCCTGGTCACCCGGCTGGACGGGGCGGGCCGGGCAGCGCTGATGGAGGCGTTCCCGGACGGGGAGCTGAACGAGGAGGGACGAACGTTCCTGCTCCCGGCCCCGGAGCCGGTGATGCCGAAGGTGCGGGGCCCGGTGCTGGTGGTGACGGGCGGGACCGGAGACATCCCGGTGGCCGAGGAGGCGGCCGTCACCGCCGCGGCGTTCGGCAACCCCACCGAGCGGCTCTACGACGTGGGCGTGGCCGGGATCCATCGCGTGCTGGGCGAGGCCCGCACGCTCCGGGGCGCCGCGGTGCTGATCGTGGTGGCCGGGATGGAGGGTGCGCTCCCGTCGGTGGTGGGCGGCCTGGTGGGTACGCCGGTGATCGCCGTGCCCACCAGCGTGGGATACGGCGCCGCGTTCGGCGGCCTGGCCCCGCTCCTCGGCATGCTCAACAGCTGCGCCGCCGGGGTGACCGTGGTCAACATCGACAACGGCTTCGGCGCCGCCGTGGCCGCCACCCGGATCAACCAGCTGCCGGACCCCGACCCGGACCCGTCGGAGTGAAGCGGTCGGGACCGGTGGCGGCCGCCGCGGCCGGGGTGGCCTGGCTCCGCCAGCGCGTGGCCGCCCTCGTGGACGACCTCCACGGCTCCCTTACCGGCGCCGCCGGCGCCATGGCCGATGCCCGGTCCGCGGCTCCGCTGGCGGACGAGCCCGACGTGGCCGCCGCGGTGATGCGGGACGTGCTGAAACAACTGGCCGTGGAGCTGAACGGCCGACGAATCGTGGTATGGCGCGTGGACCGGGAGCGCGCCGTTGTGGTCCCCGAGCACGTTCTCGGCACCGAGCCGAAGGCCGGGCAGGCCGCCGGGAACCCGCTCACGTGGACGGTGGAGGAGGGGAGCGCCATGCGGGTGGATCCGGCGCCGGCGTGGGCCCAGGGGGCGGTGGTGGCGGCGCCCGTCGATGAGCGCCGCGCCTTCACCGTCGAAACCCGCCCGGGTGAAGCCCCCGAGCCCGCCGAACTGCTCCGCGGCGCCGCCACCCTGCGAGCCGTCCTGCGGCTCGTGGATCGGGAGGTGGACGCCCGGGCCGAGCGGGAGCGGCTCCGGCGCGTGACCGGGTTCCTCCAGGGGCTCTCCCGGGACCACGCCCCCGACCGCGTGCCCGAAAGCCTGGCCCGGGCGGCCATCGACCTGGTGGGTGGACGCGGCGCCGTGGTGGCCTCGTGGGATGACGACGGCGGCGTGGTCCTGGCCCGGGTCGGAGCCGAAGGCCCGGAGCCCGGGACCCCCTTCGGGCCCGGCGACGCCGACCTGGCCCACGCCGCTCGCACCGGGGCCGCCGTCCGCAGAGGCCCCACGGATGCCGGCGAACGGCCGCCGCTGGCGGGGGGCACGGAGACGTGGAGCCGGATCGTCGCCTACCGGGTGGCGGTGCCGCTCCTGGACCCCGCGGGCGAGGTGGGAGCGCTCGTGGGGATCTGGGGCGACGCCGAACCCGCCGACCGGGGCGTCGCCTTCCTCGAAGCCATGGGCCCGCTCCTGACCCTCCACTTCCGCCAGGCCAGCGACCTGGTCCGGTTCCGCCACCGCGCAACCGTCGATGCCCTCACCGGGCTCCCCAATCGCGCGGCCTTCGACCATCGACTCGCCGAGGAGCAGACCCGGTTCCACCGGTACCGTCGCCCCACCGCCCTCATGGTCATCGACCTCGATCACTTCAAGCGCGTCAACGACACCCACGGCCACGAAGCCGGTGACACCATCCTCGAGGCCGTGGCCCGCGTGGTCCGTGAGACCGTTCGGGACGCGGACCTCCCCGCCCGCTACGGCGGTGAGGAGCTCGTGGTCCTCATGCCGGAGACCATGGCCCACGCCGCCGGCGAGGTGGCCGAGCGGGTCCGGCACGCCATCGCCTCCGCCGCCATCGAGCACCACGGCGTGGCCATCCCCATTACCGCGTCCATCGGCGTGAGCGCCTGCCCACAGCTGGCCGAGGAGCCGGCCGGGCTGTTCGAGAGCGCGGATCAGGCGTTGTACCAGGCGAAGGAGGAAGGGCGGGACCGGGTGGTGGTGGGGGAGAGAGGGTGAAGGCGAGGTCGATTTCGAGTTCGATTTCGAGAGGGGCGAGGGTTGAGGGGGAGGGTTGAGGGGGCAGGGCCAGGGCGAGGGCTAGGGCGAGGGCCAGGGCGAGGGCCAGGGCCAGGGCCAGGGCCAGGGCCAGGGCCAGGGCCAGGGCGAGGGATCTGGGTTCGGGGCGTGTGGAGTGGGAATCGGGGGCGCGGGAAATGGTCGGTCCCCAGGGTCTTACGGGGCTTCAAAGGGGGTTGAAATACCGGCTGGTTTCCGCTATACTCTCAGGTCCGGGGCCGACACGGATTCGACGTGTTTAGTGAGGTCGGCGCTGCGTGCCGAGGTGTCCGTTACCTCGTAAAACAGCGGAAAAACACTCAAGTGCCAACGACAACATGGCGCTGGCTGCGTAAGCATTAGCTTGCTGTAGCCCGTCTTCAGCAGGGACCGGGCCCGAGGTCCGGCTGGAGGCGACGATTGAATCGGGCTGGCTTTCCGGCGATGCCACGGCGCCGGGAGTGAGATCCCGCGGTAGCGGGACGTGGCTGGCTCGTGAGCGGCTGTCTGCCGGCCGACGAACGAGCGAGACAAAGAACAGCAGACTACGCACGTAGATGCGCTGAGGGATCTATTCGCGGACGCGGGTTCGACTCCCGCCGGCTCCACTATTGAAAAGCTGCAGGATAAGAGTCAGCCGCCCGGCCAGAATTGGTAATTTCTGGCCGGGCGGTTTTCTGCATCCAGGAGTCCGCGGCCCACAGGAAATCCCACAGGTGGGTGGTGCGGACGGCCGGGAACGTG
>CAZSBL010000215.1:0-4266 GCA_964605205.1 uncultured Gemmatimonadaceae bacterium
CTGGCGCTGGAGGACGGCACCGTCTGGTTCCCCGACGGGCAGTCGCTCCGGGCCGACGTCCTCGACCGCGTCATCGAAGACCCGGACTCCGTCTACATGGTCATGGACGACGAGTTGGCGAAGGTCTCCTGGTTCGCCCCCGAGACCAACAGGGTCTACACGCTGCGCAATACCGGCAGCTGGCCGGCGCTGGAGATCTCCGGGATCCTGATGCACCGGATCAAGGACACCGATCCGAAGCGCGACGCCGAGTCGAAGATCGCCACCATCGCGCCCGTCCGGGGGCGAGGCCTCGAGACGTGCTGCGGGCTCGGCTACTCCGCCATCATCGGCGCCCGCACCGCCGACCGGGTCACCGCCTTCGAGATCGACCCGGAGGTGCTCCGCATGACGCGCGTCAACCCGTACTCGGCACCACTCCACGAAGAGGGCGGCACCATCGCGGTCCGCAACGAGGACATCCTCGAGGCCATCCCGGGGGTCCCCGACGAGGCCTTCGACTACATCGTCCACGACCCGCCCACCCTGGCCGTGGCCGGCGACCTCTACGGCGACGACTTCTACCGCCAGCTCCTGCGCACCCTGCGCCCCGGCGGCCGCCTCTTCCACTACACCGGCGACCCCGGCAGCCGCTCCCGCGGCCAGGACCTGCCCGGCAGCGTCAAGCACCGGCTCACCACCCTCGGGTTCACCGACGCACGGCTGGAGCCGGAGGCGCTGGGCGTGTCGGCGAAGAAGCCCTAGCGGGCGCGCGGCTCCGAGCTCCGAATCGACCCGAGTGCGCGGGCTCGCTAGTCGAGCATGCCTTCCGTCGGGGACGACGGCACGGCCCACTCGCGCTTCGGCATCCGCCCGGCGAGGTAGGCCAGGCGGCCGGCCTCGGTGGCGAGCTTCATGGCCCGGGCCATGGCGGCGGGCTTCTTCGCGGCGGCCAGCGCGGTGTTCATGAGGATCCCGTCCACGCCCTGCTCCATGGTCAGGCACGCGTCGGAGGCGGTGCCCACGCCGGCGTCGACGATGACGGGCACCTCGAGCCGGCTCTTGATCTCCCGGATGTAGTACGGGTTCACCAGCCCGAGCCCGCTCCCGATGGGGCTGGCCAGCGGCATCACGGCGGCCACGCCGATGTCCTGGAGCCGGAGCGCGGTGACCACGTCTTCGTTGGTGTACGCCAGGACGGTGAAGCCCTCGTCGACGAGCGTCTTCGCCGCCTCGAGGGTGGCCTGCACGTCGGGGAGCAGCGTCTTGTCGTCGCCGATGACCTCGAGCTTCACGAACTCGCTCATCCCCGCCTTCCGCCCGAGCCGGGCGTAGCGGACCGCGTCCTCCGCCGTGTAGCACCCGGCGGTGTTCGGGAGCAGGAAGATCTGCTCCGGGTCCAGGTGGTAGAGGATCCCCTCCTCCTTGGTGGCATCCAGATCCACACGACGGACCGCCACCGTCACCATCTCGGCGCCCGACGCCGCAATGGCGTCGACCATCTCCCGGTTGGTCTCGTACTTCCCGGTCCCCACGATCAGCCGCGAGGTGAACTCCTTTCCGCCGATCACCAGCGGCTCGTCCCGGATCACCGGATCCTTCCCTGCCTCAGCCATTGTTTCCCCCTGTATTCAACCGCCGCCCACGAAGTGGACGAGCTCCAGCGTGTCTCCCGCCTCGACCCGGACATCGTCGTACTCGTCGCGGTCGAGGATCTCCCGGTTCCGCTCCACCACCACCAGCCCCGGGTGGAGGTCCAGCGACTCCAGGAACGACGTCACGGTATGGCCCGCGTCGATGGTGCGCACGTCACCGTTCACCGTGACCTCGATGGTGCCGCCCGCTGTCTCCTTCGCTCCGTTCTCGCTCATCGCATCCCCATCACCTGCAGGTATTCTGCCGCCGCTCCGACCGGGTCCGCCGCGTGCCAGACGCCCCGGATCACCGCCGCGCCCCATGCGCCGGCCGCCACGGCCTCGGCCGCCCGGTCCGGCGTGACACCGCCGATGGCCACGATCGGCGCCGGCGTGTCCGCCGCCGCGGACCGGACCGGCGCCAGCCCCGCGCCCTCCCGGTCCGGGTGCGACGGCGTGGCCCAGATGGTGCCCAGGACCACGAAGTCGGCGCCGTTCTCCGCCGCGGACACCGCCTCGGCGGCGCTGTGGGTCGAGCAGCCGATCACGGCGCCGTCGCCCAGGATCCGCCGGGCGGCCTGGACCGGGAGCGACCGGCGGCCCAGCTGCACGCCGACGGCCCCGGCGGCCAGCGCCACGTCGGGCCGGTCGTTCACCAGGAGCAGCGCCCCGGCCTCGCCGGCGACGTCGACCAGCGCCTCCGTCGTCTCCAGCAGCCGCCGGACGGGGCCGCTCGGGCTCCGGACGTGGAGCGCCAGCGCCGGGCCGTGGGCCTCGATCAGCGCCGCGGCCGTGTCCCGGAAGCCGGGCTCCGCCAGCACGTCGTCGTCGGTGACGACGTGGAGCCGGGGCAGCGTCACGTCAGCCGGTCACCCGGCTCCGCGCCCCGCCCCCGGAGCCAGTCGGCGGCGTTCATGCGACGCTTCCCGGCGGGCTTCACCTCCCGGATCCAGACCGCGCCCTCGCCGCACGCCACCAGCAGCCCCTCCTCCGGGTGTTCCGGCGCCACCTCGAGGACCGTGCCCGGCTCCGCCGATGGGCCGCCGTGCGCGTGGTCGGCCGGCTCGGGCCGGTAGACTTTGAGCTCGGCGTCATCGTTGTGCAGCGTCCACGCGCCGGGAACGGCGTCGAGCCCCCGGATCCGGTTGGCCACGTCCGTGGCCGGCTCGGACCAGTCCACGTGGGCCTGATCACGATCGATGAGCGGCGCGTAGGTGGCCTCGTGATGGTCCTGGGGGCGCTCCTCCAGCTCGTCCATCTCCATGAGCGCCAGCGTCTCGATCATGATCTCGGCGCCCAGCTCGCTCAGCCGCACGCTCAGGTCCGTGGCCGTCTCGCCCGGCAGGATCGGCTCGGTCACCTGCCGGAGGATGGGGCCCGCGTCGAGCTCCTCGCTCATTCGCATGGTGGTGACGCCGGTGACGTCGTAGCCCCGGATGATGGCCCACTGGATCGGCGCCGCGCCCCGGAGCTTCGGCAGCAGCGACGGGTGCAGATTCACCGAGCCCCCCTCGGGCACGTCCAGGAGCGCACGGCTGAGGATCTGCCCGTAGGCGACGACCACGTTCAGCTCCGGCTCCAGCGCCTCCAGCTCCGCGACGAAGGCTTCGTCCCGGGCCTTCTCCGGCTGGAGCACCGGGACCTCTTCGGCCCGGGCGAACTCCTTCACCGGTGACGGCGACGGCGACCGGCCCCGACCCTGCGGCCGGTCGGGCTGCGTGACCACCGCCACCACATCGTGCCCCTCGCCCAGCAGCGCGCCCAGCGTGGGGAGCGCGAACTCCGGCGTACCCCAGAACACGACGCGCATCTCAGCCCGCCTTCCCGCTGGCCTCCGCCTGCTGCTTCTTCCACTTCTTCATGAGCATCTTCCGCTTCAACGGGCTGACCCGGTCGACGAAGAGGACGCCATCCAGGTGGTCGATCTCGTGCAGAACCACGCGCGCGTGGAGCCCGTCGGCGTCCAGCCGGATCGTCTCGCCGTCCAGGTCCTCGGCCTCGATCACCACCTCCGACGCCCGCTCCACCACCTCCCGCAGCCCGGGGATGCTCAGGCACCCCTCCTCGGCCCGGTCGGTCTCCTCGCCCTTCTCGATCACCCGCGGGTTCACCAGCGCCCGGGGCTTCACGCGCTCCTCACGGGGGTCCACCACGATCAACCGCTTCGTGATCCCGACCTGCGGCGCCGCCAGCCCCACACCGTCGGCGTCGTACATGGTCTCGAACATGTCTCGCGCCAGACGGCGCACCTCGTCGTCGATCTCCTCGACCGGTGCGCACTCCTCCCGGAGCACGGGGTCGCCCATGAGTTTGATGTCCAGTAGCGCCATCGTGATTCCTGGTGCTTCTGCCTCCGAATACCGATTGGATCTAAGATCCAAGAACTAAGTCCCCGCCGGCCCACCACCCCTGCCACTTCCCCGGCCCCGGCGGCTCATCCCCGACTCCAGCGGCTCACCCCCGACTCCGGCGGCTCATCCCCGACTCGGGGAACTCATCCCTGACTCCGGTGCCCCTTCCAACGTCACAGCCGATGCCGGCGCCTTCCCGGTCTCCCAACGACGCCAATGCGCCAGCCCCCGTGTCCATCGGCCCCGCAAATCCCTGTCCGTCAGACCAGAAGCGTCCGCCCAACAGGCTGTTACTTAGATCT
>CAZSBL010000216.1:0-4194 GCA_964605205.1 uncultured Gemmatimonadaceae bacterium
CCGGCGTAGTCGGCGAAGCTGAACGGCGCCAGCTCGCGGAACTGGGGCCGGGCCAGCGTCTGTGACGCGCCCAGGCGGAAGTTCACGCGATCGGTGGGGGAGTAGGTCAGATTGATGGCGGGCAGCACGTCCGTGTTGCTCAGGCTCGCCTGGTCCAGCGGCTCCTGGTTGGAGACCGGGTACAGGTCGAAGGGCGTCACGGTCTGGGTCGTCTGCTCGATGCGCGCTCCGGTGAGCACTCTGATCCGCGGCAGGAGCTCGAAGTCGACCATGGCGTACCCGGCCTGGACGGACTGGTCCGCGCGGTAGTTGTCGGCCCGGAACGTGGACTCCTCGATCTGGAACCCGCCCGGGCCGATGGTCTCGGTGGTGAAGAGGTCGTTCGGGTCCCGGGTCCGTACCTCCGTGGGGAGCTGCCCGTCGGGCCGGAACCGGAACCGGCGGGCGAAGTTGCTCCGGTCGCGCAGCTCCAGGGCGCCTCCGAGGGAGAGCTCCGCGGGCTGTCCGCGGAACGTCAGCGGGACCCGGAAGTCGAGGCCGGCCCCGTACGTGTCCTCGTTGAGATCGGCGTGGAAGACGCTGCCGCTCTGGATGAAGTCATCCCAGAGGAAGGCGCCGCCCGTCTCGCGGTACAGGATTTCGCGGGTATTCGGCTCGTATCGGCGCGCCGTCGAATAGCTGCCACGCCAGTCCAGACTCGCATCGCCCAGGAACCCGAGGTGGTGCTGTCCCTTGAGCTGTGTGGTCAGAACCGTCTGCTCCAGGAACTGGAGGCGAGTGTTCCGCTGGTCACCGTTGGAGTCCAGGTTGAAGCCTTCCAGGATCCGGGACTCATCGTCGACCGTCCGGTTGTACATGGCCGACAGGGTCACCCGGTTGGCCGGGCTCAGGTCCGCCGCCAGCTGAACGAGGCCACCAAGCGCCGCCTGCTGCGAGGTGCTGAGGCCCGAATAGTCCACTTCGGGCTCCGCGCCCGCCGCCGAAGAAAAGACCCGCTCGACGAGGTCCCCGCGGTTCGTGTATCCGCTGGACTGGGAGACCGAAAGCAGATAGCCCAGCGAGCGCTCCGCCCCCAGCGTCACCTGGTTGCCCAGGGCGAGGTTGACGCCCTGGCTCGGGGGGAGCGTGCTGGTGGTCGGGCCCCACGGACCGATGAACGCCTCGCCGATCCGCTCCAGGTCGGCGCCGGCAATGTTGCCGCGGGTGATCCTCACGTTGTCCGGCAGGAAGCTGGGCAGGTCCCGCGTCCCGTCTTCCATGGCCAGGAAGTCGAGGCCGCCGCCGGCGTAGCCGTAGCCGTCCTTGAAGGTCGTGGCCGTGTTGAAGGAGGACGACACCCCCAGCTTGAAGATGCCGTACGCCGGGAAGTTCCGGGTCGTGATCTGGACCAGGCCGCCCGCGTAGTCACCGGGCTGGGACGGCGAGTAGGACTTCGCCGTGACTACGCTCTCGAGGAAGTCGGACGGGATGAGGTCCAGCGGAACCACCTTCTTGTCCGGCTCCGGCGAGGGGAGCGGCGAGCCGTTGATGGTGGCCTGCCCGTAGCGTTCGCCGAGACCGCGGACGTACACGTACTTGCCGCCCACCACCGACACGCCGGGCGAACGGGAGAGGACGGCCGCGGCGTCGCCATCGGGGGACCGATCGATCTGCTCGAGCCCGATGGCGTCGGTCACCGTTCCCGTCTTGCGACGCTGGCTGAGCAGCGCCACGGTGCTGCCCCGCTCCTGCGCCGCCGACACCCGGATCCCGTCCAGGGCGATGGCCTGCGGCGCCAACGCGATGTTCAGGACCACGCTCTCATCGCTGTCCACCATCACACCGGTCACCGTTTTCGTGGCGAAGCCCAGCGACTGGGCGGAGACCTCGTGCGTACCCGCCGGCACGCCCCGCAGCATGTAGCGGCCATCGACGCCGGTCAGGGTGCTCGGGGCCCCGCCCTTCACGGTGACCTGAACACCCTGGAGAGGCTCGCCGCTCTGCTCGTTCACCACCCGGCCCGTGATACGACCAGGCTGGCCAGCCTGCGCCGCCGCGCCACCGGCCATGACGAAGAACGCGGCCGCCGCCAGGGCGGACCGCAACCTCCAGGATGATCGGCCGGCTCTCATCAGGAGTGTTCGTCCGGCGAGTCGCCGGGATTGTCTATTCATGCCTTCCGCGCCTTTCAGCATCCATGCAGTGAACCCCGCGTGCCATGCATCCATCAACTGCCGAAAGGTCGAAGGCGCCTGTAACGCCGAGTGTGAGGCTTGTGTAACCGTCGCGTTTCGAACGGGGGGTGGGGCCGCCTGGCATTCCGAGGGCTGGTTGCGGAGCCGTACTCGAAGACCGATCCTTTGGGCGGGGCGAACGGTGTGCGCCGGCCGCCCGGGATGATCCGACCTTTCCAGCGGAAGCGAAGCGACGGTGAAGTTCCTCCCAGCCCAGCTCTCGTACTTCGTCGAGACGACGCCGATGCGGCGGAACGTCCGGCTCCTGGCCCGGTTCATCATCATCCTGGTGGCGCTGGTGGCGGTGTACAGCGTCCTCTTCCACGTCATCATGGAGTACGAGGGCCAGGACCATTCCTGGATGACGGGGTTCTACTGGACGCTCACGGTGATGTCGACGCTGGGGTTCGGCGACATCACGTTCCACAGTGACCTGGGGCGCGCCTTTTCCATCGTGGTGCTCGTCTCGGGGGTGATGTTCCTCCTGATCGTCCTCCCGTTCACCTTCATCCAGTTCTTCTACGCGCCGTGGCTGGAGGCGCAGACGCGGCGGCGGGTGCCCCGGGAGCTGGACGCTTCAGTCTCCGATCACGTGCTCCTCGCGTCTCACGAGCCGGTGGCCATCACCCTGGGGGAGCGACTCGCATCCCTCGACCGGCGGTACTACCTCCTGGAGCCGGAGCTGGGCCGGGCGCTGGAGCTGGAGGAGCAGGGGCTCCCGGTGGTGCTGGGCAGCCCGGAAGACATCGACACGTACCGGCGTGTGGGCGTCGAGCGGGCGAGCATGGTGGTGGCCAACGTGGATGACCAGGTCAATACGAACATCGCGTTCACCGTCCGGGAGCTCGACGAACACGTGCCCGTGGTCAGCTTCGCCCGGGACCCGGCTTCCGTGGACGTGCTGGAGCTGGCCGGCTCCACCCACGTCCTCAATCTGCCGGAGATGCTCGGTCGCTCGCTGGCTCGTCGGACGCTGGCGGGTGAGCATCGGGCGGGGGTCATCGGCGAGTTCGACGAGCTGGTCATCGCGGAGGCGCCCGTGACGGGGACGCCCCTGGTGGGCAAGACGCTGGGCGAGGGCTGGCTCCGGGAGGCCACGGGGCTGACGGCCGTGGGCGCCTGGGAGCGTGGCCACTTCACCGTTCCGGGGCCGGAGACCCGGCTCCAGCCGTCCACCGTGCTCCTCCTGGCCGGGACCGAGTCGCAGCTCGAGGCGTTTGCCGAGCTCACAGCCATCTACCGCGCCGCCGATGCCCCGGTCCTGATTCTGGGGGGTGGCCGCGTGGGGCGGGCGGCCGCTGACGCCCTCGCCGAGCGGGGCCTGGAGTTCCGGATCATCGAGAAGAACCCGGAGCGGGTCCGGATCGCGGAGCACACGGTGATCGGGAACGCGGCGGACCTGGAGTGCCTGGAGGCCGCCGGGATCCGGGAGGCGCCCACCGTGATGGTCACCACCGCGAGCGACGCGACCAACATCTACCTGACCATCTACTGCCGGCGGCTCCGGCCGGATGTCCAGATCGTGAGCCGCGCCACCCTCGAGCGGAACGTGTCGACGCTGCACCGCGCCGGGGCCGATTTCGTCATGTCGTACGCGTCCATGGGGGCCAACGCCATCCTCAATCTCCTGGAGGGCGGGGACGTGGTCATGGTGGCCGAGGGGTTGGATCTGTTCCGGGTTCCCGTGCCGGCCGATCTCAAGGGCGTACCGCTCAGCGAGTCACGGATCCGGGAGGAGACCGGGTGCCACGTGGTGGCCTTCCAGGAGGACGATGGCGTTCATACCAACCCGCCACCCGATGCCCGGATCCCGGCGGAGGCAGACGCCGAGATCATCCTCGTGGGCACCACAGCGGACGAGCGCCGCTTCATGGAGCGGTTCAACGCCGCGCGAGCGGCCGGGTAGCCAGCAGGGTGGCAGAGCCGTCCGGGTTCCGCAGGGATGTAGGGCTCTTCATGGCCGTGATGATCGGGATCGGGG
>CAZSBL010000217.1:0-4164 GCA_964605205.1 uncultured Gemmatimonadaceae bacterium
GCCCGGACCAGCGCCCGAACCACGTCCTCCACCGACCCCACCATCGGCGCCACCACCTCCGCCAGCGCCTCTTCGCCCACCCGCCAGCACCCCGCGTACGCCTCCTTCCGCCGGGCATCGAAGAGGGCGCAGATAGGCGTGCCCGCACCGGGCTGGCCGGCAGCGCCCGGACCGTCGGACCCGCCGGCGCGATCCGCCGTCACCGCCGCGGCCAGGAGGCTGGAGTAGGCGACGAGGGGGACGTCCAGCGCCATGGCCAGCCCCTTCGCCGTGGCGCCGGCCACCCGCACCCCCGTGAACGATCCGGGCCCCGCGCCCACCACCACCTCGTCGATCTCCCACCGGCCCACGCCCGCGGTCTCCAGCGCTTCCTCGAGCCCCGGCACCGCCGTCGACGCGTGCCGGCTCCTGGCGCCCAGCTCCACCTCCGCCAGGACCTCGCCGTCCCGGCCCACCGCCACGCTGCCCACCCACGTGGCCGTCTCGATGGCCACCCGGATCACGACGTCCCCCCGGCGCTCCCGGCATCCGCTGCGTCGTCCGGCAGCGGCGGCACGCCCGGCGCGTTGCCCACGCCGCGCACCTCGAGGTGGCGCAGCGCCGCGTCCCCGTCGTCGTCGAGGAAGGAGAGGCGTACCTCCCACCGGTCCGGCGGGAGCAGCGCCTCCGCCCGCTCCGGCCACTCGATGAGCACCAGCTGGCGCCCCTCGCCCAGCTCCTGCCAGCCCAGCTCCCAGACGTCGTCCGGCTCCTCGAGGCGGTAGAGGTCCAGGTGGTTCACCATGAGCGGCGAGTCCAGCGGGCCGCTCCCGAGATCCACACCCTCGTAGCTGAACAGCAGGTTGTACGTCGGCGACGGCATGGGGCCCGTCACCCCGGCGCCCCGGGCCACGGCCCGGGCCAGCACCGACTTGCCGGCGCCCAGCGGCCCCCGCAGGACCACCGTCAGCGGCGGATCGATGGCGCCGCCGGCCACGGCCTCCCCCACCGACCGGCCCCACGCCTCCAGGGCGGGCTGGTCGACGACGGCGGTCCCGGGAGTCCCGGTCTCGGAGCTGGACACGTTGTGGGGCATTCCCTGCGGGCTGGGTGATCACTCTCTCGCGGCGCCGCGGCGAAGCGCGGCGGCACGGTGGTCTCCTGGGGAACATAAGGGAAGCGGGGGATGAGGCCAGATGGCTGCAAGCGTACCCCCGGACGCGGGCCCGCGCCCGTCTCGCGGGCCCGGGTTCGGCGTTCCGGTCGCGTCCGGGGTTCCGTTCGGGCCCGGGCGGGCCAGACGGGCCCGGGTCCCGGATGTCCCATGGCGCTATTGAGGTGCCCCTCAATCGCATACATAGTCGCTGAGTCGATGGTCCATCCTCAGGAGGTTCCGCATGCAGGTCCCGAGGAGGCAGTTCGAGTTTCAGAAGCTGGATGTGTATCGGGTGGCCCTGGTGCTCCATCCCAAGATCGTCGCCATTGCCAAGGCGCTGCCCCGGGGGTACGGCGACCTCAGGAATCAGCTTCTCCGCGCCGAACGGTCCATCCGCCTGAATATCGCCGAGGGCGCAGGGAAGAAGAGCCCGGGCGGGAAGGCGGAGCGGTATCGAACCGCGCGGGGATCCACGAATGAGGTTGCCGCATGTCTGGACGAAGTAGAACTCGACGGGCTGGTGCCGGCTGTCCTCATCCATGAGGCGTTCGACCTGCTGCACCGCCTGGTCGCCATGTTGACCCGGCTGGTCATCGTCTGCGAGGAGCGCCGGTAGCACCCCCGGACCCGGGCCCGCGCCCGTCTTGCGGGCCCGGCGGTTCTGTTCGGGCCCGGGCGGGCCAGACGGGCCCGGGTCCCGGGGCACCGATCGTGGCTCAGGCCCCCAGCTTCGCCTTCACCTCGTACAGCTCGTCCCGCAGCTTCGCCGCCCGCTCGAAGTCCATGGCGGTGGCCGCTTCCTTCATCTGCTCTTCCAGGATCTTGGCCCACTGCTCCAGGTCCACCTCGTCGGCGTAGCTCGGCTTCTGCTCCTTCACCGCCATGGGCGCGATCCGGGCGTCGGCCACGCGGGTGGACATGAGCATCTCGTCCACCGTCTTGACGATGGTCTTCGGCTCGATCCCGTGCTCCTCGTTGTACGCCTGCTGGACCTCGCGACGCCGCTCCGTCTCATCGATGGCCTCCCGCATGGACTTCGTGATCCGGTCCGCGTACATGATGGCCCGCCCCGCCACGTTCCGGGCGGCCCGGCCCACCGTCTGGATCAGGCTCCGGGCGTCCCGGAGGAAGCCCTCCTTGTCGGCGTCGAGGATGGCGACGAGGCTCACCTCGGGCAGGTCGAGCCCCTCCCGGAGCAGGTTGATCCCCACCAGCACGTCGAACTTCCCGAGTCGCAGGTCCCGGAGGATCTCGATCCGCTCGATGGCGTCGATGTCACTGTGCATGTACCGGACGCGTACGCCCACCTGCCGCAGGTAGTCGGTCAGGTCCTCGGCCATCCGCTTGGTCAGCGTGGTGACCAGGACTCTCTCCTTGCGGTCCGCCCTCGCCCGGATCTCCGCCAGCAGGTCGTCGATCTGCCCCTTCACCGGCCGGACCTCGATGGCCGGGTCCACCAGCCCCGTGGGCCGGATCAATTGCTCCACCACCACTCCGCCGGACTTCTCCAGCTCGTAGCCTCCAGGGGTGGCGCTGACGTAGATGATCCGGTCCAGCAGGCTCTCCCACTCGTCGAACCGGAGCGGCCGGTTGTCGAGGGCGGACGGCAGCCGGAACCCGTGCTCCACCAGCGTCATCTTCCGGCTCCGGTCACCGTTGTACATCCCCCGGATCTGGGGCAGGCTCTGGTGGCTCTCGTCCAGGAACACCAGGAAGTCGTCGGGGAAATAGTCGTACAGGCACGCGGGCCTTTCACCTTCCTCGCGGCCGGCAATGTGCCGCGAGTAGTTCTCGATCCCGGGGCACGTCCCGATCTCGAGCATCATCTCCATGTCGAAATTGGTCCGCTGCTCGAGCCGCTGCGCCTCCAGCAGCTTCCCGGCGCTCCGCAGCTCCAGCAGCCGCGCCTCCAGCTCCACCTGGATCCTGTCCACGGCCCGGCGGATCCGCTCCCGGTCGGTGACGAAGTGCGTGGCCGGGTAGATGGCCGCTCGCTCCATCCGGACGATGGTCTCGCCGGTGACGGGGTCGAAGCGGGTGATCCGCTCGATCTCGTCGCCCCAGAGCTCGATCCGGATCGCCTGCTCCTCGTACGCCGGGAAGATCTCCACCACGTCGCCCCGGACCCGGAACACGCCCCGGGTGAACTCGTAGTCGTTGCGGGCGTACTGGACCCGGACCAGCGCCTCCAGGATCTCCCGCCGCCCGATCTCCTGCCCCACCTCCAGCATCAGCATCAGCTCACGGTACTGCCGCGGGTCGCCCAGCCCGTAGATGCTCGACACGCTGGCCACGATCACCACGTCGTCGCGCTCCATCAGCGCGCTCGTGGCCCGCAGCCGCAGCCGCTCGATGTCCTCGTTGATCGACGCGTCCTTCTCGATGAACGTGTCCGTCGCCGCGACGTACGCCTCCGGCTGGTAGTAGTCGTAGTACGAGATGAAGAACTCCACCGCGTTCTTCGGGAAGAAGCTCTTCAGCTCACCGTAGAGCTGCGCCGCCAGCGTCTTGTTGTGGCTCATCACCAGCGTGGGACGCCCGTGGTTCGCGATGACGTTCGCCATGGTCACCGTCTTCCCCGACCCCGTCACCCCCAGCAGCGTCTGGAACGGGTCGCCACGGTCCAGCCCTTCCGTCAGCTCCCGCACCGCGTTGGGCTGGTCGCCCTGGAGATCCCACGGCAGCTGGAGATCGAACGGTGTGTTCTTCGGGGTCGGCATGGCATGCGAAGATAAACCGAAGGGGCGGGAAGGTTCAACCGGATGGGGGGACGGCCACGGAGACACAGAGGAGCACAGAGGCACGGGGACGGCGGCCAGGGTCGGCGCGCACTCCTTTTCTCGCGGCGGCGCGGCGGGCGCGGCGGCGCGGCGAGGGTGGGTCCAGCCGGCGAGGTGGACGGAATCACCCGGCAGAACCACCGTTCGGGCCGATGGTTCGTTTTGTACTTGTAGCTCTAATTGTAGTTGTGGCCCTTCTCCGAATTTGTTGGTCATTTCCGGGGGTGCCATCAGGCGACTCGTTTGCGA
>CAZSBL010000218.1:0-4074 GCA_964605205.1 uncultured Gemmatimonadaceae bacterium
CCCCCTCCCGGGGCCCGGCCCCCGGGCGCCCCCTCGGCCAGCTACGGCGGCCGGCCGGCCGACAGCGCCGCCACCGTCGTCCGCTCCCGCCAGGCCGCGCTCCCCTCGACGAACCGGTACCACGCCAGGTAGTTAGCCAGGTACCGCGTCGCGACACCCCGAAACCGGCGCATCCATCGCCGCTGTCGTACCGCGTAGAACTTGACCGCCACGACCTCGGGCGCGGTGAGGCCGGCGTTCCGATGTGGTATCTCGAGGCGGTCGGCCGCCCTGGCCGGCGCCCCGTACCACCCGTAGCGGCTCATCAGCTCGGCTTCGGGGCTCAGTCGGTGCCCCAATGCCGCGATGATGTCGTCCGGGTCGGGACGACGCAGGCCGACCACCGCGGTCGCGATCCTCGCCCGATCGTCACGCGCGACGAGCACCCAGACCGGCGTCGCGTCGC
This sequence comes from uncultured Gemmatimonadaceae bacterium, assembly GCA_964605205.1. GTDB lineage: Bacteria > Gemmatimonadota > Gemmatimonadetes > Longimicrobiales > RSA9 > JAWVYT01. The sequence goes on from CAZSBL010000218.1 coordinate 446, forward strand.
ACCGGTGCCAGATTCCACGACGCCGGGGTGGGCGATCCAGCGTGCGGCTCCCCTTCTCGGATTGCTGGAACCAGGTCTCGCCGGTGGTGACCAGGCGCCCCAGGACCCCGGTGTCGCCGAGGTCCTGGGCCGGGAGAATACGGTGCCGCCATCGAAACGCCGTCGCTGGAGATATCCCCACGAGACGCGCGGTCGTGCGGATCGGGAGTCCGCCCCGCATGCAGAGGCAGTACGGTGACCACGCGGGCAGCTTCTTGATGTAGGCCAGCGGGGTCGCGGTGAAATCGCTAAAGGTGCGGCGGCAGCCGACGCACCGATACCGCCTGCGTCCGGAGAAGCTGCCCCAGCGGTGGACCCGGTTGGATCCACATCGCGGGCACGAAGGGCGGTCGCCGAACCGAAGGCGCCGATAGGCCGAGAATGGGAAGGTCCCGGGCAGGACGGCTGGCTGTGGGTCGGTGGGCCGCAGCCCAGGGACGTGGGTGTGTGCCATGTGGGGAAGGTTCCCGTCTCGGCGGGGCAGGGGAATGGCGTATCGGGACGACTTCGCCAGCCAACAGTTCCTGAGAACAGAACTCGAGTGCTACGCGACCTCCCCACACCGTACCATCCGCCGGATCCCCGATACGGCGGGCGCCTGCCTTCTGCTCAGCTCGCCGGGACCGGCTCCCCCAGCTCCAGGCGCTCCTTCGTGACCCGGCATCGGCGGCCGAGGACGCGCACGCCCGCCTCCTTGGCTTCGGCCAGCGCGTCGGCGAAGTCCGGGTCGATGGAGCGGGCGGCCTCGATGCGGTGGGCGTCGTTTCGCTGCAGCACGAAGAGGATCGCCGCGGACCACGCCACGCCGTCGTTGTCGATCCGGCCGGCCACCTCCGCCAGCTCCCGGACGTGGCGGGCACCCCGGGCGGTAATGGCGTCGGGGAAGAGGGCGACGCCGTCCTCGACCAGCGTCACGCTCTTCACCTCCAGCGCCAGCTTCCGGCCGCCGGGGGCGCCCCCGTACGGGGGGCTCGGCTCCGCCGTGCGGCCGGGGTCGGCCGCACGGTCCGGGGCCGCCGGGTGGTCAGCGGCCCCGTCGCCCGTGAGGAGGAAGTCGATCCTGGAATTCCCCAGCGGGAACTCGGCCCGTTCGAGGGCCCAGTCCCCGAGCTCGTCCAGGGCGTCGGCCTCCAGCGCGCGGTGGATGAGCCGGTTGGGCAGCGTGCTGTCGACGGATACGAGCCCTTCGCCGTTGGGGCTCTCGACGAGGACGGCCGACCAGTCGGTCTTGCGGGTGGGCGAGGCGGCCCAGCGGATCCAGACGCGCTTGCCGGGGATCAGCAGCTCGTTCAGGCGGCCGGGGTCGGCCATGTGGACGTCCACCACCCCGCCGCCCTTCCATCCCGATGAGGGGAGCCCTTCCGCACCCTGCCCCTGATGGGGGGATGAGGGGTCCCCCTCCCGTCGCGTCCTCCGACCGGGGGGCTGGGGGTCGGCGTCCGGCAGCCGGCAGCGGAGCAGGAAGCGGTTCGGGCGCTCGACGAAGCGGGCCGCGACGAGGGGGCCGTCGAGGGGGATATGGATGGGGGCGTGGATGGGGGCGTGGATGGGGGCGTGGATCGGATCGTGGATCGGATCGTCAGTCACGGACGCTACTCCTCCGGCGGCTCCAGCACCACGGCGTCGCCGAGGCGGATCTCGCCGTCGTCGAGGATCACGCCGTAGACGCCGCCGTTCCACCGCGCGGCCATGACGCGCCGCAGCCCCTGGTGGGCCTCGTCCATCCGCTCGCACGGGCGGGTCTCGCCGCGGATCCGGATCCGGACATCGCCGAGGTGGAGGATGTGGTGCCGGGAGTCGCCGAGGTCGCAGCCGCTGACCATGACGTTGGCGCGCCGGGCGGACGGGTCGATGTCGGCGTCGCCGAGCTCCCGCATCATGGCCTCCCAGCGCTCCTTCTCGATGATGGTGATCTGGCGCTTGCCGCCCCAGTCGGCGTTGCCCTTGATGCCGGTCTTCTCCACCACGCCGAGCTCGTCGACGGGGTGCATGGGGCCGTACTCTTCGGGCTTGAGCCAGAGCGCTTCGATGCGACCGGTCATTCTACCTCCCACTCGCGGTTCAGAGGCTTCATCGTGGGGCCCACTTCGGATTCACGCGAAGACGCGAAGCCGCGAAGGTTTTCATGGTTCGACCGGGCGGCCGAAGGTTCGCGACGAATCCCGAATCTCACCGGTTTGGAATACACATCGAGTGAACGGTAGGATTCGCTTCGTGGCCTGCGGTGCGCGAGGCACCCTTCGCGTTCTTCGCGGCTTCGCGTGCCCGTCGTGCTTCGCGGCTTCGCGTGCACGCTACGCGCCCGCCTCCTCCAACCGTGTGATCGGCTTCCCCGGCTCCCACGCAGTCACGTACCCGGCGATGGCGCTGGCGGCCACGGCGTACGGGCTGGCCAGATAGAGCTGGCCGGGGCCGCTTCGCCCCGGGAAGTTCCGGTTCTGGGAGCTAATGGTCACGTCATCCGGCGACGCGCTGGTGCCGGGCCCCGCGGCGATACAGGCGCCGCATCCGGGCTCGATGAACTCGGCGCCGACCTGGTGGAAGAGGTCGAGGTAGCCCTGCTCCCGGCAGTACTCCTTCACCTCCTGGGAGCCGCACTGGATGAACATCTTCACATCGGGGTGGACGCCGAGCCCGTGCTCGCGGGCGGTGGTGAGCACCCGGGCGTACATGTCCATGTCCTCCTTCTTCCCGGCGGTGCACGAGCCGGCGTAGGCCATGTCGAGGCGGACGGGCTCGTCGGCCAGCTCGTCCATGTAGCGGCCGTTGCCGGGGTCGCCGGGGAGCGCCACCATGGGTCGGATCTCGGCGGCGTCGAGCTCGATGACCTTGACGTACTCGGCGTCGGGGTCGCTGTGAAGCCCTTCGATGAGCGCCTCGGCTTCGGCCCGGTCCATCCCCCGCTCGGCGACGAGGTAGTCGACGGCCTTCCCGTCGGGGGCCACGATCCCGGTGAACGCGCCGACCTCGGCGGCCATGTTGGTCATGGTGGCCCGCTCGTCGATACTGAGCGCCTCCACGGCCTCGCCGGCGTACTCGATGATCTGGCCGATGGCGTGCCCTTCCTTGATGTACGGGTGGCGCAGGATCTCGAGCATGAAGTCCTTGGCCGTGACGTGCTCGGGTTTCTGCCCTCGGATCACCACCTTGAACGACGGCGGGACGCTGACGCGCACGTCCTTGGTGATCCACGAGTTGAAGATGGCGGTGGTGCCGACGCCGAAGGCGATGCAGCCGATGGCGCCGGAGTGGGGCGTGTGGGAGTCGGTTCCGACGATGAGCTGGCCGGGCTCGGCGTACTCCTCGAGCATCTTGGAGTGGCAGATGGCCTCGGAGCCGAGGTGGGCGCCGAGGCGCTCGCCGTAGAGCCTGATCCCCTGCTTTTCGGCGAAATCCTGCTGCTTCTCCTTGAGCTGCCGGGCCACATCGAGGAGCCCGAGCTGGACCCGCTCGGTGGGCATGACCTGGTGCAGGTAGGTCAGGTGGTCGCGGAACATGAGGATGGTGGACGCGTCGTTGACCTTCGCGTCCTCGCCCAGCTTCTCCTCGAAGAAGATGGCCGCCATGGGGGTGACGTACTCGTGGCTGAA
>CAZSBL010000219.1:0-3997 GCA_964605205.1 uncultured Gemmatimonadaceae bacterium
CAGCGTGGCCCGGATCCGCCGGTCGTCTCCCACCTCACCGTCGGAGATCGGGACGTTGTAGTCCACCCGCATCAGCACCCGGGTCCCCTCCAGGTCCTCCGGCAGATCCCGAATCGTTCGCTTGTTCATACCATCCTCACCAAAAGAAAGGGAGCCACGATCCGCTCCGAACCATGGCTCCTCGCTGTTCGCATCCGGCCGCCCTCAGGGCGACGCCTCTTCCGCCACCTGCGCCTGGAACCGGATCGAGTCCGGCCCCCGCGCCGTCACTTCCAGAAGCGTGTCGCAGTAGCTGCACGGGATCAGCAGCGACTCCTTGTCCTTCGCCAGCTCCATGGAATCACGGTGCCCGCACACCGGGCACTTGTACGTCCCGTTCCGCGCTTCCTCGGCTTCCGACATCCGCTCCTCCGGGGACGAGGCGGTGTTCAACCCGTCCGGGCTAACGGACCCAGGCTAACGGGCACACAAACCCTCCGTCAATGCCCGTGGGCCTCATGCGACACATGAAACCCACAGGTGTATCCTACTGCGAATAAACTACATCCGCTCCGCCACGTAACCCGCCAGATCCACGCAGCGGTGGGAGTAGCCCATCTCGTTGTCGTACCACGAGACCACCTTCACCATCCCGCTGTCGACCACCATGGTGGAGTTGGCGTCCACGATAGAGCTGGCCGGGTGACCGGTGTAGTCCACGCTGACCAGGTCCTCGTCGGAGACCTCGATGATCCCGTTCAGGTCCCCGCTGGCCGCGGCTCTCATGGCGTCATTGACCTGCTCGGCGGTGACGTCCTGCCCGAGGTCGACCACCAGATCCACGATGGAGACATCGGGCGTGGGCACGCGCATGGCCATCCCGTCGAGCTTCCCCTGGACCTCGGGGATCACCAGTCCCGTGGCCTTGGCGGCCCCGGTGGTGGTGGGGATGATGGACATGGCGGCAGCCCGTGCCCGGCGCATGTCCTTGTGGGGCAGGTCGAGGATGTTCTGGTCGTTGGTGTACGAGTGGACGGTGGTCATCACGCCGCGCTTCCACCCGAAGGCGTCGAGGAGGACCTTGACCACGGGCGCCAGGCAGTTGGTGGTGCAGCTGGCGTTGGAGATGATGTGGTGGCTGTCGGGGTCGTAGTCGTCCTCGTTGACGCCGAGAACCACGGTGACGTCCTCGCCCTTGGCCGGGGCGGTGATGATGATCTTCTTGGCGCCGGCATCGATATGGGGTTGCGCCGTCTTCCGTGTCCGGAACAGCCCGGTGGCCTCGAAGACGATGTCCACGCCGAGGTCGCCCCACGGCAGGTCCGCCGGGTCGCGCTCGGAGAGGACCTGAATCTCGTCGCCGTCCACGGCGATGCCGTTCCCGGTGACCTCGACGGTCCCGTCGTAGCGGCCGTGAACGGAGTCGTAGCGCAGCAGGTGCGCCAGCGTCTCTGCGTCCGTCAGGTCGTTGACCGCGACGAAATCGAGGTCGGCGCCGGTCTTCTTCGCGGCGCGCAGGATGTTGCGTCCGATGCGGCCAAAGCCATTGATGGCAACGCGAGTGGCCATAGGTCTCTTCTCTCCCCGTTGTGTATGGTCCAGAATTCGTCTTTCAATCCAGCCGGAGCCGGCCGGTTGCCCGGGCGAACGTGATCACGCTTACGCACCGAGCGCCCCCGTCCACCAGGACGCGTGCGCAGGCGGTGACCGTGGCCCCCGTCGTGAGGACGTCATCCACCAGGAGCACGTGCTCGCCCGCCAGCTCGGACTCCGTTCCGGCTACCAAGCCGAAAGCACCCGCCACGTTAGCGAGGCGGGCAGCCGGCTGCAAGGCGATCTGGCTCGCGGCCCCGACGCTTCTCTGGAGGCTGCAAATCACGGTCCGCCCGGATTCGCTGGCGAAGATCCGGGCGAGGATCTCGGCCTGGTTGTATCCGCGCTCTCTCAGCCGCACGGCGGTGGTGGGCACGGGGATCACCAGGCGGGCCTCCCGGGCCACGTCGTCCGGGAGACGCACGGATGCCATGCGACGGGCCATCACCTCGCCGAGGCGGTGCCAGCCCCGGTACTTCAACTGATAGACCAGGGCGTCGGCCGGCGGGCGGAGCAGGCAGGCCGACCGCGCGGCACGCAGCGCCGGCGGCCATTCCCGACACTCCTGGCAGCTGTGCGTGGGATCCCGCCCGGTCCTGAGACGCGGGAACCCGCAGCGCGGACAGAGCGGTGGCGGCGGCTCGGCGAGGCGCGACCGACACCGGCCGCATACCAGGTCGTCGGGGCCGGCGGGCCCGTCGCAACCGAGGCAGCGGGGCGCCAGGGCGAGGTCGAGGAGGCCGTGGAAGAGTCCCATGGCGTACGATGGCCCGGATGTCGGGACACGGCCATGGCGCAACGGGACGATGTCGGTTCAGCCGGCCACGGCTGTCCGCATCACGTCGATATCGGGCTCCATGTCGAACCAACGACGGAAACTGGCCGCGCCCTGCTGGATCAGCATCTCGAGGCCGTCGGCCGCCGGGATCTCCCGGGACCGGGCGGCGGAGACCCAGGAAGTCCCGCTCTCCCGGTAGACCAGGTCGAGGACGGCGCCCACCCGGGCGGGTCGGTCGAGATCCAGGGGGAGCGGGTCTTCGTGGGCCATCCCGAGTGACGTGGCGTTGACCACGAGGTCGTAGCCCTCGCGGGTCACGCCCTCGGGCCCACCCTCGATCACGAGGACCTTGCGGCCGCGGGGATCCAGGGCCTCGGCCACGGCCCTCGCCCGACCCGGAGTGCGGTTCAGAAGGTGGATCGCGTCCGCGCGCTCGTCCATGAGCGCCAGGAGCACGGCCCGGGCGGCGCCCCCCGCCCCCAGGACCAGCACCCGGGCCCCGGCCGGCGGTCCGATAAGCGCACGGGCGGCCCGGGCGAACCCCTCCACGTCAGTGTTGTCGCCGTGGATCCGGCCATCGACGCCCCAGAAGGTGTTGCACGCACCGGTCCGCTCCACGGCGGCGGTCGGTACGTCCAGCCGGGCGGCCGCCCGGGTCTTGTGGGGCAGGGTCACGTTCCCCGCACCGCCGGCGCCGGCGATTCCCAGGAAGAGGCCGTCGAAGCGGTCGGCATCGCAGCGGAGGGGGAGGTAGGCGGCGTCGATGCCGGCAGCCTGGAGGGCGGCGTTCTGGAATCGTGGAGAGAGGGAATGGGCCACGGGGTCGCCCAGGAGCGCCACGAGCCGGGTCGCCGGACCGGGGATCATGGAGGTCAGCGTCGGTCGGCGCCCAGGTGGTCGATCAGAGCCTCGATGGCCCGGTGGATCTGGTCGCGGGTGCTCCGGTACGTCTCCACGCCGGCGCCGATGGGGTCCAGCACCGGCTGGTCCGCCTCCGGCCCATCCAGGTACGCCGTCACGAGCGACACCTTGTCGCCACCCCCCAGCTCCTCCACGGCGGCCCGGTGGCCCACGTTCATGACCAGGATCCGGTCGGCCCACTCCACGCGCTCCGGCGTGAGGGGGCTCGAGGCGTGCTCGCCGAGCTCGACGCCGATCTCGCTCAGAACCACGGTCACCTCCTCGGATGCCGGCGCACCGCCCCATGCCGCGGTCCCTGCCGACGCCACGTCCACGCCGGTCACACGCCGCTCCGCCAGGGCGTGGCGCGCCAGCGCCTCCGCCATCGGGGACCGACAGGTGTTGCCCGTGCACACGAACAGGAGATTGTAGCTCATTGCAGGTCCACTACCCGTTCCAGCTCCGACCGCGAAACCGCCCCTTCCCGGAGCAGCCGATTCGTTTCTGTACACCGAACGATTGTGGACGGGGGCGCCTCGGGCAAGCGACCGCCGTCGAGGACCAGGACATCCCCGCCCTCGGCCTCCACGGCCGCCGCCACCGCCGCGGCGGACTCCCCGTCGCGGGCCGGAGGGCGCCCGGGCTCGTTGGCGCTCGTCGAGGTTACGGGCCCGCCGGCCGCGTCAAGGAGATCCGGGATGGCCGGGTGCGGCGACACCCGTACCGCCACAGATCGGAAGAGCACAC
>CAZSBL010000220.1:0-3976 GCA_964605205.1 uncultured Gemmatimonadaceae bacterium
GGATCGAGATCGATTTCGTCCCCCCTTCCGCGGTGGGCGAATTGGGCGGCGTGGGCGGACTGGTCCGCTTCTGACCGTCTGAAGGAACGCCTCGCCATTCTGCTGGCTACCGGGTCGGTGGCGGGTGGCCCGGGGCGCATCGGGATCTGTCGGGCATCCCCGCGCTTGCCCCATTGCCACGGCCGCGCCTATCTTCTGCCCGGGACCCCCGCGGGACTCCCTCTCCCCCGAAGATTCCACCCGAAGATGGGATACGACGATGGCGCCTTCCCTCGATGCGGAAGCGCGGAGCGAGCTCGAGCAGGAGCTGATGGCGCTCGAGGGCGTTCTGCACGCCGGGATCGACCCGCGAACCGGTACGGCGGTTTGGGTCGTACGCGACCCGGAATTCGAGCAGGGACCCATGGAGATCGCCGTACGGAACCGACTCGCCAACCTGGGCCATGACCCCAGCGGCCTGGAGGTGAAGGTCACGCTCCCCACGTCGCCCGGGCCTCGACGGCGCGTGCGGTTCGTGGGGGTGGAGCGCGGGGAGGAGGCCGGCCGGGTCACCATCACCGTGTCACTGGAGTGGGCCGATACGATCTACACCGGTCAGGCCAGTGGTGAGCGGGGTCCGGCCATCGAGCTGAAGACGGCGGCCCGGGCCGCGGTGTCGGCACTGGAGGAGCTGAGCGGGGAGTCCCTCGACCTGCGGATCATCGGCGTGAAGGCCGTCCACGCGTTCGACTCCGACCTGATGGTGGCGTCGCTGTACCGCTCGGCGGGTGTCCAGCACCGGCTCGTGGGTGCGGTCCTGGTGGCCGATGACCCGCTGGACGCGGCCGCCGTGGCGGTATTGAGCGCGTTGAATCGCACCCTGGGCAACTTCCTGCACACGCCGGACTGACTCCCGGATACGCCCGCGGTGGCACAATTCCGGGGCGGATGCCGTTTCCCCCGGGCGAATGCCGCTTCCCCCGGGCGGATGCCGTTTCGGCTCGGGCTCAGTAGCTGTCCCGCATGATGGAGCGGGCGTAACCGTTGGCCGGATCGCCGCCGCCGCGCCGGATCGAGTCCACGGTCCCGAGCCCCCGGTTGTAGGCCAGGAGCGCGATCCGCAGATCCCCGTCGTAGCGGTCGATCAGCCAGCGCAGGTACCGGAACCCGAGCCGGAGGTTCGTGTCCCGGTCGAAGAGGTCCCGGTATTCCAGGGACGGGTCCAGCTCGAAGGCGGTGGCCGGCATGAGCTGGGTATACCCCACCGCGCCCACGGGGCTCACGGCCCGGCGGTAGAAGTTGCTTTCCATCTCGACCAGGCGGAAGGCCAGCTCCGGGGCGATCCCTTCGGCGAGGGCGATATCGTTGATGGCGGTAGCCAGATCGGCGGGGATCCGGTAGCGCCCGGAGTATTCCATGATCTCCTGGAGGCGGTTCAGCTCCATGCGCACCAGGGCGAGCTCGCCCTGCCGTGCCTGGAGCGCCACCCTCGACCGCTCGGCGTCGGACTCGAGTGTCCGGACGTGGGCCAGCTCCGGTCGCGCGGCCACCTGGATGCCGAGAACGAACGCCAGGAGCACGGCGGCCACCACCCTGGCCGGCGCCCGGAACCGACGCCAGAAGTAGGCCATGCGTCGTCGAACTCGCCCGCGCTGTTCCGCTTCCCAGCGGGAGAGCGGACCCCGGGCCTGCGCCTCGGCCTCCTCGGCGGAGAGGAGCCCTCGGGCTTCGGCCTGCCGGGCCAGCTCCCGCAGGAGCTGCGTGCGGGTCGGGCGGCCGGCGTCGTCGGACGTCATGTCCCCGGACCGTTCTCCGCCGACCAGTCGCCGGACTGGCCGCCGCTCTTCTCCAGGAGCCGGATCCCCTCGATGCGCATCCCCCGGTCCACGGCCTTGAGCATGTCGTAGACGGTCAGGAGGGCCGTGGAGACGGCGGTGAGCGCCTCCATCTCCACCCCGGTCCGGCCCGTGACCCGTGCCTTCGAGACGGCCCGTACGCCCGGCAGCTCCGGATCCGGCGCGAGCTCCACGTCCACGCTGGTGAGGGGGAGCGGGTGGCAGAGCGGGATCAGCTCCGGCGTACGCTTGGCGCCCTGGATCCCGGCGAGTTGGGCCACCACCAGCGGATCGCCCTTGGGCGTACGCCCCTCCTCGAGGGCACGGAGCGTGTCAGGCGACATCCGGATGAGCCCCTCGGCCACCGCGGTGCGATGGGTCTCCGGCTTCTCCCCGACATCGACCATGCGCGGTCGACCCATTTCGTCCTGGTGTGTCAGCTCGCTCACGATCTCTCCTCTTCCGACGACCCGGAAAGATAAGTCCGCGGTGACGCGGTACGGAACCGGTTTGCGCGGCGCCCCCTGATACACGGTGCCTCGTGACGGCGGGCAGCGCCATGGCACAATGGGGCGAAGCCACCCGACCGGAGTCAGGGCGGGCGCCGGCCGCCGGCTCAGCTCTTGAGCGTGTCGGCCAGGTCGGTCAGGAGCGTGGCCAGCGTCAGCTGTGGATTGGCGTTGATCCGCCCGGCATCGCGGGCCTCGTCGACCCGCTGGATCGCCTCGGGGATCCGTTCTGCCCGGACGTCGCGGGCCAGCCGGCGCAGGGTATCCAGCGCGTCGACGTCCACGACCTCTTCTTCGGCGCCCACCGCCACGGCGGCCAGATCGCGGAGCCAGAGGGCGAGGAACTCGAGGGTCTCGCCGAAGGCGCCCCGGGCTCCCGCCGGCCTCTCGGCGTGGGCCGCGGCGAACCGGGCCCTGTTGTCGGGAGCCAGCGCCGCCTCCAGCCATGTTCGGGCATTTCGTCGAAGGGTGCCCGCCCGGCTCTGCCCATCGTCATCCGGGAGGAAGGCCAACGCCCGGCCTGGAGAGCCCTGGCCGAGCCGTGCCGCGAGGCGGATCGCACTGTCGTCGGCATCGGTGCGCTCGCGGAGGAAGGCTCGGACCTCCGGCTCGGGGAACGGCCGGAGCCGGACGGGCAGAAGCCGTGATCGGATCGTGGGGATCAGCGCTTCGGGCTCCGGCGCGGTCAGGATGAGCGTGGTGGCCGGCGGGGGCTCCTCCAGCAGCTTGAGGAGCGCGTTGGCGGCCTCCTGGCTCGCCTCCTGGGGGACCAGCAGCTCGGCGTTTCCGATGATGAACACCTGGCGGGGCCCCATGGCGGGGCGGGTGGAGCCCAGTCTCCGGATGGTGCGGACCTGGGCGAGGTAGAGCCCCACGGGCTCGTCGGCTGGAGGCTGGTGGAGTGGATCCTGGCGCCGGTCCACCAGCGCTTCGAACCGGGCCTCCTCCAGGGCGTCCGCCAGCTTCTCCGGGTTCGACGCCCCCTTGGGTCGGGGGAGCGGGAAGAACCAGTGGATGTCCGGGTGCTGGAGGTCGAGGGCCAGGCTGCACGCCCGGCACTCACCGCACGGCCCGCTCGCATCGACGTTCGAGCAGACCAGGAGCCGGGCGAGCCAGCGCGCCAGTGTCTGGCGGCCCACACCGGGAAGTCCGTGAATCAGGAGTGATCCGGGCAGCTCCCCACGGGTCACGGCCCGGGTCAGGTCCCTGCGGACAGCCTCGTGCCCGTACACCTCCCCCACCGTCACGGTCGGGCCCGGAGCCACGGGAGCGGGTCGACCGGGACGGGTGTCCGTCCGGACACCGGCGCGTGGATCTGGAGGTAAAGGTGCGGCCCTTCCTCGGGCCCTGTACCGACCGTCCCCAGCACCTGACCGGTGGCGACGTCCTGGCCCTCCCGCACCCGGACCTCGCCCAGATAGAGGTAGAGCGAGTAGTAGCCCGCGCCGTGGCTGAGGACCACACCGTTCCCGAACCCTTCCATGGGGCTCGCTACCACCACGGTGCCGTTCCGCACCGCGTGGACGGGTGTGCCCGGGGCGGCGCCGATCCCGATCCCGTTCCGGCGCAGCGTCACGCCGTTGGGACGCCGCTCCGGTCCGAAGCGGTAGACCAGCCGTCCGTCCACTGGCCAGGGCAGCTCGCCCAGCGCGC
>CAZSBL010000221.1:0-3854 GCA_964605205.1 uncultured Gemmatimonadaceae bacterium
GCAGCCACGCGTACACGATGGCGTGCCCCGTCATCCAGAAGAGCGTCCGGTTGAAGAGCGGGTCAACCCGCTCGATCCAGCCCAGCGACCACGGCAGCAGGAACCCGATGAAGCTGACCGCCACGCCGAAGCTGGCCAGCACCCACATGGCGTAGCTCGCCACGGAGATGTGGGCCAGGAGCGGGATCCGCTCGTTCGGATGCTCCCGCTTCCACCCCCGCAGCGCGAAGAACATGTTGGCCGCGGCCAGGTACGTGCTCACCACCAGCAGGATCAGCCCCAGGTAGTACGTCCAGTGCGCCTGGAGCGGCGCGTAGCTCGTGTACAGCACGCTGGCCTGGTTCGTCACCACCGCGTAGATCACCAGCACGTTCGCCACCACCAGCGTCCACAGGCTGGCGTGCACCAGCGCGTGGTTCAACGGTCGGTTCAGCGCCCGGGCCGTGAGCAGCGGGAGGAACCCGTTGCTGAACGCGAACGTCATGAACAGCACGTTCGCCACGCCGTGGGCCGTCAGCCCCTGGTAGTAGCCACGGAGCCCCGGGAAGTACTGCAGGATGTTGATCCCCGCGTACGAGAGCGCCTGCGCCAGCCCGTGGGCCACGCCCGCCGCCAGCGCGAAGTAGCCGATGTAGATGGTCCACCGCAGCAGGCGCCGCTGGCTCTTCGGCAGGTCCCACCCCGCGGGGCTCTGGACGACGGCCGTGCTCATGCGCCCACCTCCTCAACGATGACCCGGCCCCACATGTTGTGGTGCCCGATCCCGCAGTACTCGTGGCAGATGATCAGGTGCTCGCCCGGCTCCTCGAACGTGTACTCCACCCGCGCCACCTGCCCCGGGATCAGCATCACGTTCAGAAGCGTCCCCTCCACATGGAAGCCGTGGATCACGTCCGGCGTGGTCATCAGAAACGTCACCTCCGCCCCCGCCGGAACCCGTACCTCGTTCGGCGTAAAGCTCCACGCCTGCCCGATCATCACCACCTCGTACTTCCCCGGCGCCGTCTCCCGCACACCGGGGTTGTCGAACGGCGGCATCGACCGCACCTGCGTCGGATCAATCCGGTCCACGTCGTCGGGGAGCGTGATCCCCATGGTGTAGCTCGTCAGCGCCAGGGTGATCATGAAGACCACCAGCATCACCGCGCCGGCCCAGAGGAAGGCCTTCTCGTAGGTGTGGACTTTCATGGCCTCAGCGGTTCAGCAGCGTCAGGTACATGATCCCCCACATCCCGGCCAGCGCCATCAGGAAGAGGATCATGATGAACAGCGTCCCCGTGGTGGTCGGCTCCTCCTCGGGGGACAGGCCGGCGTTCTCCGACATGGCCGGCTCCGGGGTCTCGGGCGTCTCCGACTCGCGCTCGTGCGGGGACGCCGCGGGCCCCTGGGGCTCGCGCTCCATTCGTACGGCTCCTGGTTGTGGGGGTGTGTCTACTGCAGCCGCGCTTCCCAGCGGCGGATGGATCGGCTCAAGATGCCGAGAAGCCCGAGGAAGATCAAGAGAACGATTATGGATATCCCTATCCGGCCCCACTCGATGTGGCCGGCCAGGAGCTCGTTCACGGTGGTCCAGAGGTAGTAGACCATGGGGGCGCCCACGATCACGAAGCCGAGCATGGCGCCCATCAGGACGCCGATCCCCATGCCCGAAGAGGGGGGCGCTTCGGAGTTGGTCATGAGACTCGCACGGTGGAAGTCAGCAGGCGACGGCGGGGGCCGTCATTCCAGTTCAGCTTCGGCTTTCTTCCCGGTTACCGCAACCCATTCTTCGCCGTCGAGACGGACCACGGCCCATCGGTTGACGGTGTCGCATTCGGTGCAGACGGCGTGGGACTCGTCGATCACGGCCATCTCCACGAGGCGCTCGCACCCTTCGCAGACGGCCTGGACGTGCTCGAGGTTTTCGGCGTCGAAGCCGCTGCGGGCCAGGCGCACGCCCATGACGGTCTTGGGCAGCTTGGAGACGGGGCACCGGTCGTCGGTGCAGTCGGGCCCGAAGTTGAGGCAGACCATGCGTCCGGCGTCGGGCAGGCTGGCGTGGCCGCCGTGGAGCGGCACCGGCGTCTGGGTGACGGTGACCTCGTGCTTGCACTGGGGGCAGAACATCTTGCGCTCGGTCATGATTCACCTTCGTCCGGTCGGAGCCCGCTCTCGTCGAGCTTCTTCTTCATCTCCTCCGGCGGTACGCCGAAGAGGGGGCAGAGGGCGCCGGTGCAGGTGTGGCCGTGGGCCAGGCACACCATGGCATCGGCGGGGATCGGCTTGCCCGGTTTCGGCTCGTAGTCGGGCTTGAGGGCGACCTCGACGTTCCGGTCGCAGGCCGAACAGTACGCGGTGTGTGTCTCCATGACCCCCTCCTTGCTGCTATCCGATATGCAGGATCCGGGCATTCCGGTCCACTGCGGCAATCATGCGGGCGGCGGTGCTCTCGGCCTCGCCGAAGACGGCCGTACCCGCGGCGTCGGCCGTCATGCACCGGTCGGCCGTCACCGTCACGCTGCGGATCGTGGTGCGCCGGGGCTCGCCCGTGCGCGGGTCCAGCAGGTGATGGTAGCGCCGGCCGGCGTGCTCGAAGTACTGCTCGTAGTCGCCGGACGTGGCCACGGCCTGATCGCTGATCCGGAACGTGGCGGCCAGCCGCGACGCGTGGTCGGGGTGGCGCACGCCCACCTCCCACGGGTCGTCGTCGGCGGAAACGCCCAGGGCGTAGAGGTCGCCGCCCACGTTGACCAGCGCGTCGGTGATCCCCCACTCCCGGAGCGCGTCCACGGCCCGGTCCACGCCGAACCCCTTGGCGATCCCGCCCAGGTCGAGCTGGATCGCGGGGTCGTGGTAGACGACGACGGGCTCGCCCCGTGACCGGCCCACCTCGAGGGACCGGTGGAGCCCGGCCAGCCCGGTGGACGCGCGGCCCGCGCCCGACCCCGCCCGGAGCGCGTCCAGCTCGTCGGCGCTGGGCGGCGAGGTCCGGTGGGCCGGATCCCACAGCCGGGCGGCGCCGCCCAGCGTCGGGTCGAACCGGCCGTCGCTGGCCTCGGCCCAGGTGAGGGCCGACGTCACGACCTCGGCCGTGGCGGCGCTCACCGGCACGGCGCGCGCGGCGGCGTGCAGGTTGGCCCGGCCGATCTCGGAGGCGTCATCGAAGCGGGTCATGGTCCGGTCCACGGCCCGGAGCTCGGCGATGGCGGCGCTGATGGCGCGCTGGGCGAACCGCTCGTCACGGTGCACCACGCCGACCTCGGCCACGGTCCCCATGACGGGCACCTGCCGGCGGATCAGACGTCGTTTCGGCCGGATCAGTCCTGGCGCGGACGCCACGACGAAGGCGCCGATTCCCAGGGCAACGAATTCGCGGCGCGATGGCCGCCCGGTGTTTTGGTTCATCATGCTACTCCGCGTATTTGCATTCGGTGGCGGTCGAGCAGGAGGAGCACCCCCCGTCGTCGCAACGCTTTCGTGCGAGCACTGGCGCCATGAGCCCGAAGAGGGCGAAGAGCGCCGCGAAGCCGAGGATCCCCAGGACCGTGGTCATGTGGAGAAGAGCCCGGCGAAGCCCATGAACGCCAGACTCAGGCTGCCGGCGATGATCAGGACCAGCCCCATGTTCCGGGCCACGCTCGGCACGGCGGACAGCTCGGTCCGCTGCCGGATCGAGGCCATGAGCACCAGCGCCAGCGTCACGCCGAGCCCGGCGCCCAGCGCGAAGGCCAGCCCCTCGAAGAAGCCGTAGCCACGGTTGGTCTGGAAGATGGCCAGCCCGAGGATCGCGCAGTTCGTGGTGATCAGCGGAAGGAAGATTCCCAGCTCCCGGAAGAGGGTGGGGCTGATCTTCTTGATGGTGATCTCCGTGATCT
>CAZSBL010000222.1:0-3791 GCA_964605205.1 uncultured Gemmatimonadaceae bacterium
CCGCCGACCACCCCACCGTCGACGCGCCCCGCCCGCCGCTCAGCCGCCCCACATGGAACCCCAGCCAGCGGAGGAACTCGTACGGCAGCAGCTGCGGCAGCCGGTGAATGTGGCCCTGCCGGATGAAGTACGCGATCTCGCCGGCCAGGAACCTCACCGACTCGGCGAAGCTGGCGCCCCGGTCGATCCCGGCGGAGCGCAACGCCCGGCCCACGAAGAAGCTGCGCTTGAACACGCCCCGGAGCCGGTAGGTATGGGCGTGGAGCGCCTCGGCGCCGGGCTCGTAGACCACCCGGTACCCTGCGGCTAGCGCCTTCCGGGCCCAGATCTGGTCCTCGCTGTAGTCGGCCTCTTCGGGGATCGGGATCTCCAGCGCCACGTCGCGCCGTACGGCGCTGAACGCGTTGGAGAAGACCACCCGGCCGGGGCGCGGGTGGTGGCCGTCGGGGTCGGGGTCGTAGCGGAGAGGTTCGGGCGGGTAGTTCAGCGACACGAAGAACATCTCCATGGTGCTGGCGTCCCGGGGCACCTGCCGGCCATAGACACCGGCCACCGTCGGGTCCTCGAGGGCCGCCGCGAACCGTAGCGGCCAGTCCGGGGTCACCGGGAGCACGTCATCGGTGATGAAGCAGACGACGTGGCCGCCCGCCAGCTCCACGCCCAGGTTCCGGGTCCGGCCGTGGCCGAACGTCTCCGGCGGGATCCGGTGGACCCGGAAGCCGGCGTCCTCGGCGAGCTCGGGCGTGCCATCGGTGGAGCCGCTGTCGATGACCAGCACCTCGACCTGTGGCAGCCGCTCCCGCAGGCCGGTCAGGTGGCGGGTGAGCCTCTGGAAGTGGCGGCCGCCGTTGCGGACCGGGATCACCACGGTGATGTCCGGGGCCGGCCTGGTGGGGCGGATCCCGCCGGTGGGTCGGGTCGGCGCCGTCGCCTCGCCGCGGTTCGGCTCCATCACGTCCTCCCGAACCCGTCGCCCCGGAGCACGCTCAGGAAGAAGCTGGCGAAGACCAGCTCGGCGCCCACCACCATGAGCGTGAGTGCCAGCGTGGCAGGCCGGACGGCGAAGAGCTCGCCGGCGCCGGCGTTGAGCCAGTCGGCCAGGATCCAGACGTTGATGATGATCCCGGCGCTGAAGATGAGCCCGCCCAGCGCCACGCCCCGCTCCAGCGTGTAGTGCAGGTTGAACCATCGGATCCAGCGGTCGGCCAGCGGCGGGTCGTTGATGAGCGTCCACGTCTTGGCGTAGACGCCGAGGAGGAGGAGCTGCGTCCCGAGGATGGCGATGGCGCCGCCCACGAACATGAAGTGGAAGTCCATGGTGAAGCCGGCCACGGTCAGCGGCCCCGGCAGCAGGGCCACCTCCAGGACGATGCCCAAAAGCAGGAGCAGGAGTCCCGGGACCAGGAAGAGCCGGGTGGGGCTCAGGAGCAGGAGCTGGCGGGCCACCCGCCAGCCGTCGCCGACACTGCGACGATCCGCCGTCTCCCGGGGCCGGAACGTCACCGGCACCTCCACGGCCTCCAGCTCCGCCCTGGCGGCCTCCACCAGCATCTCGCTGGCGAACTCCATCCCCGTGGCGCCGAGCTCGAGCCGCGCCAGCGCGTCGCGCCGGATGCTCCGGAACCCGCACCGCACGTCGGAGACCCGGAGGTGGTAGATCCAGCGGGAGAGGGCGGTCTGCACCGGCTCCAGGAAGTGACGGTGTCGCTTGCGCATGGCCCGGGGCTCGATCAGCCCGTTCCGGCGCGTGCCCAGCACCATCTCGTATCCGGCCCGGAGGGGCTCCACGAAGCGGTGGAGCTCCGAGAGGTCGTACGTGCCGTCGGCGTCCACCAGGACCAGGATCTCGCCCCGGGCCTCCTCGAGCCCCTTGATGCACGCGGCGCCATAGCCGGGGATCGACTGGTGCACCACCCGGGCGCCGGCGTTGGCGGCCATGGCGGCCGACCCGTCCCCGGACCCATTGTCCACCACCACCACCTCGCCGGCGTAGCCGCGGTCGGCCAGCGCCGACGTGGCGGAACGCACGACCGTCGCGATGGTGGCCGCTTCGTCGCGGCACGGGATGACGATGGAGACTCGATGGTCCTGCATGGTAGGGCATCAAGGTAGGGGGAAACCGTTCCGCGCGGAAGCAACGGTGGCGAGGTCCGGGCGTCGGGGCCGGCCGGGATGCCCGGCCCGATCCCGGCCCCGGCCCGCCCCGCGTTTCCGGGTCGCACGCCCCGGCACCCGCCTTGACGGGGGGCGCCCGGTGCCGGAGCTTTGCGGACGCGTGCCTCGCCCCGCGGGGCACCGGGAATCACCGAGAGGAAGGCTGATGACGGACGAGCGAGAGCTGGAAACGCCCCTCCCCGGCAACGGACGGGAGACGGAGGACGAGCGCTTCCTGAAGCGGGAGGTGCTGGAGCCCGAGTTCCTCCACACCGACCCGTGGCGGGTCTTCCGCATCATGGGCGAGTTCGTGGAGGGGTTCGACACGCTGGCCGACATGGGGCCCGCGGTCTCCATTTTCGGCAGCGCCCGGGTCGCCTCCGACGACCCGTGGTACGCCGCCGCCGAGGAGACCGCCCGGCTGCTGGTGCATCGTGGCTTCGGCGTCATCACCGGCGGCGGGCCCGGGATCATGGAGGCCGCCAACAAGGGCGCCTCCGAGGCCGGCGGCCCGTCGGTGGGGTGCAACATCGAGCTCCCCTTCGAGCAGGGGATGAACCCGTACGTGAAGACAGCGGTCAACTTCCGCTACTTCTTCGTCCGCAAGACCATGTTCGTGAAGTACGCCGAGGGGTTCGTGATCTTCCCCGGCGGCTTCGGCACCATGGACGAGTTGTGGGAGTCGCTCACGCTGATCCAGACCCGGAAGGTCCGCCACTTCCCCGTCATCCTCATGGGCTCCGAATACTGGGGCGGGCTCCTCGACTGGGTCCAGAACACCATGATCGCCGAGGGAAAGGTCAGCCCCGAAGACCTCGAGCTGATGCTCCTCACCGACTCGCCCGAGGAGGCGGTGGAGCGGATCGTCACCGGGCACGAGCGGCAGCGGGCCGACGCCGAGGAGCGGGCCATCCGCCGGGAGAAGCGGAAGGCCATCGGCGACCCCGGGAAGCGAGGGCAGTAGATGACTACCCTCGTCACCGGCGGGGCCGGCTTCATCGGCTCCCACCTGGTCGACGCGCTGGTGGAGCGCGGCGCCCGGGTCCGGGTCCTGGACAGCCTCGACCCCCAGGTCCACGGAAGCGACGCCTCGGAGCCCACCCTCATCGCGGACCACGTGGCCGCCGGTCGCGTCGAGTTCGTCCACGGCGACGTCACCGATCGACCCACCGTCGACGCGGCCCTCGACGGCGTCGACACCGTCTTCCACCACGCCGCCGCCGTGGGCGTGGGCCAGTCCATGTACCGGATCGCCGACTACGTCCGGGCCAACACCCTGGGCGCCGCCGTGCTCCTGGAGGCCATGGTCGCCCGGAAGGACGCCCTCCGCCGGGCCGTGGTCGCCAGCTCCATGAGCATCTACGGCGAGGGTGCGTACCGGTGCGAAGAACACGGGGACGTGGCCCCGGAGCTGCGGACCGACCGTCGCATGGCCGCCGGCCACTACGAGGTTCAATGCCCCATCTGCGAGGCCGTCGTCGCCCCGATCCCCACGCCCGAGTCCAAGCCGCTCCGGCCCACGTCGGTCTACGCCGTCACCAAGCGCGACCACGAGGAGCTCTTCCTCACCGTGGGTGGCGCGTACGGGATCCCCACCGTGGCGCTCCGCTACTTCAACGTCTACGGCCCGCGCCAGA
>CAZSBL010000223.1:0-3724 GCA_964605205.1 uncultured Gemmatimonadaceae bacterium
GTGCAACTGGGATGCATCGTCATCCTGTTGCGGCATTTATGAGATGGCTTCTAATCCTGTCTCCCGATCTCGTTCAAGCGCGTATAGCCGTTGCCCCCGCCAGTCGAAATCAACCCACGGATCGTCGAAAACATGGGACGCGCGGTAGCGACCAGCGGCATCAAAGATATGGAGCACCGCCGACCCCGAACCCAGTTCCTCCGGCTGCTGCTCCCAAAGAGCGTAATCCCCTGTTACGGCGTTTCGGCGAACGGCCCGCACACTCGGTACTGGTTGAAGCCGTTCCTCTTCGCGCGCTATCTGGCTCTCGATCAGTTCAGTCGGCAATCCGCTCGCCCTCATCTGGGCTCGAGCGTTCTGCAGGTGCTCTTTCAGCTTGTGCGGTTCAGCCGCCTCGGGGGCGCGGTCGACGCTGATCTCCCGGCGAAGGCTTCCGGTATGGCCGACGACTTGGAAGTGCAGCATACGACAGTTCGCCCGATACACTCCTGCAGGATCAGCGTAGGTCTGCGCGCAATCTATCCCGGCGGGATCCTGGGACACCCACTCCGGCCAGGAGAACTCCTCCATCTCTCCGTCTGTCGGTACCAGGTACCAACCCCCCTCGGACCCGAGGAGGGCATGCACGATAAACATATCCCTGCTCAGAGCGTGTACTGCGAAACCGACCCGACCAAGCTGAAGGGACGTCCGGTACGCGCCGTCGAAACCGAAGAACTCCAGCGCGGCCCTTCCTCCGTCACCAACGACGACGGCGTCCTCCGTGATGGTCAGGCCAAACGGGCTGCGCAGTTCCCCCGGCCCGCCACCCTCCGCGCCGAACGTGGTATTCCAACGGCCGTCTTCCGTTAGTACTGCGTGAACTCGGTGGGCCATCCGGTCGAGCACGTACACGATGCTGTCCCGGGCGCGCACTGCAACCGCTTCCTCCCAGACCCCGCGCCTGGACTCCTGCTCAGGTGTTGGTACCGACCACCGCACAGGCGCCCCATGGGTCATCGGCTCCAGTGGCTCCCCCGGATTCTGCACGATCTGGACGTCACTGACCTCTTGAACCGTGCCCGCCCACCCCTCCGACTCCTGAGCCTCACCGCAGGCCACTCCGATGACCACGAGGCCTGCGAGCCACATCCACCACGTCTGCCTGATCAAGGACATCAGTAGAGCAATTGCGGTTAACTATTGGACTCCCGAACCCGCTCGGCCCGGTCCATGGCGCCGTTCGGCTCCCGGGTTCGGGAGTTTCGCGTACGGAGCTGGATGGCCGATGGGATGTCGGTAGTCATACCTCTCTCTGGACCGCTGGCTCCCGGGTGGGGGTTCGGGAAGGCCGATGGAGCCGTGGCGGTCGCCTGGGCCGGCCGTGAATCGCCGGCTCCCGTACAAGATGCGTCGGCCCTACCGGCCTCACAACCCTGAAGTGAGCGCCCCGGGTGCGACAGCCACCGATCGGTGGGCGGAAGGAGACGAGCAGGCTGCCGGGGGTGACCCCGTCGATGGCGAGTGGGCGATCCAGCAGACGGCCCCGGGCTGGAGCCGGCCCGGATCAGGGTATGCCGCCGGGCAGCTGCGCGATGGGGTACTCCCGGCGGACCGTGCGACCGTCGGCGGTCCGGACCTCGATGACCACGGTCCGGATTCCGGCGCTCTCGGTGCCCGTGAGGCTGGTGGTGAACCGGGCCCGCTCCGGGCCCGTCTCGAAGGCGACGGCGGGCCGGCCGTCCACCCGCACCTCCACCACGCCGGCGGTATCGTACGCCACGCCCCGGATCCGGAGCGTGTCGCCCTCGGCCAGCGGCGCCGCCTCGACGGCCTCCGGCCCTCCTCGCCACGGCTCGGGCTCGGTGAGCATGACGCTTACGCCCATCCGGGCCATGGACTCGGCCGCGATCCGCATGAACCCACTCACGTCCATGGTGTCCAGCCCGCCGAGCTGGCGCCGGATCCGCTCCTGCAGCGAGTCGGCGAAGCCGGGTGAAAGGATCCCCTCGGGGGTCATCGGAAGCGGCGGGGCGCCCTCGGCCGCCGAGTCGGAGCCCTCGCGGGCGCGGTCGCCGGCCGGGGCCACGGCCTCGACGGTGTCCTGGCCGGCGCCGCCCTCGGCGTCGCCGTCGCCACCCTGGAGCACGTAGGCCGCCGCCAGGGCGCTGCCGATCCCCACCACCAGGATCGCCAGGACGGCCATCCAGGGCCGCGACCGATCGGGCGGAGCCCGTCGGGCCTCCGCGGCCGGTGACGGCCGCACCTCGCCGGACTCGGCGTCGTAGCTGGGCGGCGCTTCCATCCCCTCGGCCACGTCCTCGGTGCGGCTGAGCCCTTCGGGGCCCCACTCGAAGATCCACGCCATCACGAGCATGACCGGGAGCCCGGCGAGGGCGGCCACGATGACCGCGGTCACCACCCACTGGGGCCCGTTCAGGTTGGGGACCACCACGTCGGCGAACTCGATGGCGGCCCAGGCGGCCACGAGGTAGATGGCGGCGGTCTGGGGCACGTGGCGGCGGCGCAGCTCGCGGATGAATCGCTGAAACGGTGACTGGCTCATGGTCTTCCGGTGATGACGGACGGCCCACGGCTCAGGATAGCCGTGGGCCGTGGCGCCTGCAACGTGGCCCGGGCACCGCGGGGATCGGTCTCCCCACCGGCCGCGGGCGGCCCTGCCGTGGACGCCGGGTGGGGCGAAGGCGTCGCCCGATCCCGTCGTCGTCTAGAAGAACTTGAACCCGGGCGAGACCAGGTCAGGCGGCAGGTAGGTCAGGAAGAACGGGCCGTACGCCATGACGATGAGGACGATGGCCACGATCACCCAGAACCACATGTTGTCGAGGCGGAGCTCCCAGCCGCTGTTCTTCGGGTCGGTGAGTGTCTGGGAGATGGGGATGTCCTCCGGCTCCTCGCCCTTCTTCCCCAGGAAGATGGTGCCGAGGATCACCACGAAGAACATGACGGCGCCGATGGTCATGAGGGTGCCGCCGATCCCGGTGAGGGCGCCGGCCAGCACCCACTCGCTCTTCTCACCGGCGTACGCGGCCTCGGCGAAGAAGGAGCGACGCGGCATCCCCTCGAGCCCGCCGGAGATCATGCCCCGGGCGAAGATCAGCACGCCGATGGTGTAGACCCAGCTCTGGGCCACCGCCAACCCCTTCCCCCACAGCTTCCGCTGCGTCAGGTACGGGATCAGCCAGTAGGCGATCCCCATGAACGTCAGCGCCACGGCGCTCCCCACGGTCATGTGGAAGTGGCCGGGCACCCAGGTGGTGTTGTGGACCACCAGGTTCACGGTGTGGCTGGCGTTGATGAGCCCGGTGATCCCGCCGAAGACGAAGGTGAACATGGCCAGCAGCTGGGCCGCCACGCTGGGGTCGCCCCACGGCAGCGTCCTGATCCAGCCGAAGAGCCCGCCACCGCCCCGCTTCCGGCCGCCCATCTCCAGGCTGGCCACCACGCTGAACGCCGTTGCCAGGCTGGGATAGAAGACGCCGAACGTCAGGATGGCGTGGAACGCCTTCATCTTCGTGTCGATCCCCGGGTCGGTGTACTGATGGTGGAACCCGGTGGGAATGGAGAGGAGCAGGAAGAGGATGAAGACCGTGCGCGTGAGGGAGTCGCTGATGATCTTCCCCTCCACCTGCCGGGGAATCAGCGCGTACCAGCTCACGTACGCCGGCAGCAGCCACGCGTACACGATGGCGTGCCCCGTCATCCAGAAGAGCGTCCGGTTGAA
>CAZSBL010000224.1:0-3678 GCA_964605205.1 uncultured Gemmatimonadaceae bacterium
CACTCCGCGTATGCTCCGCGTCTTCGCGTCTCCGCGGTTGACCGGGCGTTTGCCCTGCCCAAGCCCCCGGATGCCGACCCCGACTTCACAGACGTTGCATCGTCGTCTACCTTTGGTGCCGCCGCACGACGGCGGCGCTCCCCGATTCCGGGGTCATCACGTACACAGCAGCGGGAGTCCATGCAGCCGTCCACGCACCTGTCCGAGCTGGCCCACAACCTGCACTGGGCCTGGCACGCGCCTACGCGCGCCTTTTTCCGATCCCTCGACCCGGAGCTGTGGGAGACCGTGGCCCACAACCCGGTGGCGCTCCTCCGCAGGATCGACCCCGAGCACCTCGAAGCCGAAGGCGTGGCCCGACGCGCCGGGGAGCTCCATGATGGCCTCCAGCGCTACCTCGAGGCCGGGGACGTCTGGTTCGACGACGACGGGTACACTCCGGACCGCCCGCTCGTGGCCTACTTCTCCGCCGAGTTCGGGCTCACACGGTGCCTCCGGATCTACTCCGGTGGACTCGGCGTACTGGCCGGCGACCACCTCAAGTCCGCCAGCGACCTGGGGATCCCGCTGGTGGCCATGGGGCTCCTCTACCGCGAGGGCTACTTCCAACAGGCGGTTGATGGCCAGGGCCGCCAGACAGAGACCTTCCCGGCAGCCGACTTCGACGACCTCCCGGTCCGCCCCGTGGACCGCACCGACGGCTCGCCGCTCCTTCTCAAGCTCCCCTTCCCCGGCCGGCAGGTGACCGCCCGGGTCTGGCGGGCCGACGTGGGACGGGTGCCGCTCTACCTCCTCGACACCGATGTCCCCGAGAACAGCGACGCCGACCGACGCCTCACCGCCCGCCTCTACGGGGGCGGCCAGGAGATGCGGATCGCGCAGGAGATCCTGCTGGGCATGGGCGGCTACCAAGCCCTCGGCGAGCTCGGGATCGAGCCGGAGACCTACCACATGAACGAGGGCCACTCGGCGTTTCTCGCCCTCGACCTGGTCCGCGACATCATGCGGGCCGGGGAGCTCGATTTCCAGGCCGCGTCCGCCCGGGCCCGCAGCCGGTGCGTCTTCACCACCCACACCCCGGTGCCCGCGGGCCACGACCGGTTCCCCCGCGAGCTGTTGGCCCGGCACCTCACCGACACCGCCCACGGCCTGGGCCTCAGCGTACAAGAGCTCATGGAGCTGGGCCGGGAGACGCCGGGCAAAGGGCCCTTCACCATGACGGTCCTGGCCATCCGACTGTCCCGGGCCACCAACGGCGTCAGCGCCCTCCACGGCCAGGTCTCCCGGGAGATGTGGCAGGGGCTGTGGCCGGAGCGGTCGGTGGACGACGTCCCCATCGACCACATCACCAACGGGGTCCACGTCCCGAGCTGGGTCCACCCCGACGTGGCGGCCACCTTCGGCGTCGACACCCACCGGATCGGGCTCCCCGACGAGCCCGCGCCGGGCCCCGACCCCGACAGCCTCTGGGCGGTCCACCAGGAGCGGCGCCGCGCCCTCGTCGACTACGTGACCCGGACCACCGGCGTCGAGCTCGACCCCGAGGCCATGACCATCGCCTTCGCCCGGCGCTTCGCCACCTACAAGCGCGCCACCCTCGTCCTCGGTGACCTGGACCGCCTCGACCGGATCCTGAACCACCCGGAGCGCCCGGCGCAGCTCATCTTCGCCGGAAAGGCGCACCCCGACGACGAGGGTGGCCAGGCCCTCATCGCCCGCATCGGCGAGGTGGCCCGCGACCCCCGCTTTCGTGGCAGAGTCGTCTTCCTCCCCGACTACGGGATCGGCGCGGCCCGCGCCCTGGTCCAGGGCGCCGACGTGTGGCTCAACAACCCCCGCCGGCCGATGGAGGCCAGCGGCACCAGCGGGATGAAGGCGGCCATGAACGGCGTCCTGAACGTCAGCGTCCTCGACGGCTGGTGGGACGAGGCCTACCGGGGCCGCGACCGCGACGCGCCCGCCCCGGGCTGGGCCATCGGCGAGCAAGGCGGCGCCACGGAGCCGGCCGAAGCCGCCGCGCAGGAGACCGACGAGGCCGCCGCGCGAAGCGGCAAGGCCGCCCGCCGGCAGCGCGAGAAGGCGGCCGACCACGCCGATCGCGCCGACCTCTACCGCATCCTGGAAGACCAGGTGCTGCCCCTCTTCTACCGCCGTGACGATGCCGGCGTGCCCCGGGAATGGACGGCCCGGATGCACGAGAGCATCCGGCAGGTGGTGCCCTTCTTCAGCACCCACCGGATGCTCCGCGACTACACGGCCCGCTACCTCACCGAGGTGGCCGACTGAGGGCGGACCGGGCCGGACCGATCGGGAGCCGGGCCCGGCTGATCGAGAGCCCGGTCCGGCCGGAGCTCGGCTAGGCCGATCCGGAGGCAGGCTGGCCCGGCGTCGTCTCGTCGCCCGGGCCCCGGGCCAGGACCCAGATGGCTTCGATCACGCTCGATGCGGTGTCGACGCCCTGGGCCACGGCCGGGCCGAAGTGGGGCTCGGCCTCCGCCTCGACCTCGTCGAGGGCGGCGTCCACCGCCGCCGCCGGCTCCAGCCCCGAGTCCATGTGCACCACGGCCGCGTGGTCGAGGGCATCGGCCGCCGCCACGATCCGT
This sequence comes from uncultured Gemmatimonadaceae bacterium, assembly GCA_964605205.1. Taxonomy (GTDB): domain Bacteria; phylum Gemmatimonadota; class Gemmatimonadetes; order Longimicrobiales; family RSA9; genus JAWVYT01. The sequence goes on from CAZSBL010000224.1 coordinate 2,604, forward strand.
GATGTGAGGGGGATATCGTCCCCGCTGATCCCGTTCGGCCCGCCGCTCCCGTTCCACCGCTCCCGCATGTGGTTCACCGTGCGCAGCACATTCGACTCCACGCCCAGGTCGTAGAGCAGCTGCGCCGTCCGGGTCGCCAGCTCCGTGCGGCTCGACGCCGGACCCAGTAGTCGGCCCAGCTCGTGGGCCCGGGCCGCCACGTCCAGCGCGTTCCGGTCCTCCCCGTCCAGCTGCACGTCCATCGCCGACGCGATGGCGCCAGCCAGCCGGGCCACTCGGTACCCGTGCCCCTTCCCGGCCGTCGAACGGCTGTCCGCCAACTCCAGCCACGCCGCGGGGATTACGCCCCCGTGCGTGCCCTGGTCCGGCAGCTCCACCGCGTCGGACTTGGCCAGCGACTCCGCTGCCTCCACCAGCTCCAGCCGCGCGATGGCCTGCTTCACCGCCGCCTCCAGTTCGAACAGCTCGAACGGTTTCAGCAGGTATCCCGCGGCCCCGTAGCCCAGCGCCTTCCGGGCCAGCGACTCGTCGGAGTCACCGGTGATCATGATCACCGGCCGCAGCGGCGAGTGGGTCAGCAGCAGCCGCAGCAACTCAACGCCCGACAGCCCCGGCAGGTGGATGTCGCTCAACACCACGTCGAACGGCTCCCGGTCCCGCGACATCCGGAGCAGGACCTGCTCCGCGTCCGACGCCTGGGCGACCTCGTAGCCCTTCCGCTCCAGGTGCTTGGCCACGAGCTCCCGGACCGGTGCCTCGTCTTCGACCACCAGCACGCGCCGCCGCTCTTCTGTCATGGATCCACTTCGCTCCGAAGAATGGGTAAGGCTCCTTCAATGAGGAGTATCGGCAGTGGTCCAGGGGGACTTTAGTGTGGGGAAGGGGCGTTGCGAGTGCAACGGGCGCTCGGAGCTTCGCTCCTCGCAACGGGCGGCGCGACAGGCATCACGGCGACATCTCCAGGCGCCACGGCCGCGCCGCATCAGGCCCGGGGAATAGCGGAAGCGGTCTTCGTCGGCACCCGGGCCCCGGGCATCACGCCGGCTGCGCCGGCAACCGGCGGGGCCCTTCGGAC
>CAZSBL010000225.1:0-3535 GCA_964605205.1 uncultured Gemmatimonadaceae bacterium
TACGGTGACCTGACCGACGACGTAATCGAGCGCTCCCACTTCGCGGCGATGCTGGACCGGCACCGTCCGGCGATCGTGGTGGATTGCGTGAACACGGCCACGGCGTTCGCCTACCAGAACATCTTCGCCAGCGCCACGTCGCTACGGTCGAAGGCCGAGGCGGAAGAGGGGTGTAGCCGCGAGGAGGTGGAGCGGCACCTGGCCACACTCTACCTGCCGCAGCTGATCCGGCACGTCCAGATCGCGCTGGAGGCGATGAAGCGGACGGGGACGGAGATCTACGTGAAGATCGGGACCGCCGGTACCGGCGGGCAGGGGCTCAACATCCCCTTCACCCACTCGGAGGAGCGGCCGAGCCGGATGCTGCTGGCCAAGTCGGGAGTGGCGGGCGCCCATACCCTTCTGCTCTATCTGATGGCCCGGACGCCGGGCGCGCCGGCGGTGAAGGAGATCAAGCCGACGGCGGCGATCAGCTGGAAGAAGATCATGTACGGCGAGGTGGCGTACCGGGGCCGGTCAATGGAGCGGTGCGATGCCACGGGCCCCGTGGAGTTGGGCGCGGCGTTCGGCGACGGAGCATCGTCGAGCTTCGAGGCCACGGGCGAGCCGCTGGAGGGCGTGTTCCTGGATGCCGGCGAGAACGGGCTCTTCAGTCTGGGCGAGTTCGAGACACTCACGGCGCTGGGGCTCATGGAGTACATCACGCCGGAGGAGATCGCAGACGACGTGGTCCGTGAGATCCGGGGCTACCCCACCGGCCACGACGTGGTGGGCGCGCTGGACGCGTCGACGTCCGGGCCGACGTATCGGGCCGGCGTGCTCCGGGAGGTGGCCCTCGCCCGGATGGAGGCGCTGGAGCGGGAGCACGGAGTGGAGTCCGTCGCCTACGAGATGCTGGGTCCGCCCCGGCTCTCGAAGCTGCTCTTCGAGGTGGCGATCCTCGGGCATCTGCACGGCGGGATGGACGAGGCGGCCGACATGGACCCGGAGGACACGGCCCGGCGTGCGGAGGCGCTGCTGGAGAGCGATGACGATCTACGGGTCCGGATCCTGACCATCGGGCTGCCGATCCTGCTCCCCGACGGCGAGCGGATCCTGCGCGGAAAGACGGTGAAGGTGGCGCCGGAGCCCGGGCAGGCGGCGGACGATCCCAGGCTCATGGACAACGGCTGGGTGGACCTGCGGGCGTCAAACTGGGCGAAATGGCGGGACCGGCTGCGGGAGATTCGCGACGAGCTTGACGCGGGGCCGTCGGCGGACGACGGCTCCCGGGCCGACCGGGAGCCCCACGACCGGGGCCGTGCGCTCCGACCCGGGCGGCTAGCCGCATGGGTCTTCCGCCACGAAGACAAGGGCGAGCGGATCAAGCGGTAGGGCGGCGGGCAACGCCCGGCGGGTCCCACATCATCGAACATCTCGGCGTCGGCTCTGTAGAAGACGGGGTCGACGCCGCGTTTTCCACCGTAGAGGAGGTCCAATTGGAGAGTACCGCCACGCCGGGCCCCCCGGCGCACCGGGAGCTGGCGCCGAAGATCAAGCGGGAGCTGCACAAGCGTGTGGTCGGGCAGGAGGCGATGATCGACCGGCTCCTGATCGGGATGTTGACGGGCGGGCACGTGCTGCTGGAGGGGGTGCCGGGACTGGGTAAGACGTTGACGGTGTCGAGTCTGGCGGAGGCGCTGGACGTCAGCTTCCAGCGGATCCAGTTCACGCCGGACCTGCTCCCGGCCGACGTGGTCGGGACGAACATCTACAATCAGAATACGGGTGAGTTCACGCCGAAACGGGGCCCGATCTTCGCCCAGATCGTGCTGGCCGACGAGGTGAACCGTGCCCCGCCGAAGGTGCAGAGCGCGCTGCTGGAGGCCATGCAGGAGCGGCAGGTCACCATCGCCGGCGAGACGTTCGCCCTGGAGGAGCCGTTCCTGGTGCTGGCCACGCAGAACCCCATCGAGCAGGAGGGGACGTACCCGCTGCCGGAAGCGCAGGTCGACCGGTTCATGCTGAAGTTGAAGGTCACGTACCCGGACCGGGCCACGGAGAAGGAGATCATGCGCCGGATGGCGGGGAAGGAGCCCGTCCCGCTGGACAAGGTAGCGGCCCCGGCCGAGATCCTGGCGGCGAGGCAGGAGATCGCGGCGCTGTACGTGGACGAGAAGATCACCGACTACATCGTGGACCTGGTCCACGCCACTCGGGAGCCGGCGGCCCACGGGATCGGGGCGCTGGAGCCGCTGATCGAGTACGGCGCGAGCCCCCGGGCGAGCATCTTCCTGGCCATGTGCGCCCGGGCCCACGCCTTCATTGACGGACGGGGCTACGTGCTGCCGGAGGACGTGAAGACCATCGGCCCGGACGTGCTCCGGCACCGGATCATCACCACGTACGAGGCGGAGGCCGAGGAGGTCACGCCCGAGGATATCGTACGACGCGTTTTCGAGGCGGTGGAGGTGCCTTGAATGGAGGTCCGGGGGGCGGGATGAGTGTACTGTCGGATCTCGGAGACCGGCTCAGGGGGCTGGCCGCGGAGCTGTTCGGCGACGGGGCTCCTGTGCCGCTGCCGGACCCGCGGGACCCGGTGGCGCCCGGTGGCGTACCCCGGGAGGTGCTGCGGCAGGTGCGGCTCATCGAGCTACGGACCCGGGGGTGGGTGAACACGCTCTTCAGCGGCGAGTACCACTCGGTGTTCAAGGGCCAGGGGATGGAGTTCGCCGAAGTACGGGAGTACCAGCACGGGGATGACGTGCGGGCCATCGACTGGAACGTTACCGCCCGCATGGGGCACCCGTACATCAAGAAGCACGTGGAGGAGCGGGAGCTCACGGTCATGCTGCTGGTCGACCTCTCCGGCTCGGAGCAGTTCGGGACCCGGGGCCGGCTGAAGGCGGAGCTGGCCGCCGAGCTCGCGGCCGTCCTGGCCCTCTCCGCGATCCGGAACAACGACCGGGTCGGGCTCCTGATCTTCACCGACCAGGTGGAGCATGTGGTGCCGCCGAAGAAGGGCCGCCGGCACGTCCTGCGGCTGATCCGCGACCTGCTGGCGTTCCGGCCCACGGGCCGGGGGACCGATCTGGCCGATGCCCTCGACTATGCGGGTCGGATGCTGCCTCACCGGTCGATCCTCTTCGTCCTCAGCGACTTCATCATCCCGGGGCCCGACGACGGCGACGCGTTCGACGCGTTCAGCCGGACGCTCAAGCTCGTCTCCAACCGCCACGACGTGGTGGCGGTCCGGATGATCGACGCCCTGGAGGAGTCGCTTCCCGACGCGGGGCTGCTCGTGGTCACCGACCCGGAGACAGGGTGGGAAGTGGCGGTGGACACCGGCCGGGACCGGGTCCGGCAGCGCTACGACGCCCGGGCCGGGGCCGAGGGGGCCGCCGTGCGGTCGCTCTTCCGGCGACTGGCGGTGGACGAGATCGAGGTTCGAACCGACGCATCGTACGTGGGGCCGCTGATGCGGTTTTTCAAGGCCCGGGAGCGGCGGGGGGCGAGGTGATGGGGTACGAGTTCGAGGGCCGGGGGGCGTCAGGGG
>CAZSBL010000226.1:0-3472 GCA_964605205.1 uncultured Gemmatimonadaceae bacterium
ACTAGTCGTCGGCGTGGACCTGGGCCTTCACCCGGCGCAGCTCGCCCTCATTGGCCCAGTCCTCGATGCGGAGGTAGCCCCGCATGAGGTGGCCGAGGGTGCTGCGGATCGGCTCGGGCGGCCACGGGAAGACGCGGCGGTCCACGAACGGACACCCGTCCACCAGCGGCGTCTTCCGCTCCAGGATGATGTCCCGGATGACCCGGGCGTTGAGGTGGCTCATGGACACGCCGTGGCCGATGCAGCCGAGGCTGTAGACGGCCCGCTCGTCGCCGAGGTACCCGATGGCCGGGTTCAGGTCGAGGGTGACGGAGAAGGGTCCGCCCCACTGGTGGGTGAACTCCACGTCCCGCAGGTGCGGGAAGGTGACCTTGAAGTGGCTCCGCTGTTCCTCCCACGCGTAGTCGTAGCGGTCGAGGTCGACCAGGTCGTTGCCCCAGGTCAATCCCACGGGTCCGGCGCCGATGGCGATCCGGTCATCCAGGGTGCGACGGTAGAAGTGGATGAGGTTCCGGGCGTCCTCCACCCCCTCGTAGCCGTCCCACCCGATGGGCGCGAGCTGCTCCTCGGTGAGCGGCTCGGTGGCCTGCATGTACGTGCCGGCCGGGACCTGCTTCCGCTCGAGCCCCTTGAAGAAGTGGGAGTAGGCGTTGGTGGCGAAGACCACCTTCTCGGCCGTGACGGTGCCGCCGGGCGTGATCAGCTCGAACGTTGCTCCGCGCTCGACCTTCGTCACCGGTGAGTTCTCGTAGACCTTGCCGCCCACCTTCTCCACGAGCTCCTTCTCCGCCCGCACCAGCTCGAGGGGGTGGATCAGGACCAGCCGCGGCTCCCACATGGCCCCCAGGTGGATCGGCGAGTTGACCCGGGCCCGAGTCTCCTTCTCGTCCAGGAAGTAGATATCGTCGAAGCCGAGCTTGTTCATCAGCTTGACCTCGTCACGGATCTTCTTGAGGTACTTCGTGGTGGTGCCCACCCGGAGGAAGCCGGGGCGGATCACCTCGGCCTGCTCCTTCAGCCCCTCCCGCTCCGCCAGCTCCCAGAGCGTGTCCACGGCGTCCATCATGTACCGGTGCGCCCGGACCAGGTAGTCCTCGCCCTTGATCAGCGCGGTAGCGCCGAACCCGAGCCCCACCACGGTCATGGCGAACGAGCCGTTCCGCCCGCTGGAGCCGTAGCCGATCTCCCGGGCCTCCAGCACCGCCACGTCCAGCCCGGGGTCCTCCCGCTTCAGCTCGTACGCGGTGGTGAGCCCCGTGAACCCGCCCCCGATGACGGCCACGTCAACGGTGATGTCACGCTTCAGCGAGGGCCCGGGCTCGTACGGACCATAGGTGGCCTCCCACATGGAGTCGACGGTTTCGGGCAGCGGCAGCGACATGGTGCACTCCTGGAGCTGTGGGGTCAGGTCGGACCTGCACCCATCATGCACCCCTCCCCGGCCGTGAACAAGTGGCCGACCCGGTGGACGTCGGCCCGCGCTCAGCCCCCCTCGGCGATGGCGTCCAGGAAGATCTGCCCGTAGCGCTCGAGCTTCTTCGGCCCGATCCCGGAGATGGCCAGCAGCTCGGACGCCGTGCCCGGCCGCTCGTCGCACATGGCACGGAGCACCTTGTCGTTGAAGATGATGTAAGCGGGCACGCCCCGCTCGTCCGCCAGCTGTTTCCGCAGCGCGCGCAGCTTCTCGAACAGGGGGTCGGCGTCGGGGTCGAACGCCGGGGGCGGTACGTCGTCGAACGAGGCCATGTCGGAAGGCAGCTCGTCGCCAGCGGGTCCCTGGGCGAGTCCCGACCCACGGGAGCGGAAGGTCGATTTCGATTTCGCCTTCCGACGGCCCGCGATCCCGAAGCGCATCATGGCGTCGGCGGCCATCTCTTCGACGGTGACGCCCCGGCAGACATCGCAGCTCTCCCGGCACGGGTCGATCCGCTGCTCGAAGTGGGCCAGGATGGCCTGATGGCGACAGCTCTGCCGCTCGACCATGCGGAAGAGGTTGACCGTGGCCTGGTGCTTCTGGCGGCGGAGCCCGGCGTCCTCGATCTCATCGAGGAAGCGCTCGTGCATCTTCACGTCGGCCCACGAGTAGAAGAGGAAGCAGTCGGAGACCAGCCCGTCCCGTCCCGCGCGGCCGATCTCCTGGTACCAGCTCTCCACGTCCTTGGGCATGTCCCGGTGGATCACGAACCGTACGTTCGACTTGTCGATCCCCATCCCGAACGCGATGGTGGCCACGATGACGTCCACGTCGTCCTTCCGGAACGCCTCCTGGTTTTCGGCCCGCTCCTCGTCGCTCATCCCCGCATGGTACGGCGCCGCGGCGATCCCGTGCCTGGCCAGGTACCTGGCCGTCCGCTCCACGCTCTTGCGGGACAGGCAGTAGACAATCCCGCTCTCGCCCAGCCGCTCCCGGACCAGCGCCAGGATCTCCTGCTTCGTGTTCCCGCCCTGCCCCTTCTTCCGGACGTGGATGTGCAGGTTCGGCCGGAAGAACGAGCCCTTGTACCCCTCCGGTTTCCGCATCCCGAGCTGCCGCAGGATGTCCCGGGCCACCTTCCGGGTGGCCGTGGCCGTGAGCGCCAGGACCGGCGCGTCCAGCTCCTCGTTCAACCCCCGGAGCCGACGGTAGCTCGGTCGGAAGTCGTGGCCCCACTGGGAGATGCAGTGGGCCTCGTCCACCACGAGCAGCGAGATCGGCCAGCGCCGGATCTCGCCTCGCAGCCCGCCGTCCAGCGCCTCGGGGGCCAGGTAGACCAGCTCGTACTCGCCACGCCGGAGGTCGGCCACGCGACGACGGCGCTCCTCCCTCTCGAGCGTGGAGTTGACCGTCGTCGCCCGGAAGCCGTACTCGCCCAGCGCGTCGACCTGGTCCTTCATCAGGCTGATCAGCGGCGAGACCACCAGCACCGTACCGGGCAGGAGCCGGGCCGGGATCTGGAACGTCAGGCTCTTGCCCGCCCCCGTCGGCATCACGGCGATGCAGTCGTGCCCTCCCAGCACCGCCTCGATGACCTCCTCCTGGCCCGGCCGGAACGCGTCGTAGCCGAAGACGCCGCTCAGCACGGCGTACGGGTCCGGGGGCGTGGGCTGCGGACTGTCGAACAGGCTCGGGGCTTCTTCCATGTCCTCAAAGTTGCTGCGCGGCTGGGGCGGGAACATAGCGGGATCGGACACGAAGTTCGATGACGGGGCGTTCGCCTGGGCGGCCGGCGGCGTGTGGCGGTCGCGGCACCAGGTGGCGGGATTCACCGCGACGGCGCGACGGCAGGCGGGGTTCACCGCGACGACGCGACGATCGCGACGATACCGCTGGTGGTCTGTGCCGGCAGATCGGGGGCCCTGTAATCGGCTGCCCGCGGGAATTCCGGTGTGGGTCGTGTGCTCCGGAGGCATCGTCAACCGCGGAGCCGCGGAGGCGCCGAGCACGCGCGGAGAACTTCTTTTGAGTTTGATCCGGGCAGGGCAGGCTGGGCGG
>CAZSBL010000227.1:0-3404 GCA_964605205.1 uncultured Gemmatimonadaceae bacterium
CCCACGCCCGCCGCCGCCCCCGCCACCGCCCAGGAGCGGCCCGACCTCACCCCCACAGAGCGGGAGATCTCCGAGTACGTCCGGAGCCACGTGGAGGCCGGGATCGAGCTCATCGCCGACCAGGTCCGGATCGGGAGCGGGACCCACAATTTCGAGGGGATCCGCCGGATGCACGACTACCTGGCCCCCCACCTCGAGGCGCTGGGCTTCGACGTCCGCTGGGTGGACCAGGAGCACGTGGGCCGGGCGGGACACCTGGTGGCCGAGCGCGTCGCCGAGGACCCGGTCGGGCAGAGCATCCTCCTCATCGGCCATCTCGACACCGTCGATGAAGGCGAGGGGTGGTGGGAGCGGGACGGGATGACCGGCCGCGGGCCCGGCTCCAACGACATGAAGGGCGGCAACGCCGTAGTCATCATGGCACTCCGGGCCCTCCACGAGGCGGGCGCCCTCGACGGCCGCACGATCCGGGTCATCTTCACCGGCGACGAGGAGAGTCTGGGTGACCCGGTGGCGGAGGCGCGCGCCCTGATGACCGAGCTGGCGCGGGCGTCCGACGTGGCGCTGGAGTTCGAGACGGCCATTACCGGTCGCGGCTTCGACTACGGCACCACCGCCCGCCGGGGCTCCAGCGGCTGGCTGCTAGAGGTCGAGGGACGGACCGCCCACTCGTCCGGGATCTTCAGCGGCGGCACCGGCGCGGGGGCCGTCTTCGAAGCGTCGCGGATCCTGAACGCGTTCTACGAGGAGCTCAAGGGCGAGCAGTACCTGACGTTCAACCCCGCCGTGATGGTGGGAGGGAGCGACGTGGAGTACGACCCCGAGGCCGTGGCCGGGAGCGCGTCGTCGAAAACCAACATCGTGGCTGGCACCGCCGTGGTCCACGGCGGGATCCGGACCATCAGCGACGACCAGCTGGAGTCGGCCCGCCGGCGGATGCGCGAGATCGTGGCCCGGCACCTGCCCCGCACCTCGGCGGAGATCAGGTTCAGCGCCGGCTACCCCGGGATGCCGCCCACCGAGGGCAATCGGGAGCTGCTGGCCATGTACCATGAGGCCAGCCGCGACCTGGGCTACCCCGACGTCCGGGAGTTCGACCCGGGCGGCCGCGGCGCGTCGGACCTCTCCTTCGCCGCCGCCCACGTCCGCTTCGGCTCCCTGGGCGGGATCGGCGTCGAGGGCACCGGCGCCCACAGCCCGAACGAGACCGTCGACCTGACGTCGTTCGCCAAAGCCACCGAGCGGGCCGCGCTCCTCATCCACCGGCTCCGGTAGGGCACGCCGCAGCCAGCGCCGGGAGCCGCCCCATGCCGAAGCCGTGGAAGAAGAACCTGGAGAAGCGCGATGACGACGGCTCCGAGCCGCGCTCGCTGCACACGGCCGTCGTCGTCGAGACCCTCGACCTCCACGGCTACAACGCCGACGAGGCCGAGCACCGGCTCGAGCTGTTCTTCGATCGCGTGACCCGAACGTCCGCCGGCGACGTCGTCCGGATCGTGACCGGACGAGGGGCCCGGTCCCAGGGGCCGCCCGTGCTCCAGGGCGTGGTCCGGGACGCGCTGAACGGCTGGCGAGCCGAGGACATCGCCGAGTGGGCGGTGGACGTAGGGGGCGGGGCGTTCCTGGTGCGGGTGAAGTAGGCGGCCGGGCGGCTACCTCCGCCCGCCCGCGCTCAGTCGCCCGGGCGCCCACTCCCGCAGGAACGCCCACATCCGCTCGTCGTTGTACCCGCGGCCTTCTTCCAGCTCGCCGGTGCCTTGGGAGTGCAGGAACGAGCCATCGCTCTCCAGCACGAAGAGGTGCGGGTACGCCCGGATCGCCGGGTACTGGCCCAGGAACGCCTCGTTCCGGTTCTCGGAGCCGTAGTTCACCAGCACCCAGACGTAGTGTCCGTCCCGGTACGCCTTCAGGGCGGTCTTCTCCTCGAAGTAGTCGTGGAGGAGGTAGCACCAGCCGCACCAGTTGCCGCCCACGTCGAGGATGATGCGACGGTCGGTTTCGGTAGCCTCTACGATGGCGGCCTCGAGGTCCGCGGCGGGATCGGCGGTGGGGTCGAAGAGGTGCTCGCGGCCGTTCTGGGCCGCGCTGGTGGCAGGGCTCAGGGCCAGCGCGGCGATCAGGAGAACCGTGAGTCCCCTGATCGTTGGGAGGCCGGGCAGGGCCTTCCGGACGAACTGCAACATGAACGCCTCCATGTGCGTTGGGCGGAAGTGTCTTTCGAGCGACCGGGCGGGGGCTTGTCGCGGGGGGTTCGATTCGCCGTGCCTACAACCTAATGCGTCACGACGTGCTCCGATTCATCCTTGTCGAAGTAGAACGTCTTCTGCGATTCTCCCGGGAAGCGCACGAATTTCATGATGTTGCGCTGGTCGTCGAAGACCTCGAAGAGGATGGTGTTGCGGACCCGGAGGGTGTCGATCGGTGTCATCGCCTCGTACTGAACGATCACCCACCAGACCGGCTCCCGGTCCAGCTCGTCCTGGCCGCTCTGGAGGAGGGTCGGCTCGAGGCTGGGGCCGCGAACTCCGGTGCCCGCCTCGCCCCCGGCCCGTCCGGCTGCCGCGGCACCGCCCACGGCCTCGATCACCAGGTGCTCCCGCAGGTACCGCATGACCAGCGCGTCGGCCTCGGAGCCGGGCCGGAGCGAGACGGCGTCGGCGCCGACCAGCGGGCTGAGGGCGCGCTCGAGGTCGTGCTTGAAGATGCGGATCCGGCCGGCGATGACGCAGCCCTCGATGGCCATGTCGGCGTAGGCGATGTGCAGGTCGTGGTGCAGGTCGTGGGAGGCGACGGTGGGCGCTGCGTTCGCGGCTCGGCCCGGCGTCCCGGGCGGGAGGGGCATGGTGGCCGCGAGCGCCGCCCCTCCCCCCGGGGTGGGGGAGAGGGGGAAGGCGGGGGTGAGAGCGAGGGCCAGGGCGAGGGCGACGGCGAGGGCCAGGGGCGTGGCGAGCCCGGTGTCGGGTCGGCTCATGGTCGCATGAAGGCCACGCTCACCCCGCGACCTCGCCGGCGGTCCAGGTGTTGTTCTCCCGGTTGATGTCGGCGAACGACTCGTCGGGGTCGATGACGACCTTGACGATCTCCCGGTCGGAGAAGAAGCCCCTGGTGAACTCGAGCTCGTTGCTGCGCCAGACGTCGACGGGGAGGTCGAAGCGCTCGGTGGTCCCGTCGGTGTACGTGGCCTCGATCTGGAGCGGCATGACGAGCCCGCCCTGGTTGCTGACGGTGACGCGGTAGTAGTACTTGCCCTGCTCGGTGGTGCCGAGGAGCTCGGTGGCGTCCTGCTCGGTGACGGACTCGACGGCCTGATCGTTGGCGTGGGTGGTGTAGAACCAGCCGCGCCAGAACCAGTTCATGTTCTCGCCGGCGCCCTCCTCCATGGCGCGGAAGAAGTCGGCGGGCTG
>CAZSBL010000228.1:0-3402 GCA_964605205.1 uncultured Gemmatimonadaceae bacterium
AACGAGTCGCCTGATGGCACCCCCGGAAATGACCAACAAATTCGGAGAAGAGCCGTAGTTGGAATGAAGTCACCGGGTTTCGCCGCGACCCTGGGTCTGCCGGCGAGTCTGGCTTCCGCGGATCCGCGGCAACGTCCGCGTTTTCGCGTTGAAAACTGTCGTCCCCTGCTCCCGGGCCGCCTCCTGGCGCCCCGGGGTCAGAGATGGGGGGCAACCGATCTTCCACCCCGTTGGAGGGTAGCCAGTACCCGCGGGTCTTCCTAACATTCCAGGCTCACCGAGCGGAGAATCCGGAGGCCACCGGGAACGCATGTTGCCGTTCCTCGGATTATCCGGGTGCACATGAGGGCAACCCGGGCGGCCGAGCGGACGGACTGGAGCGTATAGATGAGCGACAAGGCAGTGAAGGGTTGGGCGCCGAAGGGCAAGGACACGGGCATCGTGAAGTCGAAGGGCACGGCGAACGTGCCCATCGAGGACGGCGAGGCCATCGACCTGAAGGCTCGGAAGCCGAAGTGGTTGAAGGTCCGTTCGCCGGGTGGGGACAACTACCGTCGCCTGATGGGGCTGATGCGCGGCCAGCGGCTCCACACCGTGTGCGAGGAGGCCGGCTGCCCGAATATCGGCGAGTGCTGGGAGGCCGGCACGGCCACGTTCCTGATCCTGGGCGACGTCTGCACCCGTGCGTGTAAATACTGCGCCATCGCCCACGGCATGCCCACGGAGCTGGACGAGGACGAGCCCCGGCGGGTGGCCGAGAGCGTGGTGGCCATGGAGCTGAACCACGTGGTCATCACCAGCGTGAACCGCGACGAGCTCGACGACGGCGGCGCCGGCATCTTCGCCGAGACGATCCGCCAGATCCGGGAGGCGAGGCCCGGGTGCACCATCGAGGTGCTGACGCCCGACTTCAAGGGTGACGAAGAGGCCATCGCCGCCGTCAGCCGGGCGAAGCCGGACATCTACGCCCACAACCTGGAGACGGTGGAGCGGCTGCACCCGTCGGCCCGGCCGGGCGGCCGGTACTGGCGGAGCATCTCGTTCCTCGGCTACGCCAAGAAGCTGGATCCCGACATGCTGACCAAGAGTGGGATCATGGTGGGGCTGGGCGAGACGCAGGAGGAGATCCGGCAGGCCATGGTCGACCTGCGGAAGGCCGCGGTGGACATCGTGACCATCGGGCAGTACCTGCGGCCCAGCGAGCACCACGCGCCGGTGGCCCGGTGGGTCACGCCCCGGGAGTTCGACGAGTGGAAGCGGATCGGTGAGCAGGAGCTGGGGTTCAAGCACGTGGAGTCGGGCGCGCTGGTGCGCTCCAGCTATCATGCCGAGACCCAGGCCCGCACGGTGGGCGCCGGCGGCGTGGGCGAGATCACCGAGGTGCTGGACAAGGACGAGCGGGCGCCCGGCGAGCTGAGCGCCGAGGAGATCGAGGCCCGGCGCGAGAAGCTCTCGCTCCAGGCGTCGCTCGAGCACGACCTGAGCGGCAACGGTGGAGCGCACGGGCCGGCCGGTAACGGCGGGCCCGGCGGGAACGGGTTGGTACAGATCCAGCCGCAGCCCGGCGACGATGGGTAGAGGCACCCGGCGTTTCCGCGGACTTCGGGGCGAAGCAGGGTTCCCCTTACCGCGGAATACGCGGAATACGCCGAAGAGAGCCGCGGAAAGGTTTTCGGAGTACCTCCGGAATCCGGCGGCAGCAGAAATAAGCTCCTATTTTCTGGTTTGGAGACGAAGGCTGCGGTGTTCGAGACGAACGATTCCGCGAACCTTCCGCGCATCCAGCGGGTTCCGCGGTTAGGTGAAGGTTGTAGAACGATGAAGGCTCGGCCCCGCCCGGAACCGGGACTGGTGCCACTGACGTGCACGAACCTGAAGGTGTAGATGGCGAAGACAGAGAAAGAGGCGAAGGCGGCCGAGAACGGCGCCGAGGGTCCGGTCGAGGTGGAGCAGGAGACCGAGCTCGAGGGCGAGGTCGAGGCGCCGGAGGAGCAGGACTGGATCGACCTCGAGGGCAAGCCGATGTCGGAGCGGATCGGTGCGTTCGAGAAGGACGAGCTGCACCGGATGCTCCGGATGATGCTCCTGGGGCGCCGCTTCGAGGAGAAGGCGGCGGAGGCGTACGCCATGGGCAAGATCGGCGGCTTCTGCCACCTCTACATCGGTCAGGAGGCGGTGGCCGTGGGCGCGCTGAGCGGGCTCCGTGAGGAGGATTACGCCATCGCGGCGTACCGCGATCACGTGCAGGCGCTGTCCAAGGGGATGACGCCCCGGGAGGTCATGGCGGAGCTGTACGGCCGCGTGGGCGGATGCTCGGGGGGGAAGGGTGGCTCGATGCACATGTACAGCGAGCGGATCAACTTCATGGGCGGGTGGGGGATCGTCGGTGGCCAGATCCCGCTGGCCACGGGCCTCGGCTGGAGTATCAAGTACCGGCAGGAGGACGGGGTCGCCGTCTGCTTCTTCGGCGAGGCGGCGGTGAACCAGGGCGCGTTCCACGAGTCGCTGAACATGGCCAGCCTCTGGGGGCTGCCCGTGGTCTACATCGTGGAGAACAACCGCTTCGGTATGGGCACCGCGTGGGAGCGCGTGGCCTCCCTCTATGACATCTCGAAGAAGGCCATGGCGTACGACATGCCGTCGCTGCGGGTGGACGGGATGGACGTGCTGGCCGTCCGCCAGCAGGTGGGCGAAGCGGTGGCCCGAGCCCGCGAGGAGGGCACGCCCACGCTCATCGAGGCCCAGTGCTATCGCTTCATGGGCCACTCCATGTCCGACCCCGTCCACGGCGTCTACCGGACCAAGGATGACGTGCAGGAGGCGAAGAAGACGGACCCGATCAAGCGGTTCATCGACACGCTCCAGGAGGCGGAGCTCCTCACGGAGGCCGAGCTCGAGGCCATGGACGAGGAGGTCACCGCGGAAGTGCGTGACGCCGAGGAGTTCGCGGAGAGCTCACCGGAGCCCGAGGACGCGGCGCTCTACGACCACGTCTATTCGGACCTGAGCGTGAACGGCCGGCTCTTCTTCGACCGCAGGAACCGGCTCGGGGAGGAGGGCTAGGATGGCGGAGATCACGTACCGGGAAGCGCTGAACCAGGCGCTGCGGGAGGAGATGCAGCGTGACCCCGACGTCTTCCTCATGGGCGAGGAGGTGGGGCTGTACAACGGCGCGTACAAGGTCTCGAAGGGGCTGCTGGACGAGTTCGGCGAGGACCGGGTGGTGGACACGCCCATCACCGAGCTCGGCTTCGCCGGCCTCGGGGTGGGCGCAGCCATGACCGGGCTCCGACCCATCATCGAGTTCATGACCTTCAACTTCGCCATGCTGGCCGAAGACCAGGTCTTCAACAGCGCCGCGAAGATGCTCTACATGAGCGACGGGCAGTTCAACTGCCCCAT
>CAZSBL010000229.1:0-3394 GCA_964605205.1 uncultured Gemmatimonadaceae bacterium
GGCGCCTGGAGATGTCGCGGCCATGGCAGGCGCGCCGCCTGTTGCGAGGCGGGCGGAGCCCGCCTCGCCCCCCCGCCCCTACGCCGACCAGCTCCGCAGGGCCCGCAGCGCGGCCAGCGCGCCGGCGTGTTCCAGGGATTGCTCTATGAGCGCCATCCCGGGCAGTTGCGCGTGCATGCGCCCGAGCGATGCTTCCACGAGTACGGAGACGGCATCGAAGCCGAACAGGTCACCCTGGATGGCGCCGTGGAGCCCGAGGCGGAGGTCGGGATCGAGGCCCTCGGCGGCGGTCAGTGTGGCCCGGGCGGCGGCCCGTGCCCGGCCGGCGGGGCTGTCGGGCTCCACGGCCCGGGCCTCGGGCGTGCGGTCGGCGGTCCGGAGCCGGACCACGCACTCCACGCGGTGTTCGGCGCGGTGGACATCCAGGCTGTCGAGGGTGAGGGCTGGCAGGGCGCTCCGCACCGGTGGGGTGGGCGGGGCGGTCCCGATGTGCACGGCGTCGGGGTCGGTGGTGTGTCCGTGGTCCCGGAGCACGCCGAGGACGGTGGCGCGGACGGCCTCGCCATCGGCTTCGGGGTCGATGGCCAGGTAGACCCGCGAGGCGGTGGGCGTTTCGAACACGGTGGCGGCGAGGACTCCGGGGAGCCGCTCGAGCTGGGGGCCCAGCGCGTCGGCGGGGACGCGGCTCACCGGTTCAGGCGCTCCAGCGGTTGGTAGCCTGGAGCGCGGCGAGGATCGCGGCCTCCTCGGGGGACCGGTTGAGGGGCGCCGCCCCGGCGAGGCCTACGGACCCCCGGTCGAGAACGGCACGGGCCGCCACGATCACGAAGTTGCGGCCGCGGCTGCTCGAGATCACGGCGGCCTCGAGCTCCACCTCCACGTCTGCACGGGCCTCCTCCACGGCCCGGAACACGGCCCGGGCGGCGGCCTCGGCGCGGCCCGCGGCGGTGTCGGGTCCGTCGCCGAGGCCGGTGATCTCCCGCCCCCCGGCCCGCAGCACCACCTCACACCGACACCGCTCCGCATCCCGGTGCGACTGATAGCGCACGAACTCGAGCCGCAGGGGCGCGTCCTCGAGGCCGGGGCCCGATTCCTCGGCTGCCGCCGCCTCGGCCGCCGCGGTGTCACCCGCCGCGGCCTCGGCGTCTTCGACCGGCTCCGCCGTGGCGGACGAGCCCGCGCCGTGGTGGCCGTTGGAGTCGATGTCGGTCCGGATCTGGGCCACACTGACGATCCGTCGGTCGATCTGGATCCCGAGCCCGGCGCTAAGCGCCGACTCCACGTTCCGGACCATCTGCTTCGGGTGCAGGTCGCCGGCCGCCAGGACGTGGATCTCCACCAGCTCGCCGGTGGCGTCGGCCACCACGTGGGCGGAGACCACGCCGGCCAGGGCGCGAAGGAGTCGTTCGGCGTCTTCGGCGGCGGCGATGGGATCGTGGGCAGAGCTCATGGCAGTGAGTGTAGCACGCGGATCATCCGGCCTGCAACTTCCGGGGGTTGGCCCGCCCCTTGCCTCGGGTTTTACATTCGAGGCGGCAGAGGTAGTGAAGAAGGGCTACCCGAGAATTCGAACGGATCGGAGCAGGAGAATGGCAGACGTAGAAAACGTAATCATCATCGGATCGGGGCCGGCCGCGTGGACCGCGGCGCTCTACACGGCTCGGGCCGACCTGAATCCGCTGGTGCTGGAGGGCGAGCCGGAAGGGATCATGCTCCCGGGCGGTCAGCTCATGATCACCACGGAAGTGGAGAACTTCCCGGGCTTCCCGGAGGGTGTGACGGGCCCGGAGCTGATGGAGAAGATGAAGGAGCAGGCCACCCGGTTCGGGACCCGCTCCGAAATGAAGATGGTCGAGAAGGTCGACTTCGAGAACCGGCCGTTCACCATGGTGACCCGGGACGGCCAGGAGTACCGGGCGCACGCGGTGATCGTGAGCACCGGCGCCAACGCCAGGTGGCTGGGGATCCCGAACGAGGAGCGCCTGGCCCAGAGCGGTGGCGGCGTGAGCGCGTGCGCGGTCTGCGACGCGGCGCTCCCCATCTTCCGTGAAGAGGTCCTGGCGGTGGTGGGCGGTGGCGACTCGGCCATGGAAGAGGCGCTCTACGCCAGCAAGTTCGCCAGCAAGGTCTACATCATCCACCGGCGCGATGAGCTGCGGGCTTCGCGGGTGATGGCCGAGCGGGCGCTGAACCATCCGAAGATCGAGGTCCTCTGGAACAAGGTCGTCACCGAGGTCCTGGGCGAGGACCAGATCCGGGCGCTCCAGCTCCAGGACACGGTCACCGGAGAGGAGAGCGATCTCGAGGTCGGCGGGCTGTTCGTGGCCATCGGCCATACGCCGAACACCGACTTCCTCGAGGGTCAGCTCGACCTCACGGAGGGCGGCTACATCAAGGTCGAGAGCTGGCGGACCGCCACCAACGTCGAGGGCGTCTACGCCGCCGGCGATGTCATGGACGACTTCTTCCGCCAGGCCGTGACCGCGGCCGGGACCGGGTGCATGGCCGCGCTCGAGGCCGAGCGGTGGCTCGCGCACCGGGAGGACATCGGCGAGAGCCGCGTCCTGGAGACGGCGGAAGCCCCCGCCACCAAGTAGCCGGATCGCCCCTGCCGGGTCCGCTGCCGCGGGCTTGGCGACGACGAGGCACCATCACGCTGCCGGCGCCGCGGAGGGTTCGCGGCGCCGGCAGCGTTCGTTCAGAAGATCTTGCGGACCCGTTGCCAGAGGTCGTCGAGGAAACGCTCCACGCCGGGCTCGGGGTGGAGCGGGCAGTAGACCTCGGGCTCGGTGCCCGCCAGGAAGTACTCGATGCGCACGTCCTCCGGCGGGCAGTTGCCGGTGGCCAGGTAGCCGGTGCCCTGGTCGACCTGGGCGCTGACCACGTTGGCCGGCGGAGTCCACGGCGTCGGCGCCGGTCGCTCCTGGTAGGTCCGGGCCATGATCTCAGTCCAGACCGGCGCGGCCAGCGTGCCGCCGCCCGCCCCGGGGAGGATCGTCCTGGGCCGGTCGAAGCCGAGCCATACGCCGGCGGCCAGGTCGGGCGTCATCCCGATGAACCACACGTCGCGGTTGTCGTTGGTCGTGCCGGTCTTCCCGGCGGCCGGGAGCCAGAACCCGGAGCGGCGCACCACCGAGCCGGTACCGGCGTTCACGACCTCCTCGAGGAGGGTGAGGGTGAGGAAGGCGACGCCGGGGTCCAGCACCTGCCGCCGCGGGGCCTCCGCCTCCCAGAGCACGGTCCCGCTGCGGTCCTCGACCCGGCGGATCAGGTGGGGCTGGATCCGGTAGCCCCCGTTGCCGAAGGCGGCGTAGGCGGCCACCAGCTCGGCGGGTACCACTTCGGCCGAGCCGAGGAAGATCGACGGGTAGGGCGGGATCTCCGTAGAGAGACC
>CAZSBL010000230.1:0-3354 GCA_964605205.1 uncultured Gemmatimonadaceae bacterium
GGGCGGGAGGGCGGGGAGGAGTACCCCCGGCCATCACTCCGGGTTCAGGATCTGGTCGATCCGGACCAGCGCGTCCTGCAGGTGCAGCCGGGTGGCCCGGTCCCGGGTGCGGTTCAGCGCGCTCCGGATCTCGCCCTGGAGCGTGGTCAGCTGGCCGCGGACGTGCGGCCGGATATCCGACTGCGACACGTCCACGTCGTTCAGCGAGCCGCGGAAGAAGCTCGGCAGCTGAGCGGGCTCCTCGGTCATGAGGTACTCCATCCGCTCCAGGTAGCCGCGCTGGAGGTTGCGGCGGAACGGGTCGGTGGCCACACCGCGGGCCAGCTCGCTCCAGACCTCGCCGCGGAGCTGGTCGAGCACCTCGCCCAGGGTGTAGGCGTCGTCGCCGAGCTTGGCCTCGGCCTCCACCAGCCGCTCCATCCGTCGGGGGTCGAGCACCCGGTCCAGCACGCCGGTCTGGAGCGACCGGATCCGGTCCACTGCGCCCGTGGCGCTGATCCGGGTCAGGACGTCGTAGTCGAGCATCCACTTCGGTGTGGCGAAGACCTGGTCGCCGAGCCACTCCATGGCCCGTCGCTGGGTCGACTCGGGCACCTCCCGGTAGATGGGCCCCGGCTGGTCGTACGTCTTCCGGGTCTCGTAGACGCCGCCGATGTTCGTCAGCACGTGGCCGGTGTACCGGTTCCACTGGCCGAGCACCTGGCCGTAGAGCTCGTCGAGCTGCTCGTACGGCATCCCCTCCTGGTACGTCCACTCGATGAGGTTCGGCACGATGACCTTCAGGTTCTCGATCCCGTAGTCGCTGGCGCGCATGGCGTCATCGCCCAGCGCCTCGGTCAGCGACGTGGGGTCGAGCTGGCTCCCGTCGCCGAACCAGAACACCGGGTCGTCTTCCACCTCCCGGATCCACTGGTCGAGCACCGGCCGCTGCGCCTCCGGCGAGTCGGCGCCGATGATCGGGCGGTAGCCCCACTTGATGGAGTAGAGGTCGTACGGCCCGATGCCCGGCATCCAGCTGACGCCCTCGTCGCCCGGCTGCGCCACGTAGTTGAACCGGGCGTAGTCCATGATCGACGGCGCCGTGCCATACTCCTGCGTGAAGGTGGCGGACCGGAGTGAGTCCACCGGGTACGCCGCGCTGGCCTTCATGTTGTGGGGCAGGCCGATGGTGTGCCCCACCTCGTGGGCGGCCACGAACCGGATCAGCTCGCACATCACGCTGTCCTCAAACTCCACGCCCCGGGCCTGCGGGTTCGCCGCCGCCGTCTGCACGAAGTACCAGTTCCGGAGCAGGTTCATCACGTTGTGGTACCAGTTGATGTCCGACTCCAGGATCTCGCCCGTGCGGGGGTCGTGGACGTGGGGCCCGCTGGCGTTCTGTACCGGCGACGAGAAGTACCGGATCACCGAGTAGCGCACGTCCTCCGGGTGGAACTCCGGGTCCTCCTCCGGCGTGGGCGCCTGCTTCGCGATGATGGCGTTCCGGAAACCGGCCTCCTCGAACGCCACCTGCCAGTCCTCCACGCCCCGGGCGAGGCACTCGCGCCACTTCACCGGCGTGGCCGCGTCCACCCAGTAGACTATCGGCTCCACCGGGTCCACCAGCTCGCCGCGCTGGAACGCGGCCGTATCGCTCGGCTCCAGCCGGTAGCGGGTGATGTAGCGGTTCTCCGCCGCCCGCTGCACGTCTTTCCCGTAGTCGGTCTGGACCACCCGGAAGAAGCCCACCCGCCAGTCCCACGGACGGGGTGTCATCGGGTCTTCGGGCAGCTTGATCATCGACTGGTTCATCTCCACGGTGATCGAGCCCGTGGAGCTGTTCGACGGCGGGTTCGCCGCCACGTACGTCAGCACGTGGCGGACCTCCACGTTCTCCGGGAAGCTCTTCGACCACTCGATGTACGACCGGTCGTCATCGAGCCGCCGGACGCCGTACTGCTCCCGGCGGAACCCCCAGAGCCCCAGCGCCTGCACATCGGTGGTGTAGAGGGGGGTCACGTCGATGACCACGGCGCTGCTGTCTTCATTCAGCGCCTCGATGTCGAACGCGGCCAGGATCGGCTCCAGGTTCGAGTTCTCCACGGCCCGGTACACCGGGAGCGTATCATCGGCCACGTTCTCGTAGCTGACCACCCGGAGCAGCACCCGGTCGTTCTCCCGGACCCAGCGGACCACCTGCGTGTTCGCCTTCTGGCCACCGTACCCCAGATTGGTCGGGGTCCGGGCGATCCGGGTCACCAGCAGCAGCTCCGTGTCGAGCTGCGCGTTCGGGATCTCGTAGAGCAGCTTGTCGTCGACCCGATGGACGTGGAAGAGCCCCGAGTCGGTCTGCGCCTCCGCCGTGACCACCTGGCTGTACGGCTGGATCCCGTCGTCGCCGCGTTCCGGCCGCGGCGATGGCGTCTGGGTCTCCGACGCGCCGGCGCCGGCACACGCCGACACGGCCAACGCCGACAGCACCAGGATGGTTCCGTGCAGTCGCTTCATCGCTTGTCCTCGCTTGCTGTGGAAAACAGGCCGGGCCGGAACGGGCCCGGGCTCCGATGGGTAACGCCGTCCGTGGCCATGTACCAGGGACGTGCTGTTCTCTGTGACGCGGGAGAGGCCCGTTTCGTTGTCGGAGGGGGGGTCGTTTCCCGGGGGTCGCTCGGGTGCGGCGTGGCGTCAGACGCTCTGCTCCACCACGGTCCCGACGCCGAACTCCGCCAGCTCGCCTTCCATGTACGTGCTCACCGGCGTGGCGAGGACCCCCACCGGGGATCGGGCCAGAATCTCACGGGCCACGCGTCCCACCACCACCCGCTTGTTGCAGATGTAGCCGTCGCTCCCGATGGCCAGCAGATCGGACCGCCGGTCTTCCGCCACGTCCATGAGCACCTCCGCCGGTTGGCCCGCGGCGGTCTCCCAGGTGACCTCCACGCCGCCCTGACCCAGCTCCCTGGCCAGCTCCTCGAACCGGTCCTCCACCGCGCACTCATAGCACGAGCCCCAGTTCCACACCGATGCGGCGGGGAAATCGAGGGATGGCTTCACGTGGATCAGGTGCAGCGCCCCGCCGGGCCGGAGCATGCGGCGGGCCAGGTCGGCCGTCCGCAGCGACGATGGCCGGAAGTCGATCCCCACCACCACGCTCTCCGGCAGCCGCCCCGTACGGGCCACCAGGACCGGCTTCTCGGCAAGGTGCAGCAGCTCGAGGGCCGTGGTGTTCCCGTCCGACTGGGTACCGTTCACGCCCAGCACCACCAGATGGGCCGAGCGGCGCCGGGCGGTGGTGCAGATGGCGGGCGCGGGCCGGCCGAGACTCACGTGGATCGGCCAGTCCACCGGCCCCACGATATCCCGCAGGTGGCGGCG
>CAZSBL010000231.1:0-3318 GCA_964605205.1 uncultured Gemmatimonadaceae bacterium
GGGGCGGGGGAAACCCCGACCAGGAATGCACCGGCGGCCGGGAGCGAACCCGGCGGGAGCGGACCCGGCGGGAGCGGACCCGAGCCGCGGATGGCCCCCCCGGGAACGGACCCGCCGCGAATCGATTAGTGGCACCGGGCCGGAAAGCCCTGGGGGCGGCCGTGAACACTGAGGTGACTCCGGCGCGGTCATTCGCCGGCGGCGGGACCGTGCCCGCCTCCCTGGCGCCAACTCGTCGCGCATCTCCAACCGTGTGTGGCCTTCACGTCGATAATCGCAGTCAAGTCAACACGCGAGGCTGGCGTGGAATCGGTTGTTGCGTTGACGGCAATAATCACCGTCAACACCACCCGCGGTGACGACGTGCCCCCTCAGTCTTGCCGGCGGCTTCCTCTGGCGCTGAGCGGTGGGCTTCACCCGATCACTCCATCGGATCGCCCGGTGGCCAGCCCCTGATCGACCTGATCCACCACGGTCCGCGGCTCGTCGGCGAGCTGGCGCCACGTGAACCGCAGCACCCGGTATCCGGCCAGCGTGAGACGCGTATCGCGGGTGTGGTCGCGCTCGAATGCCTCGGGGTAGGCGTGGAAGGCGAAGCCGTCGACCTCGACCACGAGCCTGGCCCGTCGCCAGAGGAAGTCGACCTCGAAGCCGAGCAGGTTCACGTTGACCTCCGGCGCCGGCACCTCCGCCCCACGGATCAGCGCGAGGAACCGCTCCTCCGCCTCGGAGCGGGTGAACGCCGGCGGAGCGGCCCGACGGAACAGCTTCCGGAGCGACCGCACGCCCGCACGCCCCGGGTATCGGGCCACCAGTCTCTCCAGCTGACGGGAACCTGCCAGACCTCGCCGCTCGGCCTCCGCCAGCGCCTGCTCCACCGCGCGCTCCCCCACCACCCCCGCCAGGTCGAGGAGCGTCCGCACCGGAGTGGTGATAGGTATGCCGTGTGCGATGGTGGTCTCGTTCGGCGGCAGATTCCCCACCCGGTGGACCCGAACGTCGGGGCCCGGCTGCGGTTGACCACACGCCACGCTCACCTCCAGGCATCCCGGTCCGACGCGGCCAGATCCAGGTCCGCCGCGGCCAGACTCGGGCCCGCCACGGCCAGACTCGGGCCCGCCACGGCCAGACTCGGGCCCGCCACGGCCAGATCCGGGCCCGCCGCGGCCAGACTCGGGCCCGGCACGGCCAGATCCGGGCCCGAAACCCCACAGCGCGGCGGCGCTCCGATGGCTCAGAACGGCCGTCTCGCCGCAGGCCAGTACAGCGGCCATTTCCGGCTCCCGCTGCCCCGGCGCCGGCCCCGCACGATATACGCCCCGGTATACGACGCCCAGGCGCCCCGTGCGCACACGGTAATCAATGGCGTGCGCCGCGACTCCGGCGCCAAGCAGCTGCCGCCGAGCCACGACACCGTGCTGTCCGACCGCCAACCCGGCAATCACCGCGTCCGGGTGCCGCCGTTCCCTCCCGTTCCCATCATTTGTCGATTTCACGTCGATATTCGCGGTCAAGTCAACAGACGAAGCGGGCCCTCAATCCCTTGTTGGCTTGACGCGAATAATCACCGTCAACTCAACGCCCGCTCCGACGGCCCGCCCCAATGGGCCCCTCGTCATTTCCGGCGGGCCCATCGTCGTTTCCGGTAGGCCCCCTCGACGATCCCAGCAGCTCCATGTTCGCCGGCCCTCGACCATAGCTGGCGAACCGGGGCACATCCATGGCAGAACGGGACAGGGTGACCGAACGCTCGCGCCCCGGTCCTACCCTCCGGGCCGTGGCCTTTACCGAGCGTTCGCGCCCTGGCGTCCTGGCCGGCCATCCTTAGAGGCCTGGTCCGCGGTGCCTTAACACCCCCGCGACGCCTTACACCCCCTCCCCTCGCCCTCGCCCTCGCCCTCACCCTCGCCCTCACCCTCACCCTCGCCCTCGCCCTCGCCTTCACCCTCACCCTCACCCTCGCCTTCGCCCCTCTGCGCCTCCGCGCTCACCGTACTGTAGGGCAGCCCCCCACGCAGATCCCGGGACTCTCCGTATTGCGGGAGGCGGGTCGTGCTCCCATCCTCCTGGGAAACCGGCCCCACCCGAGTCACCGACATCGAGATGAGATCATGGTCGCGAACCGCATTCTCGTCCTCGCCGCCGCCGTTCTCGTGACGGCATCGTGCGCGGGCGCCGGCGCCCCGAGCGCCGAAGAGAGCCCGACACCCGAGTCCACGCAGCGGGCGGCCGAGGGCAACGTCGTCGAGCAGCCCGCCGTCGTGGCGCAGGCCATGGCGGCCCACGCCGAGGCGCTGGACACGAACCCACTGCTGGCGGAGTGGACGGGCCCGTACGGCGGCGTCCCGGCCTTCGACGCCATGGAGCTGGCGGACCTGCCGGAAGCGCTGGACGTTGGGATGGCGCTGGAGCTGGCGGAGGTCGAGGCCATCGCAAACGACCCGGAGCCGCCCACCTTCGAGAACACCATCGAGGCGCTGGAGCGGTCCGGCGAGGTGCTGAGCCGGGTGTACACATTCTACGGGATCTGGAGCTCGAACCGGTCGTCGCCGGAGTTCCGGGCCATGCAGGCGGAGTACGCGCCGAAGCTCTCGGCCCACTCCACGCGGATCACGCAGAACGCGGCTCTCTTCGACCGGATCGAGGCGGTCTACGAGAGCGACGAGTTGGACCGGCTGCGGTCGGACCAGCAGCGGGTGGTGCAGCTGATCTACGACGGCTTCGCCCGGAACGGCGCCACGCTGGAGGGTGAGGCGAAGGCCCGGTACGGCGAGATCAACGGTCGGCTGGCGGAGCTGTACACGGCGTTCTCGAACAATATCCTGGCGGATGAAGAGGGCTACGTCACCTATCTGACGGCGGACCAGCTGAGCGGGCTGCCGGCGTCGTACGTTCGGGCGGCGGCCTCGGCGGCGGAGGAGCGCGGTCACCCGGGTGAGTACGCGGTGACCAACACCCGGTCTTCCATGGACCCGTTCCTGACCTTTTCCAACGAGCGGGAGCTGCGCGAGCGGGTCTGGCGCACGTATTACAGCCGTGGTGACAACGGTGGCGAGCACGACAACAACGCCAGCATCACGGAGATCCTGGAGCTGCGCGACGAGCGGGTGGGGCTCCTGGGCTACGACAACTACGCCACGTGGCGCCTCGAGGACCGGATGGCGAAGACGCCGGAGGGCGCGTTCGAGCTCATGGAGGCCGTGTGGCCGGCGGCGGTGGCCCGGGTCCACGAGGAGGTGGCCGACATGCAAGCCGTCGCCGACGCCGAGGGCGCCGGGATCACCATCGAGCCGTGGGACTACCGCTACTACGCCGAGA
>CAZSBL010000232.1:0-3286 GCA_964605205.1 uncultured Gemmatimonadaceae bacterium
TCCAGGGGTTCGCCCGGGCCGCCCGCCAGGCCGGCGCGCTCCTGGTGGAGGTCAATCCGTCGGAGACGGTGCTGAGCGGCGCGGTGGATGTCCGCCTGGCCGGGCCCGCCGGTGAGATCCTGCCCGCCCTCACGGACTGAACGGAGATGGGATCCGGCCCGAGCCACCGGAGCATGTGCACCGGCGCCGGTCGCCCCCGGTGAAGCATCCACCGGGTCAGCGTCGTATGGTGGGGCGAACGGAACTCCAACCACGGGAGCGCTGGATGCGGAAGCACGTACGGATCCTCGGCTGGCTGCAGATCATCCTCGGACTGCTCGACCTGTTGATCGGACTCGCCGCATTCGGCGTCCTCTCCGGGATCGGCGTCATGTCCGGCGACATCCAGGCGTTCGGGATCCTCTCGGCCATGGGCGGGTTCATCGGGACGTTCATGCTCATCATGGCGCTGCCCAACCTGGTGGTCGGCCTCGGACTGCTACTCAACTGGGGCGGCTGGGTTCTCGTCCTCGCCGTGATCCTCGGCATCTTCAACCTGGCGAAATTCCCCTGGGGCACCGCCATCGGGCTCTACACCTTCTGGATCGCGTACCGGCTCTCGGAGGCCGCGGAAAGCTTCGAGTAACCGGTCAGCGGCGGCACAACCGCTCGCCGCTCCGGACCGGCGTCGGAGGCCGACCCTGGCCGCGTGGTCGTCATCCGACCGACTGGCGCGGGGCGAGCGGGCGGGTCATCATACCCGCCGTGTCCTCATCCCCGGATGCGGCACGTTGGTCGATAGAAGCCCATTTCCGAACCCCCCGGGATCATGAACGTGCAGACATCGTCGCCGAAGTTGTTCAAGCCCCTGGCGTGGCTCGCGGTCGCGGGGCTGGCAATCCCCGGATGTGGCCCGCTGCGACCGGAGCTTCCGCAGGCGAGTCCGGAAGTAACGGCGAGGGCGGACTCGGCGGGGATCGTGCGGTCCGAGCTGGCGGCGATCGGCGGGTTCCCCAGCGAAGAGCATATGCGGCCCGACGTCCGGCTGTACACGGAGCTGGTCTGGATCGAGGACTCGGGGCGGGATCCCCGGCGGGACACGCTGCGGACACCGACGTCGGTAGCGAACTGGCTGGAGAACCGCCGCAGCCGTCAGGCGCCGGACGTGCTGTTCGAGCTGGACACGGATGAGATCTACGTCTGTCGGGACGCGGTGCTGCAGTACGGCACGTACCCTCTGGGCGTGGACCCGACGGGTCAGCGGACCTTTCTGGGCTCCCGGGTGGTGCTGAGCCGGGGTCTTCAGCGGCACGCGTTCGTGGCGCGGTGGATCCGGACGGGCAGCGGGCTGGAGCTCGAGGCGCTGTGGCTGAGCCCGGTGGGCGGGGAGGCCCGGGTCGCGCGGCTCGGACGGGGCTGTCGGAGCGCGAGCCGGGCCACGTTCGCGGCCCGGTATGCCGTGCGCCGGGGCGGCGTGGACCTGGGCGCGGGGTTCACCGATCAGTCGCAGCCCATCGATGCGGTGGAGCAGGCGCTGGTGGCCCACGGTTGGGAGCAGGACATCCGGCACGGAGGGGCGGCGGGGTTCTCGGCCCAGGGAACCTACCGGTTCCGGCCGGGCTGGCAGGTGGCGGGCGTGGCCGGCTACCAGCTTCCCGCGTACGCCAACGGGTTCGCGGGCCAGTTCCGGGCGGAGCTTGAGTGGTCCGGGTTCACGCTCGGGGCGGTGCTGGTGCGGGAGGTGGGGCCGATCCGCTTGGCGGCGGGTCCGGCGGTGGCGGTGATGCAGTGGAACTGGAGCGACGAGGTGACCGCGTCGGTCTTCGATCCGGGCGAGCCCACATCGGCCACCACGGTGACGCCGGGGGGGCTGGCGGAGCTGGGGGTGATCCAGGCGCTGGGCTCCAACCTGTACGTGCGGATCGCGGGCCGGTACTACCTGATGGGCGACGCCCGGGCCCCGGGGTTCCGGGACCTGGAGTCCGTGGACGTATCCATGAGCCAGGCGCGGTTGACCCTCGGCGTGGGCTGGTGGTGGTAGGGTGACGCTCGCCGGCCCCGTGCGCCGGGTCCGAGGGCTCCTGCTGGCCGCCTCGATGGGGCTCGGGGCGTGCGGGGTGCCGGCGGCGTTCGAGCCGGTGGCCCCGGCCCCGCACTCGGCCATCGCGCTCGAGCGGTTCATCGAGGGCCACGGCTCGCCGCATCTGCTCTTCACCCCGGATGCCCGGCTGCGTACCATCGCGGGCGCCACGCTCCGTGGCCGGGACGCGATTCAGTCGTATCTGAGTGATCCGGGTCTCTCGGGCCCCCGCGACTTCCAGTTCGGGACCGAGACCGTGTACCGGTGCGGGCCGGAGCGGGGGATCGAGACGGGGACGTACCGTGCGATCCATCGGCTGGACGGTCGGCTGCGGGTGCTCGTGGGCCGCTGGTACGCGGAGTGGCGGCGTGTGGGTGCCCGGTGGGCCATCGACGATGGGCGGCTCCTCGGACCCGGTGAGCCGCTGCCGCCGATCCATGAGGACTGTGTCACGCCGGATCAGGAGGTGCGGGCCGAGGCCCGCTTCACGGCCACCCTGCAGGGTGCGCCGTTCGGGTTCTTCACCGCGGATCCCCATCACGGGCTGGAGTCCCTCGGCCGGTACCCGTACTTCTCCGAGTCGATGGCGGGCCCGGGCGTCATCCTCTCGGCGGACTACCGGCTCGGCCGGTGGCTCACCGTGGGGGGGTACGCGGGCCGGGATCCGGTGCGCCGGACCACGTACCGCCTCGACCAGGAGCGGGAAGAGCGGCTCACCTCCCGCCTCGGCTTCTGGGCGCTGGCCATCGGCTACGAGGGGCGGGTCGTGTCGGTGGATGCCGGCCCCGCCCGCGTGCGTTCGCGCTGGAGCTGGAGCAGCACGGCCGATGTCCTGATCGATGAGGGGACCGTCGACAGCCGCTGGGGCGCCGTGGTGACGGCCCGGGCGGTCCAGTCGCTCCGGTGGGACCTGGGGCTCGAGCTGATGCTCCAGTACCGATGGTTCGGCAGCGATGTACTGCCCCGGGCCATCCCGCCGCTGAAACGGTCCCGGAACGGCCTCTTCATCG
Source organism: uncultured Gemmatimonadaceae bacterium (assembly GCA_964605205.1). Lineage (GTDB taxonomy): Bacteria > Gemmatimonadota > Gemmatimonadetes > Longimicrobiales > RSA9 > JAWVYT01. The sequence goes on from CAZSBL010000232.1 coordinate 3,070, forward strand.
GGCTCGGGATCGCCCTGCGTCGAACGCCGTAGTCTTCGGCCGCGGAGCGAAACCCGATCCGGGAGCGAGGGCGGCACTCTCCCGGGTCTCGCTGTTTCCACGGATTTTGCATACCATCCTCCACGCTGCGAATGGCGCAGCCTCGCTACGATCGACCCGTCCACAGAACGAGGAGTCAGACCCGGAATGGCGCGCAGTAGAGCCCGTCTCCCGAAGG
>CAZSBL010000233.1:0-3285 GCA_964605205.1 uncultured Gemmatimonadaceae bacterium
GGCCGCCAGGCCGGGCCTGTTGCGACGGCCGGAGGCCGGCGCCTGATGCGGCGCGGCCGCAGCGCCGACGGGTGTCGCGATAACGCCCATCGCGCCGCCGGTTGCCCGGGCCGCCGCGCGGCCCGGGCCCCTACACAGACAAGACGGCCAGCACACTAGGTACTGACCGCCTGCCTGTCCGCAGCGCTCTCCCCGGTTATCCCGCCGCTGCGGTACCACTGTGTTGTGCCCGGTATATGTGGCACGTCCGGGGCCACGAAACCTGATTTTCTGCACAAGTAACGCAACCGCAACCATTTAGCTCGGAACGGCCACGCTCGTACGTCCGCATGAAACGACTACTTTTTTCGCGGTCCAACCCATTATTTCGGCACGGGCAGGGTATCCGGCGAGCCGTGAGCGGGGGACGACCGACGGATGTGGCCGGAGCACGTGGCCGGAGGGTGTTCCGATACTGCCCCGAGGGCGGCCCGAGGCTGGCCCGACTCAGTCGCGGAGCGAGCGGAGAAGGGTGAGGTTGGCCCGGTCCGCGGCTTCGGGGTCGTCGCCTTTCGGAGTCTCGATGACCTTCGGTACGTCCTGGAGGGCGGGGTGGCTCATGAGAGCCCGGAACGCCTCCTGGCCGATGGTGCCCTGGCCGATGTCGGCGTGGCGGTCCCGGTGGCTGTCGAAGGGGGCGACGGAATCGTTGAGGTGCAGGAAGCGGAGGTGCTCGAGGCCCACCGTGCGGTCGAGCTCGGCGAGGACGTCGTCGAGGTTGCGAAGGTCGTAGCCGGCGGCCCAGAGGTGGCAGCTGTCGAGGCAGATCCCCACGCGGTCGGGGTGGTGCGCGCCGATCCGCTCGACGAGCTCCGCCAGCTCCGCGAAGGTGGCGCCGAGGGCGGTGCCAGAGCCGGCGGTGCCTTCGAGCAGGACCCGGGCGGAGCCGGGGGCGGCGTGCAGCGCGTCGATGATGGCGTCGGCATTCTGCGCCAGTCCTCGTTCGCCATCGCCGTCGGTGGCGTTGCCGGGGTGGGAGACGATGTACTCGATCCCGAGCGCCTCGCAGCGCCGGACCTCGGCGATGAAGGACGAGAGCGAGCGCTGGAGCAGCGCGGGGTCCGGGGTGGCCAGGTTGATCAGGTACGAGTCGTGGGACGCGACGGTGTGGACGCCGTGCCCCTGGCGAGCCGCCCGGAAGGCCGCCGCCTCCTCGTCGTCGACCTCACGCTCGGCCCAGCGGTTCGGCTGCTTCGTGAACAGCTGCATGACGGCGGCGTGGATGGCCGCGGCGCGTGCGGGCGCGTTGGGCGTACCGCCGGCCACGGAGACGTGGGCACCCAGCTCGTCGAAGGGGCAGGCCTGGTCCCCGGGCCGGACGTCCCCGGGCCGGACCTGATTTTCCTTTTTAGTATCCTGTGCCATCTCGCCCGTCTCTCCCGTTGGAACCAACTGTATCCGTCTCTTTTCTCGGCGCCCCCATGGCGGAATGGGCGCACATCATGTCTGTCCGGGCCAAATCGTAAAATATCAAACCAGGTCCGTTAGGAGCTGTCCGTTAGGAGCTCCCCCACCCCCGCCGGCGTCTCCCACGCGTCGAACCGCTCGGCGGCCTCCACGCCGTGGCGCTCCCCGGCGCGGCGCAGGCGGTCCTCGATGAACCCTTCCTCCGGCCACCCCACCTCGGCGCGGTAGAACGCGCCGAGCTCGAGGATAGTATCCACGTAGGCGGACACGTCCACGGCCCGCACGGGGAGGGTGGAGTGCTCGCCCCGGAGCGTGAAGACGGGCGCCGGCGCGCGGTGGGGCTCGGCCGGCGCCACGACGCGTCCGATGCGGGCCAGGGTAATGGCATCGCGTACGAGGGTGCCGGTGGCCTGGTGGTCGGGGTGGCGCATCCCTCGAACCCACGCGTCGCCCCAGGTCACTACGGCATCGGGCCGCACGTCCGTGATCACGCGCGCGACGGCGCGCGCGGCGCCGGGCGTCGCCTGCACGCGGGTGTCCGGCATGGCGAGGAACCGGGGCTCGGCGCCGAGGATCGCGGCGGCCTCGCGGCCGGCGTCCATGCGGCGGGCGGCGATGGCGTCGGGGTCGAGGCCGGGGTACGCCCCGCTCATCTCGCCGCGGGTCACCCAGAGGAGGACCACGCGGTCGCCGGCGGCGGTGTGGGCCGCAATGGTCCCGGCACACCCCACCTCGTCGTCGGGGTGCGACAGCGCCACGAGGACGGTGCTCACGACCCCTCCCGGCGGGTGGCTGCCCGGCCTGTGGCTCCGCGGCGGGTGGCTGCCCGGGTGCCTTCCCGAGGAGCGGACCGCCGACCCGCGGGCAGGGCGGGCACCCCTTCCGTGCCTGTCCGGTTGACGGGGCGGCCCCCGGGCGCCATCATCGCCCCGCCATGGAACTCATTCTTGCGGTTGCGTGTGAGGAAGCGCGGGCCCGGCCCGACGGCCGGCTCGACCTCGTGGGTGTCTTCGACGAGCTGTCCGCCCCGGGCTTCCCCGCCCGCCAGGACGCGTTGACGGTGGTCTTCGTCATGGAATGGCCGCCGGAGCAGGAGGGTCGGCAGGACTTCCGGGCCGACCTGCTCCACAGCGACGGGACCCGCGTGGTCACCATCCAGGGGCATACCGATGTCACGTCGGGGGATCGGCGTCGCCCGCGAACGCAGCTGATCATGCCGATGAAGGACATCATCTTCCCGCAGGCGGGGGAGTACCGGTTCCGTCTCACGGTGGGCGACGGGGCCGTCACCGCGCTCTCGCTCCTCGTGTCCGAGGCCCCGGGCGACTGACCAGGGACCCCGCCCGGTCCAGCCGGGTAGTAGCGGTCGCAGGATGGAATGGACCGCAGGACCGCTGGAGGACGCGTGGCATCGCAATCCACATCCCGGGAGATCGTCCGGGTTCTCGCCGCACTCTCGGACGAGAACCGGTTCCGTATCGTGGAGCTCCTTGCCGAGCGGAACGATGAGCTCTCCTGTGGCGCCATCGGCGACGCGCTGGACATCTCGCCATCGCTGCTCTCGCATCACCTGGCGATCCTGGCCGATTCCGGCATAATCGGCCGCCGCAAGAACGGCCTCTGGACCATGAACGCGCTGCAGGAGTCGGTGATCGCGCGCCAGCTCGAGGTCCTGGACGAGCTGATCCGGAACGGCGCCGGCCCGCGGGCCGGGGGCCCGGCGGAGAACGGCGCGTCCGCACCCGATCGACGGGACGGAGACACTCCCCCGACGTCCGCGGTCAACTAGCGTCACCTCGGCGCAAGCTCGCGCCACTTCAGGAACCCGGGATCCCCGGC
>CAZSBL010000234.1:0-3281 GCA_964605205.1 uncultured Gemmatimonadaceae bacterium
CTCTTCGACATTTCGAGTGGGTCGTGGGCTCCGGAGGCATCGTTAACCGCGGAGTCGCGGAGGCGCGGAGCACGCGCGGAGAACTTCTTTTGAGTGTGATCCGGGCAGGGCAGGCTGGTCGGCGGAAGACGCAAGCTCTGCGTTGGCATCACGGAGGCCGGGTTCGGGTTCACTCACACCCCTTGTCGGGGGCTTTCTCCCCCCGGAAAGGCAGCCTCGCCGGCATGCCGCCCGCCGCCGGCCGCGCCGCCTCGCCGCAACAAGAAAAAACTCCGCGTATGCTCCGCGCCTTCGCGCCTCCGCGGTTGACCAGGCGCCCGTCTCGCCCATGCCCCCGGGAGCCGACCCTGGCTTCGGTTCACCCACTCCAGATGTCGAAGACCCTCTGATTATATTAATGGGCTCAACTTTCCGTGGTGCGGCCCGGGGAAATGTGATTCTGGACGGGGCGGCTGTGATGTATTAACATGGTCAGAAGTAGTTCAACTGATATAAATAATGGGATCGGTTCCATGCGTTCGTTCCAGCCGGGGTTCCTGACCGGGCAGCCGATCTCCGGGGCGCTCCTCACGGCGGTGCGGCAGGTGGGAGAGTACCGGGGCCGGGCGGAGCTGTACCAGCACCGGTCGCCGCAGGTGCTGGAGACGCTCCGGGAGGCGGCGGTGGTGGCGAGCACCACGTCGTCGAACCGGATCGAGGGTGTGGAGGCGCCGGCGGAGCGGATCGAGGCGCTGGTGGCGGAGGGCTCGTCGCCGGTGAACCGATCGGAGCAGGAGATCGCGGGCTACCGGGACGCGCTGCGGACGATCCACGCGCGGTGGGAGCATATGCCGTTCACACCGAACGTGGTGCTGCAGCTGCACCGGGACCTGTACGGCCACGTGCCGGTCGGGGGCGGCGCGTGGAAGAGCGCGCCGAACCGGATCACGGAGCGGCGGCCCGATGGAACCGTACGCGTTCGGTTCGAGCCGGTGGCGCCGCACGAGACGCCGGGCGCGATGGCGGCGCTGCACGACGGGCTGAACGCGGCGTGGGACGCGGGCCGGGTGGACCGTCTGCTGCTGATCGGGGCGTACGTGCTGGACTTCCTGTGCATCCACCCGTTCCTGGACGGCAACGGCCGGATGGCGCGGCTGCTGACGCTCTGGCTGCTGTACCGGGCGGGTTACGACGTGGGCCGGTACGTGAGCCTGGAGCAGGTGGTGGAGGCGCACCGGGAGCGGTATTACGACACCCTGGAGGCGTCTTCCCGGGGCTGGCACGACGGCGAGCACACCCTGCTCCCGTGGTGGGAGTACTTCCTGGGCGTGGTGGTGCTGGGCGCCCACCGGACGCTGGACGAACGGGTCGGGCCGATCACCTCGAAGCGGGGAGCCAAGCGACAGATGGTGGCCGCGGCCATCCGTCGCATGCCGCCGGTCTTCCGCTACGCCGACCTGGCCCGGGCGTGCCCCGGGATCAGCCGGCCGACCATCCAACGGGCCATGCGGGAGGCCAAGGAGGCGGGCGAGATCGAGCTGATGCAGCGAGGCCGCGATGCGGAGTGGCGGCGGACCGATTGAGGGGGCGGCTCGCGGGGCGCGGAGGCGGCGGTTACCGGTCTCGCGCCAGCGTGGTCTCCGGCCTGTGGCCGCGGCCCGGCTCGTCGCCCGCCGCCTCCCGGGCCGCCTCGTACTCGGCGACGAGCCTGCCGAAAAGCTCCTCCCGGCGCCCGAACAGGCGCTTCGGGTCCCGGGGCTCGTGGCGGGCGAGGGCGTAGGCGGTGAGGATCGGGAGTGCGATGGTGGAGTCGGTGTAGCAGACCACGGCGTCGGGCAGCTTCTCGGGGTCGACCTTGCCCCAGCTCACGGCCTCGGCCGGGGTGGCGCCGCTGAGGCCGCCGGTGTCGGGGCGGGCGTCGGTGACCTGGAGGAAGTAGTCGTGGCCCTTTTCCTCGATCCCCAGCACCTCCTGGATCTGGGGCTCGGTCTGGAGCATGAAGTTCTTCGGGCTCCCGCCGCCCATGATCATGACGGCGCTCTTCCCGCCGGTGCGCTTGGCGTCGAGTACGATGCTGGCGGTCTCGTTCACGTCGGCGTTGACGTCGATCTCCAGCGCGTTCCCCCGGAGGGCCATGGCGGCCACGTTCATCCCGATGGAGGAGTCGCCCGGCGAGCTGGTGTAGACGGGCACGTCGTACTCCCAGGCGGCGGCCAGGAGGCTCTTCCGGCTCTCGCCCGTCTGCCCCAGCGCCTTCTCCCGCTCGGCCACGTACTTCCCGCACAGCCAGTGGAACTCGGCGCTGGACATCGAGCGCTGGAACTCGTCCTCCTGGATGATCCGGCGGAAGAAGGCGTCGGTGTCGAGGAGGACGGAGTAGTCGAAGAAGATGTCGTAGATCCGGACCACCTCCTCTTCCCGCAGCACCACGTCGCTCACGTGGGGGTTGCCGTGATGCAGCGCGAGTCCCAGCCCGAAATGCGTGTCGTGGTACAGGTTTGCGCCCGTTGACGTGATCCAGTCCACGAACCCCGCCTCGATGAGCGGGATCAGGCTCGAGATGCCCAAGCCCGCCGGTGTGAGGGCGCCGGTGAGGGAGAGGCCGATGGTGACATCGTCGTCGAGCATCTTCTCGGTGAAGAGCCGACACGCCTCCCGGAGCCGGCCGGCGTTGTACGAGGCGAAGGTGCCGGTGACCAGCTCGTCCACGGTCATGTCTCCGTGGACGCGCGCGGGGTCGATCTTCGGGCCGGAAAGGTGTCTGGAGTCGCTCATGGGGTCTCCTCGGTCGGCACGGTCAGACCGGCCCGGTCCAGCTCGCCGGTGGCCGCGTCCACGCGGTCGACGGGCGCCTGGTCGCGGGCCCAGGCGGCGAGGTCATCGATGCCGTCCTCGAAGGGGACGCTCGCCTCGAACCCCAGCTCCTCGCTGGCCCGCCGGGTGTCGGCGAAGCAGTGGCGGATATCGCCCTGGCGGAACCGGCCGACGAACTCGGGCTCGGGGCCGCCGAGCTGGTCGCGGAGCGCGGCCACCATGTCCCGGAGGTTCAGCGACCGGCCGGTGCCGATGTTGTACGCGCCGCCCACCGCCGCGTCGGACTCCAGCGCGCGCAGGTTCGCGGCCACGATATCGGAGACGTGGACGAAGTCGCGGGACTGGAGCCCGTCCTCGAAGATGAGGGGCGGGCGGCGGTTGAGGAGCCGGGAGGCGAAGATGGCGGCCACGCCGGTGTACGGGTTGTTCAGGCTCTGGCGCGGGCCGTAGACGTTGAAGTAGCGGAGCGCCACGGTGGGGATCCCGTA
>CAZSBL010000235.1:0-3266 GCA_964605205.1 uncultured Gemmatimonadaceae bacterium
CTTCGGCGACGACGAGTTCCGCACGATCTACGAGGAATCCATCGCCGCGGTGAACCGCCACGTGGCCGACGAGCGGTTCGACGGGCTCTGGTACGGCCGCGTCCACATGGACACCGGCCACCGGCTCGCCACCACCTTCGGCGCGCTCGAGGCGTTCCTGCCCGCGGTGCTCGTGCTGGGCGGTGACACCGACCGGGCCATCGCGCTCCAGGAGAACGTGGAGCGGATGTGGTTCCTCCACGGCATCGAGCCCGAGCAGCTCGACTATTCGTCGATGGAAGTGACCAGCCCCGGCTGGCCGCTACGGCCCGAGGCCATCGAGAGCTGCTACTACCTCCTCCGCACCACCGGCGACGAGCGTTGGCGGGACCTGGGCCGGCGCATGTTCGAGAGCATCGTGACGCACACGCGCGTAGAGCACGGCTTCGCCCACGTCGCCGACGTGACGACCATCCCGGACGACGGGGAAGCCGCCGGGTCCGGTGGGGAAGCGGCCGCGTCCGGCAGCGCCGGTGCCCGGACCGCCCCCGAGCTGAACGACGCCATGGAGTCCTTCTTCCTGGCCGAGACGCTCAAGTACGCCTGGCTCCTGGCCGCGCCGCCCAGCACGCTGGCTTTCGACGAGGTGATCTTCAACACCGAGGCCCACCCGCTGCGACGGTTCCGGTAGGCGTCGCGGCCGATCCATGTGGAGTTGACGTGAATTATTGACGTCAACTCAACACGCATTGCTCTGCACGGGTCCCTGCTCCATCCGTTGTGGAGTTCACGACAATTATCGCCGTCAACTCAACACGGACGCCTGCTGAAAAGGGTCCGTGCCCCGGCCGCCGGGAGGCCGGCCCTTCGTGGCCCGTCTAAGCCCGGTCGCGCGTCAGTCCCGCTCCCGGAAGCTGCGGTAGAGCAGCCAGGTCGCGCCGAACGCGATGGCGAAGAGCGCCGCGGGCACGATCCACGACCAGAACAGCCCCTCGGCGAGGGGCGAAGCGATGCCGTTCATTGCGCCCCCCTGGAGCTGGAGCTGCCCCCCGGGGGGGCGGACCCATCCGGCGGATCGGTTTCGCCCTGAAGGTCGGCCTCGCCTTGAAGGTCGGTTTCGCCTTGAAGGTCGGCCCCGCCTCGAAGGTCGGCCCCGCCTTGAAGGTCGGCCTCGCCGTCCCCACCCCCATCCCCACCCCGAAGCGGCGGGTCGCCGCCCCCGTCGCCCTCATCGTCCCGCTCATCGACCCGCCGCCGCCACGCCCACCAGGCGAGCCCCATCCCGATGAAGGAAGCCACGTAGGCGATGCTCATCCCGATGACGGTCACGAGTCCCTGGTCCATGGCCGGCTACCCCCTCTCCACGAGGCGGGTGGGGGCGGCGGTGGGGTCCTCCCAGTGCATGCTGCGCTCCAGGTCCTTGAGGTACTCGGCCTGGTTCGCCTCGTACTCCGCCGAGATGGCCCGCAGCTTCGGGTCGATGACCCAGTAGATGGCGGCGCCGACGGCGAGGCCGCCCAGGAGCATGAGGATGCCCGAGGGCCGTCCCAGCAGCCCCGTGGCCACGCCCACCATGACCAGCGCGTAGACGACGGGCGCCAGCACGATGGCCACCCAGTCTTCCCGCGTCCACTCCTCCGCCTCCTCGGCGGTCCAGTCCCGCTTGATGAGCGGCCGTCTCGGCGGGCGCGGGATGTCCAGGCTGCCGTGGGTCGAGGGTGGCCGTGAGCCCGGGCCAGGGGATGAGGGCGAGCCCCGATCACCCCCCGGAGCCTGCTGATCCGACCCGGACCCCGATCGCCCGTCGTCGCCTGCCCTCGTTCTCGAAATGGAGCTCGAGCTCGACGACGTGGTCCGGCGGTCCGATCTCACCGCGGACCCGGCCCCCGCGATGAACCCCCGCCGGACGGCCTCGTCGTGCACGGGCCCCCACCACCCCAGCGGCCGGGTCATGACGTAGTACTTGACCAGGTGGTCCATCTTCTCGGGCTTCGTCAGCAGCGTGGCGGGGAGGAAGACCGCGGCGCCGAGGGCCATCAGCAGCCAGAACTGGAGGTGGTCCGGGAGGGCGGGGAGGACGTCGAACGCCGGCAGGACCCATACGACGAGCCAGCTGACGCCCAGGTTCGCCATCCAGGCGCTGAGGTAGCCCCAGGCGTTGAACCGCCACCAGACCACCTGGAGGATGTTCGGCAGCCAGATCCCGGCCATCATGAGCCAGAGGGCGAAGATCAGCCACCGGGTGATCTCCTCCATCATGAGCCCGTAGAAGAACGACCCGATGAGGAGGATGGCGGTGATCACGCGGCCCACCCGCACCAGCTCCTCCTCTCCGGCGTCGGGCTTGAAGTAGCGCTGGTAGAGGTCCCGGGTGAAGTAGAGCGCGCCCATGTTCAGGTGGCTCGAGATGGTGGACATGTGGATGGCCAGGAGCGCACCGAAGAAGACGCCCACCAGCCCGGCGGGGAGCAGCCCGAACCCCATCTGGAACCAGCCGAGCTCGTACTCGGCGGCGTTCGTCATCCCGGGGACCATGACGAAGAACGCGACGATGCTCGCGGCCCAGAACCCGTTCCGGACCAGCGTCACCAGCCCGCCGGCGAACAATCCGTAGCTCGCGTCCCGTACGGTGCGGGCGCTCTGGATCCGCTGCGCCTCCGCGTACCAGTCGATGGATGTGCCCATCCCGAACCCGCCGATCACGGCAATGACCAGCATGGTCAGCCACCACGCCACCGGGAAGTCTCCACCGAACATGCCGGTGAACGCGAACGCGTCCAGACGCCAGCTCTCACCCAGCGACTCGAGCCCTTCGACCACGCCGGTGGGCCCGCCCGCCGCGGCGATCCCCACCAGGCTCACCAGCACGATGGCGAAGACGGCCACGATCCCCTGGAGGAAGTCGCCCATGACCACGCCCCAGTAGCCGGCGGCCAGCGTGTAGACGGCGGTGATCAGCGTCGGGATCACGAGCCCGACCCATACCGGCCAGCCGAACGCCAGTGCGCCAACCTTGCCCATGGCGATGCCCACCCAGCCCAGGATGAACATGTTCATGAACACCTGCCAGCCGGCCATCCACCCCCGGAGCAGCTCCGCGCCCAGCCCGCCGAACCGGAGCACCTGCCACTCGGCCTGGGTGTACGCCAGCGAGCGACGGAAGATGCGGGCGCTCACGAAACTCCCGATAGCCGTCCACGCCGTGAAGAAGGTGTACCAGAGCCCCCGGAAGCCGTGGGCGTAGATCGTCCCCGTGATCCACATGGGCGTGTCGGTGGCCGTGTGCG
>CAZSBL010000236.1:0-3098 GCA_964605205.1 uncultured Gemmatimonadaceae bacterium
AGTACAGCAGGTGCAGCACGCTGTGCTCCTCGCCGCCGATGTACATGTCCACCGGCAGCCACTTCTCCGTCCGCTCCGCGTCGAACGCCCGGTCATCGAACGCCGTGGACGGGTAGCGGAGGAAGTACCAGGAGCTGTCGAGGAAGGTGTCGCTCACGTCCGTCTCGCGGCGCGCCTCGCCACCACAGCTCGGGCAGGCCACAGTGTACCACTCCTCGGCCCGGGCCAGCGGGCTCACGCCCGACTCGTCGGGCTTGTAGTCATCGACGTGGGGGAGCTCGACGGGGAGGTCCTCCTCCGGCACCGGCACCGTGCCGCACGCATCGCAGTAGATGATGGGGATCGGCGGGCCCCAGTAGCGCTGCCGGGAGATGCACCAGTCGTGGAGGCGGAAGTGGGTCTCGGGCTCCGCCAGTCCCTGCCCGGCGAGCCACTCGGTGATGGCCGTCTTGGCCTCCCGCCACGGCATCCCGTCGAACCGGCCGGAGTTCACCAGCACGCCCTCGTCGCCTGTGTAGGCCTCCTCGAGCGGCGTGTCCGGCCCATGCTCCTCGCCGGCCACCACCCGGGGGATCGGGAGCTCGAATTTCTGCGCGAACTCGAAGTCCCGCTGGTCGTGGCCGGGCACCGCCATGATGGCGCCGGTGCCGTACTCCATGAGCACGTAGTCGGCGATCCAGACCGGGATCTCCTCGCCCGTCGCCGGGTTCGTGCAGTACCCGCCCGTGGGCACCCCCGTCTTCTCCTTGTCGGTCTTCTTCCGGCTCACCAGGTCCATGGCCGCGGCCTGGCGACGGTACGCCTCGACCTCCTCGCGGCGCTCGTCGGTCGTGAGCAGCTCCACGGCCGGGTGCTCCGGGGCCAGGACCATGAACGACGCCCCGTAGATGGTGTCCGGCCGGGTCGTATAGACCTCGATCACCGGCTTCTCGTTCCGGACCTGGACCTTCGCGTGCTGGTCGGGCCGGATCTCGGGCCGGGAGATCGGAAACGAGACCATGGCCCCCTCGCTCTTCCCGATCCAGTTCCGCTGCGCCTTCTTCGTGGTCTCCGACCAGTCGATCCAGCCCAGGTTCTCCAGCAGCCGCTCGGCGTAGTCGGTGATCTTGAAGAACCACTGGCTCAGGTAGCGCTGCTCCACCGGCGTGCCGCACCGCTCGCACTCGCCGGCGATAACCTGCTCGTTCGCCAGCACCGTGTTGCAGCTCGGGCACCAGTTCACCGGCGCTTCCTTCTTCTCCGCCAGTCCGGCCTCGTAGAGCTTCAGGAAGATCCACTGCGTCCACCTGTAGTAGCTCGGGTCGGTGGTGTTCACCGCGTGGTCCCAGTCGTACTGCGCGCCCGTCCGCTTCAGCTGACGCGTGAAGTTCGCGACGTTGCTCGGGATCAGCTCCATGGGGTGGGTCCCCACCTTCAGCGCGAAGTTCTCGCTGTGGATCCCGAAGGCGTCGAACCCGATGGGCTCGAACACCGTGTGGCCCCGGAGCCGCTGGTACCGGCCGTACACGTCCGCCCCCGTGAACGCGTAGATGTTGCCCACGTGCAGCCCCTCGGCCGACGGGTACGGGAACATCATGAGGTTGAAGAACGGCTTCCCGGCCCCGGCGAGGGTCTCCTCGCTCAACGCGTTCGTGCCTTCTTCGGCCCAGCGGGCCTGCCACTTCTTCTCGATCTCGGACGGGCGGTAGTCTGCCATCGGTTCCTGCGGTCTTCCTCGTAACGTGCGTCAGATTGCGGCCGGCGCGGGCCGGCCCGAGCGTTCACCGACCCGCGGCCTCGCCCACGGCGAAGGCCGGCGCCGGCAGAATCATGAAGTATAGAGACGGATCAGGAGTCGGCCAACCGCCGGAGCGCCTCGTACGGTTCGTCGGGCTGCGACTCCGCGGCCCGCACCACCCGGTCCACCGCCTCCTTCAGCGGCACGTCCAGCTCCCGCCAGACGCGATCGAAAAGGTCCAGCTCCCGGTTGTAGAGCCGGAGCCCGATCAGGGTGGCGTTGTTCAGCGGCCGCTCGTGGTACGTCCGGTAGCCGACCCGGAGCTCGGGCACCACCTCCCGGGCGTAGCCCTCGCGCCACCGCGCGATGACCGTGTCCTTCGCCGCCAGCTTCTCCTCCCGGCTCAGCTCGTCGCTCCCGTACACGTTCTCCAGCGCCGAGATGAGCCGCTGCACCGCCTGGCCGAAGAGGATCCGGTCGTGCCAGAGGGCCCGGGCATAGCGGCACCGTGGGCCGTCCTCGCCCTCCAGCCCGCAGAAGTACTCGGCGGCGCCCACATCGCCCACGAACGTGGCCAGGCTCTCGTTGAACGCCACCTGCCCGGAAATGAAGAGGGTGCGGTGCGTCGACTCGTGGATCACCGTGTTCGCCAGCGACACGTCGTTCCGACCGACGATCGTGCTCAGCAGCGGGTCGTTGAACCAGCCCAGCGTGCTGAACGCGCCCGAGGGCCGGACGTGGGTGTCGTAGCCCCGCTCCTCGAGCCGGCGAGCCAGCGCCCGGGCGTCGTCGTGGTCGAAGAAGCCCTTGTACGGCACCTCGCCCACGATGGGGAACCACCACGTGTACGGTACGAACGCCGTCTCTTCCGCCGCGGTGACCACCAGCAGCAGCGTGTCCGAATCGACCCGGGAGAACGTGGTGTAGCTGTCGCCCACGTTCAGCCCCAGCGTCTGCTCGGCGTACGTCCGGACGTTCGTGACCAGCTCCAGCTTCGCCCGGGTCACCGAGTCGGTTTCCGGCGACGCGATCACCTCCGGGATCGGCTCCCGCCCCGCCAGGATCTTCGCCTCCTCGTACCCCGCCCGCAGCACGTACCCCGGCGAGCAGAACATGGCCGTGCCGGCGAGGGCGGCCACCCCGAGGAGGGCGAAGGCGCGTCGCTTGGTCCACTTCATGGGGGGTGAGACACCGGGAGCGCGCCGGGGTTCCGGCGGTGGGCGAGTGGTGGCGCTGGCCGGTGTCCGGCCCGCCGGGCAGGGCCACGGGCAGAGAGAGGGTCCGGGTCTGGGGCGCGGGTCTGGGTCTGGGGCGCGGGTCTGGGACGCGGGTCTGGGGCTGGGGCTCGGGCACGGGTCTGGGCGCGGGTCTGGGGTTGGGG
>CAZSBL010000237.1:0-3034 GCA_964605205.1 uncultured Gemmatimonadaceae bacterium
GGCAACCTGCGTCGCATGCTCGATCGGGTCCTCGGCCATGCCAGAGGCGAGGACGACCTCCAGCTCTGAGCGAAGATGCTTCAGTTGATCGGAATCGTTCATGAGACCAGGGTACGCCGAATGTGAGCGCGCAGCAAAGAGCCCCCAAGGCCAACGGGGAACAGCCCGACGAGGGCGGTGCGATGAATGCTCGGTGTCCCCGTGGCATGGGGGGCGCAGAACGGCTACAGTGGGTGGGAGGAACGCGCTGGACGAGTGGGCAAGCCGATTCAAAATCCCACACCCCATCCCACAGGTGCAGAGGCTAACGATCGGAGAACCCCGTTGGCGCACAACATCTTAGGGCCGATTCACCACCCCCTGACCTTAGCCGGCTTTACGCGGGTTCGACTCCCGCCGGCTCCATGCACAGGCCTCTGTTCGGGCAACCGGGCAGAGGCCGTCGTACATGTGGAGTGGGCACGGGCGGGAGCCGACGCGCCCAGGGGGGCGCTGACTTGCGGAGAGTCCCGTGATCTGGCATTCCTGTTCCGGGCAACTACGGGGAATACCACCAGGGACCGCACCGTGTCTTCGAACCCACAGGCCCCCGACGCGGGGCTGAACAGCGACCTCTATCGCGCGCCCGCACCGGTCCGTCTGGTGATGAATGGCATTTCACGCCTGACCCCGCCGCTGGCCGTGCGGTTGGCTGCCTACCTTTTCGCCCGCCCGAAGCGGGGGAAGGTCCACGGGGAGGAGGAAGCGACCATGGCCCGGGCCGAGCCCTTCGAGATGGAGGTGCAAGGCCGTCGTCTGGCCTGCTGGCGCTGGGGGGAGGGCCCGATCGTCTTCCTCCATCACGGCTGGGGGAGCCGGGGCAGCCGGCTCGCACCTTTCGTGGAGCCCATCACCTCCCGGGGATTCCAGGCGGTGACGTACGATGCCCCGGCGCACGGCGCCTCCGAGGGGAGGACCACGACCGCACCGGAAATCGGCCGCCATCTGGCGGAGCTGGAGCGGAGGCTGGGCGGGTTCCACGCGGTGGTGGCCCACAGCGTGGGCTGCTGGGCCACCGCCATGGCCATGCGCCAGGGATTGATGCCGGGCCGGGTCGTGTTCGTGAGTCCTCCGGGGTACCTGGACTATTTCGCCGAGTTCTTCATCCGTCAGCTCGGGTTCACCAACGAGGTGAGACTGCGGATGGAGGCGATGTTCAGGGAACGGACGGGGGTACCGTGGGAGACCCTCAAGCCCGAAGGAATGGCACCCGACGATCCGCCGCCCCTGTTGGTGTTTCACGACCGGGACGATGCGGTGGTCCCCGTGGATCACGCCCGGGCCGTGGTGGCCGCCTGGCGAGGTGCGAAGCTGATCGAGACCGGGGGGCTGGGGCACCGGCGGATCCTCCGGGCCCCGGCGGTAGTTGCCCGGGCCGTGGACTTCGTCACGGAGGGATCTCCAGCGGCCCATTGATCGGGTCGGACGGACGGAAGTCCGACCCGGCAGGCATTGATCGAGGCTCACGCTTGACCGAGATTGCGACCGGGGAGGAAACTGTCGCCCGGTAGGGATTCGGGTCGAACCAGAGGAGCGCATCCGTGGGCAAGACCATCATCGAGAAGATCATCGGCGAGCACGCGGGGCAGGAGGTGCAGCCGGGCGACATCGTGGACGTCACCATCGACGTGCGGGCCGCACGGGATTTCGGGGGCGCCAACGTGGTGAAGAACCTGCGGGACAACGCGCTGCCGGTGGCGGACCCGTCGCGTACGGTGTTCACCTTCGACTGCAATCCCGGGGGTTCCGACCAGAAGTACGCCACCAACCAGCAGATCTGTCGAGAGTTCGCCCGGGGGGAGGAGATCGATGTCTACGACATCGACGCGGGCATAGGGACTCATCTGGCGATCGATGAGGGTCTGGCCGTTCCCGGATCCACCTTCGTGTCCACGGACTCCCACGCGAACATCCTCGGCGCCATCGGTGCGTTCGGGCAGGGGATGGGCGACGTGGACATCGCCCAGGCGTTCGCCTTCGGGAAGGTCTGGTTCAAGGTGCCCCCGACGGCGAAGGTGCTCCTGAAAGGACGCCCGTCGACGACGGCGTCGGCGAAGGACATCACCCTGGCCATCCTCGAGGTCACCGGCGCCAACGGCCTCCTTGGATATGCTGCCGAGGTCTACGGCGACATCGTCGACGAGCTGTCCGTCTCCTCCCGCATCACCATCTCCTCCATGGCCACGGAGATGGGGGGCATCATCGCGTTCTTCCCGCCGAACCAGGCAGTCTTGGACTACTGCGGCCGGGCGAGCGGGAGCCCTATCAGCGGGGTCTATGCCGATCCCGATGCCGCCTACGCTGCGACCATCGAGGTGGACATTGAAGGCCTCGGCCCGCAGATGTCTCGACCCGGTCACCCCGAAGACGTGGTGGACGCGAGCACGCTGGTGGGCACCAAGGTGGGCTCGGCCTTCATCGGGTCCTGCACGAACGGACGATTCGAGGACATGGAGGCGGCCGCCCGGATCCTGGAGGGTCGGAAAGTGGCCCCGGGCGTGGTGCTGAAGATCGTACCCAGCACCGACAGGATCTGGCGCCAGTGCCTCGAGGCGGGGCTCATCGAGGTCTTCAAGGAGGCCGGGGCGCTGGTCAGCAACGCCGGCTGTGCAGGGTGCGCCGCGGGCCAGGTCGGCCAGAACGGCCCCGGGGAGGTCACCGTCAGCACGGGGAACCGGAACTTCGCGGGCAAGCAGGGGAAGGGTGAGGTCTATCTGGCGTCGCCGGCGGTGGTGGCCGCGTCCGCCGTGGCGGGGGTCCTCACCCTGCCGGACGAGATCCCGGACTCGCCGGTCCTCTTCGGTCGGGGCGAAAAGGCCAGGGAGGCGCCCGCCGTGGCAGGCTTCGGGGACGTGCCCGAGGACAAGCCGGAGGTGCTGCGGGGCCGGGTCTGGGTCATCCGGAAGGACAACATCGACACCGACATGATCTTCCACAACCGGTACCTGACCATCACCGACATCGCGGAGATGGGCCAGTACACCTTCGACAACCT
>CAZSBL010000238.1:0-2997 GCA_964605205.1 uncultured Gemmatimonadaceae bacterium
GTTCGTGACCCGCGTCTTGTTCGAGCCGTCGGCGTCCATGACCCACACGTCCAGCTGCCGCGGGCGGATGAGCCCCTGGCCCAGCAGCCGCTGGTAGTCTTCCACCGCCGCCCCTTCCGGGTGCGACGCCCGGTAGACGATCTTCGTGCCATCGGGGCTGAAGAACGGGCCGCCGTCGTAGCCCACCTCGTGGGTCAGCCGCCGGACGTCCGACCCGTCGGTGTTCATGGTGTAGATCTCCAGGTCGCCGCTCTCGGCCGATGTGAAGACGACGGTCTCGCCGTCCGGCGAGAGCGTGGCCTCGGCGTCGTACACGTCGCTGCCGTAGATCTTCGTCAGGTCCCCGCCCTCGTCGGTGGCGGTGTAGATGTCGTAGTCGTACAGCGCCCAGACGTACCCCATGGAGTAGTCCGGCGGGGCGGGGCACGCCTCCGCCACGTGGTGCGTGGAGCTGTAGACGATCCGGTCGCCGCCGGCGTAGAAGTAGCCGCACGTGGTCCGGCCGTCGCCCGTGCTGACCATCTCGAGGGCCTGCCCGTCCAGCCCCATGACGAACTGCTGGTCGCACTCCGTGACCCCCGGCATCGTGGCCTGGAAGATCAGCCGGTGGCCCTCCGGTGAGAAGTACGCCTCGGCGTTCTGTCCCCCGTCGGTCAGACGACGCAGGTTGGTCAGCCGCACCTCCCGCTCGGTGTCCGGATGCGCGATCCCGCCCGGCGGGACCATGGGCGCCACGGGCACGGCGCCGGGAGCCCCTCCGGTGGCGCAGCCGGCAACGAGGAGGGCAGTGAGAGCGAGCAGAGGGAAACGGGTGTGCATGGGCATCGGTTTCGGTCGGGGTGTCCTGGACGATCCCCGGTGCGGTGCACGGGGCGTGCCGCCGGGCACCGAAGTGTCGGGGAAGGGGACGAGCGCGTCAACTACTGACACCGTCGTGCCTGTGTCTGTGCTAGTGCTCGACCCCTGGCCCCAGGGGCCCGGCACAAGCACAAGCACAAGCACAGGGGGAACTATCCCGCCATGTCTTCCGTTTCCCGTGCTTCCAGGGAACGGAGCAAGCCGATGAGCATGGCCACGATGGAACCCAACACTTTCTTCGGCTGTTCCGTCCGCAGCTCGTCGATCAGCCCGTAGTCCACCAGCTCGTCGAGCACGGCCGCACATTCCGTGGCAGACCCGCGGGCAATGTGGTAGTAATGCGACTTGTCCTTCACCGTCCACTTGCCGCTGCCTTCGGCGATATTGCGCGTGATGGACTTGGCGGCCCGTTTGAGCTGGTCCTTCGAATCTGCGTGGCCCCGGGGAATCTCCATCAGTAGCCCGGCCACCTCACGGTTGAACCGCCGCCCGGCCTGGTAGGCCTCCAGCCGTTCGTGGTCGAAATATGCCTTCATCTGCGCACCTCCGGGAATGGGTGGGCTACGACGTTGGCATCAAACTTCAGTCTTGCCCATAGCGCATTGAGACAATCTCCCTCGTGCCTGTGTCTGTGCTCGTGCTTGACCCTTGGCCCCAGGGTCCGGCACAGGCACAAGCGCAGGTGCCAACCGCCCCGGGGCACCCCGTGCCCCACACCGTCCGGCGCCCTATCTTCCCGTCCCGAAGCCGATACACCCCGTACATCCGGAGAAGCCCCCTCATGCGCACACCCCGCACGTCCTTCCCCACGCTCATTATCGCCACGGCCGCCCTGGCGGTGGCTGGACTCGTCGCCCCCGCTGCGGCGCAGGACGCTTTGGTCGTGACGGCGGCCCGGGTTCTGGACGTGGAGTCCGGCGAGCTCCGGGGCGCGGGCCACGCCAGGGCCACCCTCGAAGCCGGGTTCACCACTGTCCGCAACGTGGGCTCCCGGGGCTTCACCGACGTGGCGCTCCGGGAGGCCATCCGCCGTCGCGATATCCCGGGGCCCCGGATCGTGCCCGCTGCCCACGCGCTCTCCATCACCGGTGGCCACTGCGACGCCACGGGCTGGCGCCCCGGGGTCATGGAGCAGACGTGGCGGGAGGGGGTCGCCGACGGGCCGTGGGACGCCGTCGCCGCCCGCGCCCACCGCACCTTCCTCGTCCCGACCCAGTAACTGCGGAACGTCATCCCCCTTGAGCAGCTCCCGGCGCCGATCCGGGCCAAGGCCGAGGAAGTGCTCCCGATCATGCGCGAGAGCTTCATCCGCGCCGTGGACGCCGGCGTGCACATCGCCTTCGGCACCGACGCCGGCGTCTTCCCCCACGGCATGAACGCCGGCGAGTTCGGCGACTACGTCAGCGCCGGAATGACCCCCCTCGAGGCCCTCCAGTCCGCCACCATCCACGCCGCCGAGCTCCTGGGCGTCGACGATGACCGCGGACGGATTGCCGCCGGGCTCCTGGCCGACCTCGTGGCCGTCCCCGGCAACCCCCTCGAGGATATCAGCGTGACACAGTGGCCCGTGTTCGTCATGAAGGGGCGGGGAGGAGGTGGTGCGGCGGTAGCGGAGCCGGCCGTCTGATTCACCGCGACGACGCGGCGACGCGACGGATTTCTTGTTGGCCGGCAGGGGAGCGAAGCCGGTGGGGCGGCTGCCTTCGACGCCCCTCGATCTTCGGCGGCAGCTCCCGATGCTCCGGGGGCTCGGCGTGGCCGTGCTCTCCAAATGGACCTCCCGGATCGGCCCCCAACAGTCCCCGCAGCTCGTCGCGTTCGTCGCGTCGTCGTCGTGAGTCTCGCCCGCCGTCGCGTCGTCGCGGTCACGTCCCCTCACACGCGCGCCCGCACACCTGCGGAACCGCGCGGCCCCTCCGGTGTACCACGTTTCGGGCCTCGCAAAGCCGCCGAACATCTTGTAAATTCGAGGGTTACTCGGCCTCTCGGCCGTCCCCGAACGTTCCCCGAGAAAAAGCGATATCCAGATGGACAATCCGGAGACCCCGGAGCTGCAGGCGAGGGTGCTGCCGCGTCTGATCGAGGAGGAGATGCGGGAGTCCTTCCTGGACTACTCCATGAGCGTGATCGTGCAGCGGG
>CAZSBL010000239.1:0-2966 GCA_964605205.1 uncultured Gemmatimonadaceae bacterium
TGTCGATCTGCTTCTTGAGCGTGAACTCGCCCACCACCACCGGCTCGATGTCGTGGCGGGTCACGAACTTCAGCTGGTCGAGGGCGCCCGGGTCCGCCGGGTTCGCCATGGCCACCGTGAGGGTGCGACCCACGCGGCGGAGCGGGAGCACCAGGTGCTTGTGGGCGATGTCTTCGGGGACCAGCTTCAGGATCTTGGGATCGACGTTGACCTTGTTGATATCCACCGCCGGCACCCGGTACTGGCGGCTGAGCATCCGGGTCAGGTCTTCCTCCTGGATGAACCCGAGCTTGATCAGCGAGTAGCCGAGGCGGGTCCCGTTGGACCTCGAGTCCTGGAGGGCACCATCCAGCTGGTCCTGAGTGATCAGCCCCTCACGGAGGAGGATCGTACCCAGGCGGTCCGTGCTCGATGTTTGCGTTGCCATAGCGTGGTGGACCGAAAGTGAACGTTGGATGGTCGCCGTCCCGGGGAGGCTTCCAAAGCTAGAGGCCCGCGGCCCGTACGGTCAAGGGACCATCACCCGGTGCCGCAGCCGTTCCAGGGTGGCCGCCCCGATCCCCTTCACCTCGAGGAGCGATTCCATCGTACGGAACCCGCCCACCGAGTCCCGGTACGCGATGATCCGCCCCGCCAGTACCGGCCCCACCCCGGGCAGCGTCTCCAGCTCTACGGCCGTCGCCCGGTTGAGGTCGAGGGGGGAGCCGGCGCCGGGGGACGCCGATGTCGATGAAGGGAGCGGCCGGGCGAGGCGCGTGCCGGGCGCGGCTTCCGGCCTCGCGGTGGAGCCCCGATAAGGGGATGAGGGGACGGTGGCCCCCACCCCCGCGGCGCCGCCAGCCAGCCCGGTCGCGCCGGGGCGCAGCGTGACGTGCGGCGCCAGCAGCTCCAGCGTCCGCTCGCCCACCCCCGCCACCCGGCCCAGCTCCGCCAGCGTCCGGTAGCGCCCGTTCGCCTCCCGGTCCGCCACGATCCGCTCCGCCAGCGCCGGCCCCACCCGGGGCAGCCGGGCCAGCTCGACCGCCGGCGCCGTATTCGGGTCGATCCGCTCCCCGGGCTCCAGTGGCCGCTCCGCCGCCTCCCGGTCCGCCACCGCCGCTTCCACCGCCTCGATATGCCCCGCCAGGTCGAACCCCTCGGGCACATCCATCGGCTCCGGCAGGCCGAGGAAGCGTACGGCGGCACTGAGGCACAGCAGGGCGGCGATGAAGGTGAGGGCGCGGTGTTCGTCGGTGGTGAGCTTCATCTCAGAGCTGCCTTCGCGGCGGGGATCCGGGCGATGAGGGGATGAGGGGATGAGGGGATGGGCGTATAGCTGGCCTCTGGCTCCCTTACCGGTGGCGGCGATCCCCGACCCTGCCGGTGCTGCGGAACTGGCCCACCCGTCTCGATGGCCCAATCATCCGCCTGCCGCATCCTGCGGACCAGTTGGCCGATCAGGGCGTCATATTCACCGTCCAGACGCCGGTGCTCCGCGGCATTCAGGTATCCGCACGCGAGGGCGAAATCGAGCCAGAGCCGGGTCTCGGACGCTTCGGTTTCGGCGTCATTGAGCTTGGCCACGAACGCAGCGGGATATCGACGTTTCCGCCACGCCTCGGCAATGCATGCGCACACCGAGCGAGAGGAACGTCGAGCTTGCGACGTGAGCTCGTACCGCTCTTCGCGCGGCCAACCCCTGGAGAGCTCGAAGATCTCCATCGCCATCCGGAACGCGCCCTGGTGCACCCGGAGATCCCGAAACGACTGGATCATCCCCATGGTGCACACCCCACCCATGCCATCCCCTCATCCCCCCATCGCGGTGTGCGAGGAGCCCGGCCGCAACACGACGAATGTGCCTCGCCCGGACCGATCCCCTCATCGCGTGGTGGCCGCCCCGAACCGAGCGGACGCCCCGCGCCCGACCTACCCGCCGCGATATACGAGTTCGAGAAGAACGCTCCCCACCACGCCCAACCCCCCGGGCGCCACGTTCTCCAGGCTGTCATCCAGGGTGTGCCAGTACGCGTTCCCGGGGCCGTAGTCGAAGTCGATGATGTTGATGGTGGGGATCCCGGCGCGGTTGAGGGGGAGGTGGTCGTCGGAGACGGCGATCCCGCGCTGGTCGGGGAAGTGGTGGCGGTAGCCGAGGCGCTCGGCCATGCGCCAGACCCGGGCCACCACCTCGGGGGCGTGCTCCATCGAGTAGCCCTCCTTCGGGTAGCGCGGATCGCGGTCGGCCACCATGTCCAGCAGGATCCCGTAGAGGGGCGAGTATCCGGCCGGCAGGTTGGCCGCGAAGTGCTCGGCGCCGAGGTACATGTGATCCGGTGCATAGTCCTCCCCGTCGGTGAAGAGTAGGTCCACACCGATGGGGGGAGAATGGCGGAACAGGACATCCGCCATATGCAACAGGACAGCCGTACCGCTGGCCCCGTCGTTGGCACCGGGGATGGCCCGATCCCGTCGCTCGGGGTCGGTCTCGTAGTCGGCGGTGGGTCGCGTGTCCCAGTGGGCGAGGAGCAGGATCCGGTCGGCCGCCCCGGGCCGGAACCGGACGAACACGTTCGTCAGCGTCGGCCGGTTGCCGTCGGGGTAGGTGTGCTCGAACCGCTGGAGGATCACCGTGTCGGCACGGGCCTCGAGGTACGACGTCATCCACTCGAGCTGCGCGGCGTGCCCCTCGCTGCCCGGCACCCGTGGCCCGAACGCCAGCTGCCGGGCCAGTAGCGCGAACGCCGAGTCCGCGTCGAACGCCGGCGCCTGCCGCTCGAACGCCTGCGGCTCCGCGGCCCGCGACCGCCCCGACGCCTCCTCCGCCCCACCATCCGCACACCCCACCAGGGCCACCACCGCGCCCAGAGCCACCAGCACTCCCGTTCGAACCATTCCCATGATCCTACCCTTTCCGTGTCCCCTCGCCCTCGCCCTCGCCCTCGCCCTCTCCCTCTCCCTCTCCCTCTCCCTCTCCCTCTCCCCGAACC
>CAZSBL010000240.1:0-2910 GCA_964605205.1 uncultured Gemmatimonadaceae bacterium
GCGCGTACAAGCCGCTGCGTGAAACCCTTGACTAACGGTGGGGAGTCCCCCCCCGCCCATCTCCGTGGCGGGCCGGCGTCAGTCGGTCTGTCCGAAGCGGGTGCCCCGGAGTGTGGTGGCAACGCTCTCGCCGCCGGAGGGGCCGGCGCCGAAGTCGAGGGTTCGGATGGGGAAGGGGATGGTGATGTCGTTCTGGTCGAACGCCTTTTTGATGCGCATGATGGCCTCGGAGCGGGCGCGGTGGTAATCGCCCTGGCGGGCGTAGTCGATCCAGAACCGGATCTTGAAGTTGATGGAGCTGCCGCCGAACTCGTCGTAGAAGAGCTCCACCTCTTGGTCGGTGTCGCGGTCTTCGATCCCTTCCACGGCCTCGACGGCCACGCGCTTCGCCTTCTCGAGGTCGTCGCCGTAGGAGACGCCTACGGGGATATCCACGCGTGCGGTGCCCGTCTGGCTGTAGTTGACGATGGGGTTCTTGTAGACGTTGGCGTTGGGGATCAGGACCCGCTGGCCGGTGGGCAGCATGAGCCGGGTGGCCCGGAGCTCGACGCGCTCGACGGTGCCCCGGAAGTCGGCCGACTCGATGATGTCGCCCTCGTTGAACTGGTGCCGGACGTTGAGGATGATCCCGGCGATGAAGTTCTCGGCGATGTCCTGGAACGCGAAACCCAGGGCGAGCCCCAGGATCCCGGCACCGGCCAGCAGGGAGGTGACGGTCCTGTCGAGGTTGAGCACACCCAGGGCGAGGACCAGGCCGACGGCCATCACCACCAGGTAGCTGGTCTGCGCCACCAGGCGGTTGACCTCCGGCTGGTCGGCGATGCGGCCGGCGACCCGGTCGACCACGCGCCGGGTCATCCGCGCGAGCCCCCAGAAGACCAGGAGGACCACGACGGCGGCGATGAGGTTGGGCAGGCTCTGCACGAGCCCCTCGAGCCAGCCGGTCACCTTGGCGAAGGCACTGCCCAGGGCGGCGTGGATGTCGAAAGCGGCCTCGGTAGCGGCCTGCGTCGCCGCCTCGGTGGCGGCCCCGGACAGGGTGTCAGCGGTCTGAATCATCAGTGGGGCTTCGGTTCGAGGTTCGGGTTCGCTCCGAGGACCGGCGTCATGCCGTGCGGTCGAGGAGGTCCCGGAGCGCGGGCTCGAGCTCCGGGTGTATCCAATCGTACCCGGAGGTGCCGAGCTTGGCCGGGACCACCCAGGCGCCGGAGCTGATCTCGTCGCCGAGCTCCCCGATGAGCTTCAGCGCGAACTTCGGGATGGCCAGGAAGCGGGGTCGGTTCAGGACCCGGGCCACCGTGTCGGCGAACTCCTCGTTGGTGACCTTCTCGGGGGCCACGACGTTCACCGGCCCCGAGATCGGCTGGCTGGCCGCGGGGATCTCGTCGCCCTCCGGCCCCGTGCCCGCCTGGCGCTCCGGCTCGGGCTCCACCTCCTGCGCCAGGAGGAAGGCCACGACGTTGGCGATCTCGGCACGGGTCACCCAGGGGAACACCTGCTTCCCGTTCCCGAGCTTGGCGCCCAGGCCCAACAGCGTGGAGACGGTCATCCCCTGGAGGAGGAGCCCCTCGGGATCCAGCACCAGCCCGAACCGGGTCATGACGACGCGGACGCCGGCGTCGGCGGCGGGCTTCGTGGCGGTCTCCCAGTCCCGGACCACGCGGGCCATGAACCCGTCGGCGGGGATCGCCTCCTCGGTCATGGGCTCGTCGGCCGGCCGGTCTCCGTAGTAGCCGATGGCCGAGGCGTTGATCAGGAGCCGCGGACGGTCCGTATCATCCAGTCCGGCAATGGTTTCCGCCAGGAGCTCCGTGCCCCGCACCCGGCTCTCGCGGATCCGCTGCTTCTTCGCCGCCGTCCAGAGCCCGAAGATGTTCTCGCCGGCCAGGTTGATGACCGCGTCGTGGCCGGCGAGGGCCGGCGCATCGAGCTCGTGGGTGGAGGGCTTCCAGAAGAAGGCGTCGTCGGCCTCGGCCGCCTCCCGGGAGCGGACCACGCGGGTCACGGTGTGGCCCTCGCCGCGGAGGCGGTCGGAGACGGCGGTGCCGATGAGGCCGGAGCTGCCGGTTATGGCGATCTTCATGGGTCGTGGCTGGTTCCGCGTTCGGGGTGGTCGCACGCTCACGGCGAATATGTGCATGCTTCGGGCCAGGCGCGATGGGGGGATGGGGGGATGGGGGCTATCAGCGCTGCCGCTGCACTGGGGACTCCGATTCATGCTGCCCGCCTCCATCCGTGCCCTTCGGAGAGGCCGGATCGTTCAGGCTGGTCAGGCCAGAGGGGTCGGGGCTCCAGAGTGGCCCGGAGACCGTATACCCGGAGCCGCCGTCGAGACTCGTGGGCAGACTTACGGCGGACATGAGGTGGATGGGCGTATGGAAGTACGCCATCTCGCCGGTCCCGGTCTGGCCGTAATTCCGGAAGCCCCAGCAGTACACGTCTTCGGCCGTGGTCACGCCGCAGGTATGGCCATCGGAGCCGGCCAGATCCGTCCACGCGTGGCCGCCCGCGATGGCGACCGGGGATGTGGCCGCAGTGCTGCTTCCATTGCCGAGCTGGTAGTTGCTGGCGTCACCCCAACAGTACCCGGCGCCGGTGTCGGTGATGGCGCACGAGTGGTGTCCGTTGGCGGTGATCCGGACGAAGGTGTGGCCGCCGTCCACCAGGGTGGGCGACGACGTGGAGCTCGTGGTACCGTCGCCGAGCTGGCCGTCGGCGTTTTCGCCCCAGCAGAACCCCTTGCTGTTGGCGATGCCGCAGGTGTGGGCCCGGCCGGCGCTGATGGTGTCGAAGACCACCCCGGTCACCACCTGGAGCGGCGTGGACGAGCAGGCGACGGAACTGGTCCCGCACGTCCCGGAGGAGGAGGCGCCGAGCTGGTCAGAGTCGTTGCGTCCCCAACAGTACACC
>CAZSBL010000241.1:0-2835 GCA_964605205.1 uncultured Gemmatimonadaceae bacterium
GACACCACCCGGTCCTCGCCGAGCCAGCGGCCGAGGCGCACGGCGGCGTGGTTCGATGAGATGGCCAGCGCGTTCCGGACCGAGAGCGTCTCCACGGTGTCGGCCACATGGTCGCCGGGGCGCCAGACGGGCGAGCCGGCGGCGGCCACCTCGATGGGCCCGGTCTCGAGCCGGGCGGTGGGCGGGAGGCCGGCCTCGAGGGCGGCGGCGTAGACGATCGGCTTGAACGCCGACCCGGGCTGCCGCCGGGCCTGGAGCGCGCGGTTGAACTGGGAGGTGGCGAAGTCGCGCCCACCCACGAGGGCGTGGATCTCGCCGCTCGCCGGGTTCATGACCACCACCAGCCCCTGGAGCACCGGTGAGTCCTCCTCCCGTCCGGGCCCGGTGGGGTGGGAGTAGGTGCCGTACGTGCCGGCCTCGACCGCCTCGATCTGGGCGACCAGCGCCTCCCGCGCCGTCTGCTGGAGCCGGGGCTCGAGGCCGGTGTGGACCCGGAGCCCGCGGATCCCGGCGTCGGCGCCGAACCGCGACTCGAGCTGGCTCCGGACCGCGGCCACGAAGTACGGCGCCTCGCCGGCGGCTTCGAGCGGCGGCGCCAGCCGGAGGGGCTCGGAGCGGGCGCGCTCGACCGTGGCCGCCTCCAGCACCCCGGCCTGGCCGAGGACGCCGAGGACCACGTTGCGACGCTCGATGGCCAGATGCGGGTTCTTGCGCGGGTTGTACCCTTCGGGGCTCCGGACCAGCGCCACCAGCAGGGCCGCTTCGCCGGCATCCAGCTCGTGCACGGACCGGCCGAAGTAGCCCCGGGCGGCCGCCTCGACCCCGTAGAGGCCGGCGCCCAGGTAGATCTGATTGAGGTAGAGCTCCAGGATCTCCCGCTTCCGGTACTCGCCCTCGATACGACGGGCCAGGTGCACCTCGCACACCTTCCGGGTCAGCTTCTCGGCCATGGGCAGCTGCTCGGGGAAGACGTTGCGGGCCAGCTGCATGGTGATGGTGCTGAACCCCTCCGCGATGGAGAGGGAGGTCACGTTCCGCCACGCGGCCCGGACCACGCCCCGGAGGTCGACGCCGCTGTGGTCCCAGAAGCGGCGGTCCTCCACCGCGATGAACCCCTCCCGGATGGCGGGCGGGATCTCGTCGATGTCGAGGACCACGCGGCGCTGGGGCGAGAGGTCGGCTACCAGCGAGCCGTCGGCGGCATAGACGCGGGTGGCCTCCGGCGGGCGGTAGCTCCGCAGGTCCGCGATGGACGGGCAGCCCCGGCCGATGACGCCGTTGACCACCAGGGCGCCGGCCACGAGCCCGGACGCCACCGCCAGCACGGCCAGTGTGGTCGCCACGAACAGGGTCCGTCGGATCGCGCCCCAGTCCTGCCAGCGCTGCTTCAGCTTCATGCGGGTCCTCGGCCTACTTCAGCGTTCGGCCGCCGTCCACCGTGACGATGGAGCCGGTGGCGAAATCGGAGCGGACCAGGAACAGGAGCGCCTCGACCACATCCTCGGGTGAGCCGATCCGCTCGAGCACCGTCCGGTCCACGCTCCGCTGGATCTGCTCCGGTGTATAGTCCTCCGGCGGCAGAACGGTTCCCGGCACGATGCAGTTCACGCGTACGGGCGCCAGCGACCGGGCGGCGACCCGGGTCAGGTGGATCAGCCCGGCCTTCGAGACCCCGTGGTGCGGGAACGCGGGCCACACCTGGACCCCGGCCAGGTCCGCGATGTTGACCACCACCCCGTTCGCCGCCTCCAGCAGCGGTGCGGTTGCCTGCAGCAGGAGGAACGGGGCGCGGAGGTTCACCGCCATGACCCGGTCCCATGCCTCCAGCGTCACGTTCCGGAACCGGGCGGACTCGAAGAGCGACGCGTTGTTGACCAACACGTCGAGCCGGCCCATGGACTCGGCCACCGCGTTCGCGAGCCGGGTGGCGGCCTCGGGGTCGGAGAGGTCGGCCTGGAACGTCTCGGCCCGACGGCCGAGGGCCCGGACCGCGTCGGCGGTCTCGGCCGCCTCGTCGCCGGAGCCATGGTAGTGGATCGCCACGTCGGCGCCGGCCCGGGCGAGCCCGAGTACCAGTGCGCGACCGACCCGGTGTGCGCCCCCCGTGACCAGCCCGACCTTCCCTTCGATCTCCATGGCCGGAACGTAAGGCGCCCCGACCGGCGCGAGCAATCGCGGGGCGGACAGGCCCTTGCCGGGCGCGCCAGACACGGGCCGACGCTCCGGCTGGTATCCACCGTGCATCACCGAAGATTCGGGATCGAGTACCGAGAGCACAACCGATGAGGAGACCATGGATCTGGACGGCAGAGTGGCGGTGGTGACGGGTGGAACCCAGGGGATCGGCCGGGCGATCGCCGAGGCGCTGATCGAGCACGGCGCCCGCGTCGTCATCGGCGCACGGACGGCGGCCGACGTGGAGCGCGTGGCCGGGGCGCTGGGGGCGAACGCCCGTGGCGAAGTCTGTGACGTGCGGGAGGCGGACGACTGCGCGGCGCTGGTGGAGTCGGCCGTGGACGCGTTCGGCGGCCTGGACATTCTGGTGAACAACGCCGGGATCGGCATCTTCAAGGAGGTCGAGGAGATGACCGTGGAGGAATGGGACCGGCTCCAGGGCACCAATGTGGACAGCCTGTTCTACTGCTCCCACACCGCGATCCCACACCTGAAAAAGCGGGGCGGCGGCTGGATCATCAATATCGGCAGCCTGGCCGGGAAGAACGCGTTCCCGGGCGGCGCGGCGTACAACACCAGCAAGTTCGGGCTCATCGGGTTCAGCGAGGCGCTGATGCAGGAGGTCCGTCACGACGGGATCCGGGTCAGCTACATCATGCC
>CAZSBL010000242.1:0-2689 GCA_964605205.1 uncultured Gemmatimonadaceae bacterium
CCAGCATCGCCGCGAAGTGGGAGCGCTCGATTACGTCGTCGGTCAGGTCACCGTAGAGGTCGTCCAGGAGCTGGGCGCGCGACGCATCGTCCGCCAGCACATCCGCCCGCGTCCGCTCCTTCAGCGCCTCCGGCCAGAACATGTCGCCCCACTCGGTGGCGACCTCGATCCCGTCGACCTCCGCCCGCAGCTCCTCCGCCGCCGGCTCCACCTCGTCCCGGGTCAGCGCCGTCAGCACGATCTTCTTCGGCTCGAACGGCACCAGCGCCCGCGCCACCGCGAGGCCCACCAGCCCCGAGCCGCCCAGCAGCAGTACCGTCTTGTTCCGTATGTCCATGACCGCTCCCCTATCTATGTCTTCAGTTACACCTCGGACTCGCCCCTCACACCCCCCGCAGCGCCTCCACCTCCCTCTCCCTCAGCTCCCGCCACTCGCCTTCCGGAAGATCGCCCAGCGAGACCGGCCCCAGCCGCTCCCGGACCAGCCGCCGGACCGGGTGGCCCACGGCGTCCATCAGACGACGGACCTCCCGTTTCCGACCTTCCCGCATCACGATCTCCACCCGCGTACCTGGCCGCCCCCCGTCCACCGGCATCCCGGCCACCACCTCCACCCCGTGGGCCCGGGCCGGCCCGTCCTCCAGCTCGACCCCGGCCAGCAGCGCCCGCCGCTCCTCGGGGCTCAGCGTCCCCTCCACCTCCACCCGGTAGACCCGGTCCACCTCGTACCTCGGGTGCATCAGGCGATTCGCCACCCCGCCCTCGTTCGTCAGCAGCAGCAGCCCCTCGCTGTCCAGGTCCAGCCGCCCCACGTGGAACAGGCTCTCGTACTCCGCCGGCAGAAGGTCGTACACCGTCGGACGGCCTCGCGGATCATCCCGCGTGGTCACGTACCCCGCCGGCTTGTGCAGCATCACCCAGACCGGTGGCTCCCGCGTCACCTCCCGCCCGTCCACCACCACCGTGTCCTCCGCAGAGACCGTCACCCCCATCTCCCGGACGATCTCCCCGTTCACCCGCACCCGACCATCCCGGATCATCCGTTCCGCCGCCCGCCGCGACGCCACCCCCGCCCGGGACAGGAACTTCTGCAGCCTCACGACCCGCCGGCGCCCGACTCCGCCCCGGCCCGCCCCTCGGGCTCGGGCTCGGGCTCTGCCTCTACCTCTGCCTCCGCTTCCGCCCCGTCGTTCTCCGCGCCCTCCGCCACCTCCGACTGCCCCCCTTCGATCTCCTCCGCGTCCACCATCTCCACCCGCCGCTCCGCGAGCACCACCGGCAGCTCGTCGGGCTTCGGCAGGTCTTCCAGCGACTGGAACCCGAAGTGCTCGAGGAACCGGTCGGTGGTCCCGTACAGCAACGGCCGGCCGAGCCCCTCGCCCCGGCCCACCACGTCGGCCAGGCCGAACTCCTGCAGCGTGCGCAGCGTATGGCTCGAGTCCACCCCCCGAATCTCCTCGATCGACGCCCGGTCGATGGGCTGCCGGTAGGCGATGATGGCCAGCACCTCCAACGCGGCGTTCGAGACCCGCGTGCTCTTCGGCACCGTCTCGAATCGCTCCAGGTGCGGCGAGTACTCCGGTCGCGTCAGCAGCTGGTAGCCGCCGGCGATCTCGTAGATCTGGAACGCCCGGCCCGTGTCTTCGTACTCGGCCCGCAGCGCGTTGATGGCCGCTTCCACGTCCTCCGCTTCCAGCTCCTCCTCGCCCCGGACCAGGTCGTCGGCCGAGAGCGGGGCGTCGCTGGCGAACAGGAGCGCCTCAATGATCTGCGTTGTCTTCATCGGCCTCGGGTTCGGGGGCATCATCGCCGCTCCGCGGATAGATCCACAGCGGCGCGAACGGCCGGCTCTGACGCATCGCTACCTGGCGCCGGCGAGCCAGCTCGAGCGCCGCCGTCAGCGTCGCCACCGCGTGCATCTTGTCCGGGTGCTCCTTCAGCAGTCTCTGGAACTCCACCCGTGTCATCTGACTCAGCGCGTCCAGGATCAGCTCGATCTTCTCCTCCAGCGTGACCAGCCGGCCATGGACGTGGTGCTGCTCCGGGGGACGCGCCCGCTCGATTACCTCGTAGAGCGCCTCCCAGAGATCGGCCCAGTCCACCTCCAGATCCAGGTCTTCCGGGTCGACCCGCGGCTTCGGTGGCACGTACCCGCGGCCGTAGTGGCGCGAGCGATCCGCCTCGGCATCCTCCAGCCGACCCGCGGCGTCCCGGAAGTGCTCGTACTCCAGCAGCCGCCGCACCAGCTCCGCCCGTGGGTCCTCCAGCTCGCCCGAAGGATCGAACGGGCGAGGCAGCAGCATCTGCGACTTGATCCGGATCAGCGTGGCCGCCAGCTCCAGGAACTCACCGGCCCGGTCCAGCCCCAGCACATCGATCCCCTCGATGGCCTTCAGGAACTGGGCGGTGATCCGCGCGATCGGGATGTCGAAAACGTCGATGTCCTGCTCCCGGATGAGGTGCAGCAGCAGGTCGAGGGGGCCCTCGAACTGCTCCAGCTCCACCACCAGGAGCGCTTCGCCCTCCTGGTCGTACACCGTCGGTCTTTCCGGTTGCGTGGCCATCGAGCGGTCCCAGCGGAACGGATCGCCGACCCCCGCGAGCGGACGCCGGCCCGAGTCGGGTAACGTACGTGTGATCACCCCCGAGCGCCACGTCTCCGCGGGCTGCACGCCCCGTCCACACCCCG
>CAZSBL010000243.1:0-2637 GCA_964605205.1 uncultured Gemmatimonadaceae bacterium
CACGCCGCCGGGTCCAGCGCCACCCGCAGCAGCTCGACCAGCGACGGCGCGTCGGTCCCCGGCAGGCGGTTCGACGAACCCTGCGCCCGCCCGGAAGCCTCGGCTGTTCGTCGCGAACCCTCGGCGTCCGCGACCCTCGAACTCGAACGCCGCGAAGCGGCTCGGCGAGGCGCCGCAGGCGCCGACGGCGATCGAACCTCGAACTCGCGTGACGGCCTGGGCAGGTAGTCCGGCTCCGCACTGACCGCCAGCGTCCTCGCCCCGTTCCACGGACACGCTTCCTGCTTGATGTGTCGACTGAGCATTATCCGGATTCCGCTGGCTACCGGGTCCCGCACGGTCTACCCGCGCCCCTGACGGCTTTCAGGTCATCCCGATCCGCCATGGCGTTGCCCCGGACCACCCGGAACCCTCCGGGACATGGCCACCTCCACACGTACCCGATCCTCCTGGGCCAGGGATCACAGTCGGCCGGCACACAGCGTCATCCCCACCGCCGACCGCTCCGTCGTCTACCGCCGCCGCCGGCCCACCGCCACGCCCCTACCCCATCGTCCAGCACCACCTCGAGACCTTCCTTGCCCGGGCCGCTGGCGACGAACAGAACGGGAAGGAATACGAGCAGGACGAGGCGGATGCGACGGTCGGCGGTGGATAGGTTCGCGTGGTCGGGGATCATCACTATGCCCCTGGCGCGTTGGGACACCATGGAACGCTCCAGTTCAGCGCACCCCGGCGGCCCGCTTCGGGCGCAGAGCGCGCCGTCCGTTCCGGAGGCGCAGCGGCCCCTCTTCGATCTGCTCGGCGTGCAGGAGGCCTGGGAGTTGGCGGGGCCCACGGCGGAGACGTGTCGCATCGGCGTGGTCGACACGGGCTTCGACTTCTTCCATCCCGGGCTCCGCCACGTCCTCCGGCCCGACTTCTACGCCGACGGCGTACATCACACCTCGGTCGCGGGGGTGCAGGGTCACGGCACGGCCGTCGCGGGCCTCATGGTAGCCCGTCTCGCCGATCCGGACTCCGGTGCGGTGGGGCTCGCCTCCGGCTGCGAGGGGGTGGCCGCCTCCATCGGGACGCTGGAGCACGCGCTGCTCCTGCTCCTTCAGCGGGTCCGGCAGGAGAATCTCGATGCCACCGAGGCGGACGTGCGACGGGAGATGATGGCCCACGCCTCGGAGATCCAGACATTCGGGCTCGCGTGGGCCGAGCACGTGGCCCGGAGCACAGCGGCCGGAATCCGCAGCCTGGTCGACGCGGACGTCTCGGTCATCAACTTGAGCCTGTTCCTGCCGACCGCCCTGCTGTCCCGAACACCCGAGGGCCTGCGCGATCTCGAGGAGTCCTTCGCGTACGCTCGGCGGCACGACGTCCTCCTCGTGCTCGGGGCAGGGAACGACGGGGCCGTCGTGGCGGACTATCCGGGAGAGCCCGACGGAGTGCTGGTGGTCGGAGCCACGAACCTGGACGACACACCCTGGGACACCACGGCCGTGTCGGGCGGCGTGGACGTCCGACAGGCCTCGAACCGCTCGCCGCAACTCGACGTGGTGGCGCCGTCCCGGGATCTCCGGGTCCTCCAGCCCCACGAGGCCGGGCTCTACGGGGTGCGGGACACGCCGCTCGGGGCGCCGGAGCAGGAGTGGGACGGCGCGTACGCCGACCTGTCGAGCGGGGCCACCTCCATGGCGACGGCCGTCGCGTCGAGCCTCGCCGGACTCGTTCGCGCGGCGCGACCCGACGCGACCGTCGACGAGGTGATCGAGATCATCACGGCCACCGCCCGGGACCTGGGACCCGAGGGGTGGGACGATGTGAGCGGGCACGGCCGCGTGGACTTCGCGGCCGCTCTGCGCGCCGCGGCCCGGAGGACCCCGTGAAGGGCGAGGAGGCGGCGCGAACCGACCGGGCCGAAGCCCGCCGGCGAGCGGAATCCTACTGGTTCGAGGACGGCCTTCCGGAGCTCGCGTTCGGGAGCGTCTTGCTGGCCACCGCCGCGGTGCTCGGCGTGGCGGCGCTCGCGTCCGCCGGAATCGCGGGCGCCGTCATGGCCGTGGGCCTGCCCCTGGTCCTGGTCGTGGGAGTCCCGCTGGCGGGGGGGCGGATGCGTGATGCGAAGCGCGCATCGACCTACCCCCCGCACCGGTGTGGTGCGGTACGGCTCCCCGGGGCGCGTTCGCAGAACGGCCCACTGGCTGCTGGCGCTGGCGCTGGCGAGCGCCCTCGCCGGGGTGGCCTGGTGGGGCGGTCCCCCGGCCCTGATCGCGGCCGGCGCGACGGCCGTACCCGCGGGCGTCCTCATCACCGGTGGCCTGCGCACGGGACTGCTCCGCTTCACCGCTGCCGGAGTCGTGGCCGTGGTCGCGTTCGTCAGTGTCTCGGGACTACTCCCCGACACCCGCGCCATCCTGGCGGTGGTGCTCGCGGTAACCGGCCTTCTGGTGGTCCGGAACGGACGGGCCGCCCGCATCCGGTTCCTTCGGGACGCGCCCGAGCCGGGCGACGAGATCCATGCGGGGAGGGAGAGCAGGTGAGCGGCAAGGGAGCGGACTTCCCGGAGCTGGACATCCTCGTCCACCAGCCGTCAGGCGTTCGACAGTGTGTTTAGACACGGATCGGCCAACTCGTTGGTATAAGGCG
>CAZSBL010000244.1:0-2597 GCA_964605205.1 uncultured Gemmatimonadaceae bacterium
GAATCGCCGCCACCCCCGCCCCGCGACGACCCCGGACCCGACCCCGTACTCGAGCTCGAAGACACCACCGCGAACCGCTCCCCGGCCGGACTCGCCAGGACCGGCAGCCCCGCGGCGGTCAACGACTCCACCCACCGCGGCGTCTCCGGCGCCGGCAGGTTCAGCGGCCGCCCGGCGAGGGCCGTGGCCGGGTCACCGGTGAACCCCAGCCGGGTCCGCTCACCGTCCGGGTCGGTGCGGACCAGCACCAGCGTGTCCCGAACGATCCGCTCCACCGGCCCCGGCCCCCGCACCCCCCGGGTCGGCCACCCGAAGAGCCCGAGAAGCACCAGGGCCACCACGAACGTCGCCCCCGCCGCCACCCCCAGCACCCTTGTGCGTGTGCCTGTGCCTGTGCTCGACCCCTGACCCGATTCCGTGCCCGCGGGCGCTTCCGTTCCCGTACCCGTTTCCGAATCTCCCGCGCCCAACCGCCTCGCCCCTTCCCCCAGCCCCTCCAGCAGCCGCTCGAGCCGGGCCCGGGTCTCCCCGTCCTCCGTCCACTCCAGCGCCCGGCGCCAGTGCTCCCCGGCCAGCTCCACCGCGCCCAGCCGGGCCGCCGTGCGCCCGGCCATCTCGGCGTACCGGGCGGCCTCCTCGCGCCGGCCCGCCTCCGCCGCCAGCGACGCCAGCTCGCCATCGGTACCGGCCCGCTCCGCCGCCAGCGCCTCCGCCGTCCACCCGGCCAGGAGACCCCGGCCGGCGCCGCCCACGGACTCCAGCACCAGCGCCCGGGCGGGCCCGTCGGGCAGCTGGATCCCCCGGTCGCGCTCCCGGACCAGCCCCCGGCCCCGGAGCGGCTCGATGGACTCGAGCACGTTCCCCTCGGGGAGGTGCGTGGCCGCGGCCACCAGCCGCACCGGCAGCGGCCGGCCCACCAGCGCCAGGACCAGAAGGATCCGCCGCTCCCGGGGCGTGCAGCCGGCGATCCGGCTCCGGACCACGTCGTCCAGCGGCGCCGGCACGCCGGTGATCCGCTCGCCCCGGGCCCGGCGCCGGGCCAGCTCCAGCGCCTTCCCGGGGCTGCCCTCGGCCACCGCCGCCACCTCCGCCCGGGCCATGGGGCCCAGGTCTCCGGTCTCCGCCGCCCGGGCCTCGAGGAACGCCTCCAGCACGTCCTCGGGCACGGGGCCCAGCTCCACCAGGTCGGCCACACCCTCGAACCGTCGGGCCAGCTCCCGGCTGGCGCCGGTGCCGTCGCAGACCAGCACGAAGAGGATGGGGCTGTCGCCGAGGCGGCTGGCCAGGAAGTGGGCCAGCTCCACGGTGGGCGGGTCGGCGTCGTGGAGCCCCTCCAGCGCCACCAGCACCGGCTGCTCGTAGGCGACGGCATCCAGCACGCTGGCCACGCCCTCGAAGAACCGGAGCCGGCCGGTCTCGTCGGTGATGGCGCCGGGCTCCGGGAGGTCGAACCGGTCCCGCAGCTCCGGCAGCAGCCTCGCCGCCTCGCCGAGCAGGTGCGTGGACGCACCGGCCAGCCCCCGGGCCCGGAGCACGCCCCGCAGCGCCTCCGCCACCGGCGCGTACGGCAGCCCGTCCCGCCCCATCCGGACGGCGCCCCGGAGCACGATGGGCCGGTCCAGCGGCCGGACCCGGCGGACCAGCTCGTCCACCAGCCACGTCTTCCCGGAGCCCGGTGCGCCGGTGAGCCGGACCACGCCGGCGGCCTCGTCGTCCACGGTGGCCCGCCACGCCGCCACCAGCCGGGGGAGGGCGTGGGGGTGGAGGACGGGCTCGTCCCGGAGGGACCCGTTCCCGGCGACGCCGTCCGCCCCATCCTCTCCGACGCCCTCGAGCCCGGCCAGCGCGTCGGCCACCTCCTCGGGCGGCTCGTCGCCGACGTCCGCGCGGTAGCGGTCGGCGTGCTCCTGGAGCAGGCGACGGCCCTCCTCGCCCCGTCCGGCGGCGGTGAGGGTGCGGGCCTCCAGCACCGCGGCGGTGGAGTCCAGCGGGTCCTCCTCGGCCAGCCGCCGGGCGAAGTGGACGGCCTCCTCGGTGCGGCCCTCGGTCAGCGCCTGCCGGGCGGCGTCCCGGAGCGCCGCCAGGTAGCGACCCCGGAGCCGGGCCCGCTCGCCATCGGCCCAGTGGTCGTACCCCGGCTCGCCCACGGTGAACCCCTCGAGGAAGTCCCCGGCGACGAGGTCCACGGCGTCCTCCGGCCGGCCTTCCTCCAGCGCCCGCTCGAACTCCACGGCATCCACCCAGAGCTCCGCCGCGGCGATCCGGATGGTGTCCGGGTCGTGGGGTACCACGTCGTCGCCCAGCGCCGACCGCATCCGGTGCAGCGCCTGCCGGAACGCGTTCCGCGCCTTCGACTCCGTGGTCTC
Organism: uncultured Gemmatimonadaceae bacterium; assembly: GCA_964605205.1. Taxonomy (GTDB): domain Bacteria; phylum Gemmatimonadota; class Gemmatimonadetes; order Longimicrobiales; family RSA9; genus JAWVYT01. The sequence goes on from CAZSBL010000244.1 coordinate 2,367, forward strand.
ACCCCAGAGCAGCGCCGTGATCCGCTCCCGCCGCACTTCCCCTTCCCGCGCCAGGTAGCAGAGGACGGCCAGCGGCTTCCCCGGCCCGAGCCCCGAGGGCGTCTCCCCGTGCTCGTCCACAAGGGACGGCGTGCCGAAGGTCGTGAGCCGATAGGGCATCGCTAGCAGGCCTCCGGTCGCGCGTGACCGGCGCCCAGAAAACCGCGGAGACGCGGAGGCGCGGAGCACACG